>NZ_JBXWMC010000004.1:0-382108 GCF_059609665.1 Ruegeria sp. YTSC230 | reverse complement strand
CCGCCATTTCCGCCGCCGTTGCCGCCGCCATTACCGCCGCCGTTGCCGCCGCCATTTCCGCCGCCGTTGCCGCCGCCATTACCGCCGCCGTTGCCGCCGCCATTTCCGCCGCCGTTGCCGCCGCCGTTGCCGCCGCCGTCTCCACCGCCGCTGCCGCCGCCGTCTCCGCCGCCATTGCCGCCGCCGTCTCCACCGCCGCTGCCGCCGCCGTCTCCACCGCCGCTGCCGCCGCCGTCTCCACCGCCGCTGCCGCCGCCATTTCCGCCGCCGTCTCCACCACCTGGGCCACCTGGTGCTCCGCCGGGACCGCCTGGCGCTCCGCCACCAGACCCGCCGCCAGAGGAGCTACCTCCTCCAGAAGATTCGCCGCCCGAACCATTCTCACCGCTGGAATTGGAACCGCTCCCAGATGACTGGCTGGAATCACGATCTTCGCCATTCGAGGTCACCGCCGCGATCGTTCCAGTTGAAAAATCCGTCAACAATGCGGCCAAACCGGGGCACTGTTGACCAGTTGCAGCCAGTATCGAATCGAAATCGGAGTGCTTCTGCAGCCGGTTCAGGAAACTCGGGGTCACCTGAGTGCAATCACACAGTGTTTGGTAGTCTCCTGCATTTGCTGCGATCCGTGCTGTGCGTGCGTCGCAAACCCCAGATGCAGCTTGCGCTGTGGTCACCAGAAGCGCCCCAACAAACGGAGAGGCCACCAAAGCCGAAACGCTAGATTTCAGTTTAATTCGCATCATTTAGCTCCTTGCGCCTTAACACCCAAGTGCGTCAGGGTCTTCGATTACCAAGTGGGAGCCGCAAATGAAGTGCGGATAAATATCCGCTGAAGATGCGTTAACTTTGGCTCACCACCACTCATTAAACTCGGGCACGACACCAGTTGTGACGGTCCGATAGGCCAAATATACAACATCTATTAGGACCGCCACATAAAAAGTGGCAGAAAAGTGTCAAAATTTTGGAGAGGTATCCGTGATGCAACTATCGACATCCGCGGCAATCATAACTGGCGGCGCGTCAGGTCTGGGCGAGGCAACCGCCCGCTATTTCGCAGAACAGGGCGCGCAGGTGACGCTTCTGGACCGCGACGCTGAGCGCGGCCCAAAAGTGGCCGCAGAGATCGGTGGGCATTTTACAGAAACGGATGTGACAGACGAAACCTCAGTCGCGTCGGCAATTGAGCATGCAAAGGACAAGATGGGCCGCATCACGGTCGCGGTGAACTGCGCCGGGATTGCCTATGGCATCAAGACGGTCGGCAAAGATGGCCCCCACCCTTTGGACGCGTTTCAGCGCACAATCGACATCAATCTGGTGGGAACGTTCAATGTCTCGCGCCTGGCCGCAGCTGAAATGGCTAAGAACGAACCCGAACCGGACGGCGCGCGCGGGGTGATCATCAACACCGCTTCAATCGCGGCCTTCGACGGGCAAAAAGGACAAGCGGCATACGCAGCCTCAAAAGGCGGTGTCGTGGGGATGACGCTGCCAATGGCGCGCGATCTGGCCTCGACCGGAGTGCGCGTAATGACCATCGCTCCGGGAATTTTCATGACGCCGATGCTGGCGGGCCTGCCTGAAGAAGTACAACAACAACTGGCGGCAGATGTCCCAAACCCTGCACGTCTGGGTGATCCGAAAGAATACGGGCGGTTGGCCGGTTTCATCGTCGAGATGGGCTACTTGAACGGAGAAGTCATCCGCATCGACGGAGCCCTTCGTATGCGTTAAGCCTGTCCCATGACAGAGCGGGAAAAGATGCAGTCCGGGCAGTGGTATAACTGCCTGGACCCGGAACTTGAGGCGCTGCGCACCCGTGCCCGGCACGCAGTCCACGCACATAACACCTGCCCGCCAGATGCCTGGGGTGCCATGGCGCCCGAGTTGCAGGCGTTGTTCGCTCGCGTCGGGCCGGATTGCTTACTTGAGGCTCCGTTTCATTGCGCCTACGGGCTTAACATCCACCTCGGCGCGCGTGTCTATTTCAACGCGGGCTGCGTAATTTTGGACACCGCGCAGGTTCGGATCGGTGATGACACGATGTTTGGCCCACACGCACAGATCTATTGCGCGCAGCACGCCAAAGACCCCGTTGAGCGTGCAAAAGGTTTGGAAATCGGGATACCGGTGACCATTGGCCGAAACGTCTGGGTTGGCGGAGGTGCCATCGTGATGCCCGGCGTCACCATCGGCGACAACGCCATTATTGGCGCAGGCAGCGTTGTAACCAAAGACGTCGCGGACGGGGAAACGGTTGTCGGCAACCCTGCCCGACCGTTGACGCGCCGCTAGGGGCCTTCGGCCTTTTCCTCAAGCACCAACCACTCTTCTTCGGCGGCGGCCAGTTTCTCTTGCCGTTCGACCAGCGCCTCAGTCGCCTTCTGGAACTTGACCGGTTCACGGGTGAACAGCTGGGGATCGGACATAAGCTCTTCCAGCTTGCCGATTTCGGCCTCTAGGCGGGCAATCTCGGCAGGCAATTTCTCAAGCCGATGCTTTTCCGAGAAAGACAGTCCGGATTTCGGCTGCGCTTCCTGCTTTTGCTTTGACTTCGAAGTCTTTGCTTTTTCAGCTTTCTTTTCGGCAACGTCATCCCGTTGCGCGATGTAGTCCGACCACCCGCCCGCATAGACGGTCGCGCGGCCATTGCCCTCCATCGCAATCGTGGTGGTGGCAACCCTGTCCAGAAAATCCCGATCATGGCTAACCAGCAGGACAGTGCCGTCATAGTCGTCCAGCAGTTCTTGCAACAGGTCCAGCGTTTCAACGTCCAGATCGTTGGTCGGTTCGTCCAGCACTAAAAGGTTCGAGGACTTGGCCATCAGTTTCGCCAACAGCAAACGCGCTTTTTCGCCACCTGACAATGACTTAACGGCCGCTCTTGCCTGCGCATCATCAAACAGGAATTCCTTGAGGTATCCGACCACGTGCTTTGGCTGGCCACCGACCATCACCTGATCCGCTTTGCCGGAAACCCGCATTTCGGGATCGCCTGTCAGGCTATCCCACAGGGTCATTTCGGGATCCAGCTGCGCGCGAGCCTGGTCGAAAACCGCGATTTCAAGATTGGTGCCCAGCGTCACTGTTCCTTCGTCGGGCTGTTCCTGACCCAGCAACATTTTGAGCAGGGTTGTCTTTCCCACACCATTCGGTCCGACAAAGGCAACGCGATCCCCACGTTGTGCCAACAGATCAAAGTTCCGAACGATCTTCTGCGCGTCAAAAGACTTGGACAACCCCTTGGCTTCAATCACTTTTCGCCCAGACTTTGGTCCGCCTTCCAGCGACATTGCCGCTGATCCTTGACGTTTGATCTGCGCGGCCTTTTCAGCGCGTAAGGCCTGCAAAGCCCGCACCCGGCCTTGATTTCGCTTGCGCCGTGCACTGATACCTTCGACCGCCCATTTGGCTTCAGATTTGATCAGACGATTCAGCTTGTGACGCTGTTGATCTTCTTCTTCCCAAATCTTGTCGCGCCAGGTTTCAAAAGCCTCAAACCCTTGCTCCTGCCGCCGTACCATGCCGCGGTCGATCCACAACGTCGCGCGGGTCAAAGCGCGCAAAAACGCACGGTCATGTGAAATCAGAACGAAGGCTGCGCGGGTCGATCCCAGTTCGCGTTCCAGCCAGGCAATCGCTTCGATATCCAGATGGTTTGTCGGCTCGTCCAGCAGCATCAGGTCCGGCGCTTCGGCCATCAGCTTGGCCAATGCGGCCCTGCGACGCTCGCCACCCGAAGCGGTTTCAATCGGGCGGGAGGGATCGAACTTCAGCCCCTCGCCCGCGCGTTCGACCTTGTACAGCTCACCCGGCTCCAACTCGCTGGACGCGTAATCGCCCAGTGTCGCGAACCCTTCCATGCCGGGGTCCTGCTCCATGTAGCCAACAGATTTTCCGGGCGGCACCACGATGTCACCCTGATCAGGCTCGACTAGACCGGCCATGACTTTCATCAGGGTCGACTTTCCCGACCCGTTTCGCCCAACCAACGCAACTCGGTCGCCCGGCTGAACCACTAGGTCCAGCCCCGAAAACACCGGATCGCCCCCGAAAGTCAGGGAAATGCCGGACATCTGCAACAAAGGAATTCTCGCCATGCCGCCAGCTAAACCGGTGGACACAAAGCGTCAACGCCCCTGTTTCACCTTTTCGAAAATACTCAAACTACCGGACCACTGCGCGCAGCAACCGTTTTCGGGCCGGGGGGATCGCCCCGATCTCAAGCCCGGTGAATACATGCAGCGTATTCATATGCCGATCCACAACCGCATGATCACTGACCCAGCCGCCCATCATCAGATAGGTGCGCAACAATGGAGGCATCCGCAACATAGCCTTTTTCACATCGGGCCTACGCCGCAGGCGAGAGGCAAACTTGAATACATCAGGGGCCTTGACCCGCGGCAACCAACGCTTTGGCGCCAGATGCCGTTGCTTCAACATGGCAAAGGCGTCCAGATACTCGACAGTTTCGGTTCCTGCAAAGGATGAACAGCCGAACAACATCTTGACGTTGTTCTGGTCCACGTAATTGGTCATCGCACCCCAGGCGACCCGCAGGATATCCGGGTCTGTCCATTCCGGGTGAATGCAGAAACGGCCCATTTCGACCATGCGGCCGTCGAACCCTTTGAGGGCAGACAGATCATAGAACTGGGCAGAATAACTGCGGTCAACCTCGGCCCCGTGCTCCATTGTCAGCATTCTGAAACAACACACCAGCCGTCCATCGGAGCGCGAATCTTCAACAAGGATATGCGCGCAGACCGTATCAAATTCATCCCGGTCAATCTGATCCGTCCCAAATGCCAGAGTTCGCAGTTTCTGCGCCGCCTCCACATCCTGTGGTGACTGCGCCAAACGAGCCCGGTATCTGCCCTTGCCCAGCAATAATGCCATGGTCGCATCCTCCGCGGTTGCTGACCTGCTTCATGTTGCAGCGGTTCTACCACAGAACATGTGACTGTCCTGTGACCGTAGCAAGAGGCGGCGCAGACTTAATTCGCGCCCGGAATGTTCGCAGGGTTGAAGTTGCCGATATTGCCCAACAGCTGGCGCAGGAAGCCACGGTTCTGAACGCTGGATTCGGTCACGCGGCGGTCCAGTACCACCACATATCCATCCTCAAGACCAAAACGTTCGATATTCCGCACAACGCCACGCTGGTCAAAGCTAATCGCAACCAGTTCGCGCGACACCACTTCGGGGCGCTTAGGGCCGTAATGGCGCACGCGAGAGCGGACATAGTAAAAACCCGAATCCTTCACCAGCCCGGCAGAGCTGGGCGCTCCGATAGTTTCAACAACGCTGTCGCGGGTATCGACGCCCACTTTGATCTCAGCCAGTTGGTCAGCCGGCGGGACGTATCCGTGATTCTTGAAGATTGGCGTGCAAGCGCCAGCCGCAACCAAACAGGCCGCAAAGACAAGCCTTTTGGACGCCGGTTTCAACCTGTTCACAACCTTCAACATTTACATCCTCTTGCCTTGGGACCTTGCGGACCCTATCCGATTACATAAACCGCAGCCCCGGTTCAACACACGAAAGGGTCACGAATGACGACTAATACATCTCTGCGGGTGGCCGACCTGCCCCAAAACGCGCCCACACCGTTTGATCTGCGCCCCGATAGCAAGGGCCTGGACGCAATCAAAACTGAACTGGGATTGTTGGGTCTGCGCAAGCTCAGCTTTGTGGGTGACGTAAGGGCACAAGGCAAACGCGATTGGATTCTTGCCGGAAAACTGGGGGCGACGGTGATTCAACCCTGTGTCGTGACGCTTGAACCCGTAACCACGCGCATCGATATCCCTGTGTCACGGATCTATCTGAAAGACTGGCAAAACCCCGACGAGCCTGAATTCGAAATCCCCGAAGGCGATGAGACCGAAGCACTGGGCACGGAAATCGACCCCGCATCGGTGATGGTTGAGGCGCTGTCGCTTGCCCTGCCCCAATACCCACGGAAGGACGGCGCAGAATTGGAACAGGCCGGCTATACTGAGCCGGGTAAACAGGCGATGACGGACGAAGACGCAAAGCCGTTTGCCGGACTGGCGAATTTGCGCGATGCTTTGAAAAAAGACGAGTGACATAGGTCTGATTTCCTGTCATAGCAGGCCTCCAGAAAAATCGCTTGAACATGCCGAGAATCGCAGTATTTTCGCGCGCTCAACGGAATTTGGGTTGGACATTGCGGGGCCCGTCCCCTAAACGCGCGTCAAACCACTAGAAAAACGAAGAATGAAACCCGGCCAGCAGCGAATCTGCTGACCCTTAATAGACAAAGGTTGAGACCATGGCTGTCCAACAGAACAAAGTTTCCAAGTCGCGCCGCAACAATCGCCGCGCACATGACGCTCTGGTTGCTGCAAACCCGAACGAATGCGCAAACTGTGGCGAACTGAAGCGCCCGCACCACGTCTGCGCGTCCTGCGGCCATTATGATGACCGTGAAGTCGTCGCTCAGGCCGACGAAATCGACCTGGACGAAGACGCGGCCTAAGCCTCATAACTCGTAGGCCAAGGCATGACGGAACAGCCCACGCAAGCCGGACGGATTACCATCTCGGTTGACGCTATGGGCGGAGATTCGGGGCCCGCGACTGTTGTTGCGGGCATTGCCAAATCGGCAAACAAGAACCCCGATATCGCCTTCGTTCTGCACGGGCCCGAGCAAAAGTTGCGCAAACTTGTCGCCAAACGGCGTGTCCTGCAGGGACGCGTCGTTTTTCGTGATTGCCCCGACGTGGTCACGATGGAGGACAAACCTAGCCAGGTCGTCCGCAGCGGCAAGCAGACATCGATGTGGTCGACGCTGGAAACAGTGCGCAAAGGCGAAGCCCACGGGGCTGTTTCCTGTGGCAATACCGGCGCACTGATGGCGCTGTCGATGATGCGTTTGCGCAAATTGCCGGGTGTAAACCGCCCGGCAATTGCGATTCTGTGGCCCTCGCGCAACCCTCAGGGCTTTAACGTGATGCTGGATGTCGGCGCCGATGTGCGGGCCGACGCCAAGGATCTGCTGCAATATGCATTGATGGGGGCGTCTTATGCCCGCAACGGCATGGCATTGGATCGGCCCCGGATCGGTTTGCTGAATGTTGGCACCGAAGAACACAAAGGCCGGGCCGAACTGAAAGAAGCCCACGCGATGATCTCGGAATTCGCAGAGCAGGCGAATTTTGACTTCGCAGGCTTCGTGGAGGGCAGCGACATTCCCGGTGACAAGGCGGATGTCATTGTTACCGATGGCTTTACCGGAAACGTCGCAATCAAAACCGGCGAAGGCACGGCCAGCCTGATCGGTGACCTGCTGCGCGAGGCCTTCAAATATTCCCCCCTGTCCCGGCTCGCATCGGTTCTGGCCATCACCTCGCTGCAACGGTTGAAGAAACGCATCGACCCACGCCAAGTGAATGGCGGTGTCTTTCTTGGCCTCAACGGAACCGTGGTCAAATCACATGGTGGCGCAGATGCCACCGGAGTTTCGGCAGCGATCAAACTGGCCTTTACCCTGGCCGAGTCCGGTTTCGCCGAAAAATTGGCGGCACGGGTTGCATCGACAGCCCAGCTTGCACAAGATGCCGCGCACGTACCGCCAAAGGCGGGCGAATAACAATAAAGGCAGTACCCCCAAATGGCAGGCCGTTCAGTTGTTGTAGGTGTCGGACACTATTTGCCAGAGCGCATCGTTCCGAATTCCGAATTTGAAAAGACGCTAGATACGTCGGACGAGTGGATCAAAGCTCGCTCGGGAATCGAACGCCGCCACTTTGCCGCTGATGGTGAAACCACGTCCGATCTGGCGACCAACGCTGCTTTGGCCGCCCTGGCCGATGCTGGCCTGAAGGCCGAGGATATCGACGCAATCATCCTGGCGACATCGACTGCTGACCTGACTTTCCCCTCTGCCGCGACGATGGTCCAGGCGCGCCTGGGCATGACCCACGGATTTGCGTTTGACGTGCAAGCCGTCTGTGCGGGCTTTGTTTTTGCCCTCAGCAACGCCAACGCTTTGATCGTGTCCGGTCAGGCCAAACGTGTGCTGGTCATCGGCGCCGAGACGTTTTCGCGCATCATGGATTGGACTGATCGGTCCACTTGCGTGCTGTTTGGCGACGGTGCCGGCGCGTTGATTCTTGAGCTGCAGGACAGCGAAGGAACCGCGCAGGATCGCGGCATTCTGTCGACTGACCTGAATTCTGATGGGCGCTACAAGGATTTGCTCTATGTCGACGGCGGTGTGTCGACCCAATCGACCGGGCATCTGCGGATGCAGGGCAATCAGGTGTTCCGCCACGCGGTCGAAAAGCTGGCCAAAACCGCAGAAACGGCCCTGGGGCGTGCCGGTCTGACCAACGCGGACGTCGATTGGATCGTGCCACATCAGGCCAACATTCGCATCATTCAGGGCACTGCCAAGAAAATGGGCCTGCCGATGGATAACGTTGTCGTGACAGTTCAGGATCACGGCAACACGTCCGCCGCATCGATTCCCCTGGCCCTGTCAGTGGGCAAACAACGGGGCCAGATCAAGACCGGGGATCTGATCGTGACCGAGGCTATCGGCGGCGGCCTGGCATGGGGCGCAGTGGTTCTGCGCTGGTAACCGGCGCAAAACGGCTTACACAGCCTCGTGCAATTCATTGATATTGACAGCGAATTTGCCATCACCATATTCTCTGATATCAACAGGGGAAATGGTATGGGCGAAAAAACACTGACGCGAATGGATCTGAGCGAGGCTGTTTTCCGCGAGGTTGGCCTTTCACGTAATGAAAGTGCTCAGCTTGTCGAAAGCGTCTTGAACCACATGTCGGACGCACTGGTCCAAGGTGAACAGGTCAAGATTTCATCGTTTGGTACGTTCAGTGTTCGGGACAAAACCGCCCGCATCGGCCGTAATCCCAAAACCGGCGAAGAGGTGCCAATTCAGCCTCGACGTGTCCTGACATTCCGCCCGTCGCACCTGATGAAGGATCGCGTCGCCGCAGGGAATCGCAAGTAAATTCGGGACGGAACGGTCATGAGCAAGTCCCCCGACGCCTTTCGCACAATAAGTGAAGTTGCGGACTGGTTAGGCGTTCAGGCTCATGTCCTGCGCTTCTGGGAAAGCCGTTTTAGCCAAGTCAAACCCGTCAAACGCGCGGGTGGCCGCAGGTATTACCGGCCAAATGATATGCGCCTTTTGGGTGGTATCAAAAAGCTGCTGCACGAGGACGGGATCACCATAAAAGGCGTCCAACGCATCCTGCGTGAACAAGGCGTGGCCTATGTTTCCTCGCTGTCGCCCAGCCTGGATGAGCCCGCCGCGCCTGAAAGCGCCCCGGCAGACGATACCGTTGTCGTGCCCTTTTCCGCCAAGCCTGCCACGCCCAGCGATCAGATCGATCTGGATCTGGGCGAACCGGCCCCGGTAGCCGAGGCAACCGCTCCGGCTGAACAAGCCCCTCAGGTCGAAACGCCCCCGCCTGCGCCGCAGCAACCACAAGCAGAGCCACCACAGCCTGCGCCCGAGTATCTGGATGAAGCCCCCCTGATGGGCGGCATCGCCACACAAGCGTGGGAACGGACCGAGTTTGACGACGATCTTTTGCGTCGGATTGCACCAATCGCCAAGGACTTGCGCGCTGTCATCAACCGAATTGAGAACCGGTCGGCAGGATAAGAAAAAAGGCGATGATTTCCTCTTGCCCCCGCCGGGAAAGTCTTTATGAACACCTCAACGTCGGGCTATGGCGCAGCCTGGTAGCGCGTCCGTCTGGGGGACGGAAGGTCGCAGGTTCGAGTCCTGCTAGCCCGACCAAATCACACCGACGTTTATGGCAGACTGGCCAGATCCCGCTCTGGCAACAGAGGGGATCGGAATGACAGGTGTATGCCCAAACCAACAGATCGAGGCGATGATCGGCCGCGGTGAGATCACCGCCAGCCCCGAGGTTATCCCGGCGCAAATTCAACCCGCCAGCCTTGATTTACGTTTAGGTACAGTTGCTTACCGGGTCCGCGCTTCATTTCTATCCGGCGAAGGACGTACGGTCGCGGATCGTCTCGCCGAGTTCGAGATGCACCGCATCGACATCACCGACGGAGCCGTTCTAGAAAAAGGCTGCGTCTATCTGGTGCCGCTGATGGAATCACTGGCCCTGCCCGCCGATACCAGTGCGGTGGCAAATGCCAAAAGCTCGACTGGGCGGCTGGATCTTCTGACCCGCACAATCACCGATGGTGGCACCGAGTTTGACCGGGTACCGGCAGGCTATACCGGGCCGCTTTTTGCCGAGATCTGTCCACGCTCATTCTCGGTTCTGGTGAGACCGGGCATGCGGCTGAACCAGATTCGCTTTCGTCAGGGTCAGGCAGTGCTCAGCGACGCGGAACTGACCGCGTTGCACAACGACTCGCCACTGGTCGACGGACCGGCAGTCATTCAGGATGGGCTGGGGTTCTCGGTCGACCTGCAATTGCCCGACACTGATCTGGTTGGCTATCGGGCCAAACCGCATACCGGTGTGATCGATTTGGACCGGATTGGGGAATATGACCCGCAAGAATACTGGGAAGAGGTGCGCACCACCGATGGCCGCATCATCCTGGACCCCGGCGCATTCTATATCCTGGTTAGCCGCGAGGCGGTCCATATTCCCCCCATGTATGCGGCTGAAATGGCCCCCTACCTTGCAATGGTCGGCGAGTTCCGGGTGCACTATGCCGGATTCTTCGATCCCGGCTTTGGTCACGCCGCGGCGGGCGGTGCGGGATCACGCGGCGTGCTGGAAGTACGCTGCCACGAGGCTCCCTTTGTTCTGGAACATGGGCAGGTCGTCGGGAGGCTGGTCTATGAGAAGATGGCCGAAATGCCCACGCAGCTTTATGGTGCGGGCATCGCGTCGAATTATCAGGGACAGGGGCTGAAACTGTCCAAACACTTCAAGGCTGTTGGTTAACACTTCTTGAACCGGCGCACGTTCAGATTACGCCCTGCGCCGGGCTTATCTGCTAGGCTTGACGGTTGCTGTCGTCATTTGCGCCCGAGTCATGAGGCACAGCCGATCTTTGTTTCGGCTTTCCCATCCGGCCCGCCACATCAAAACCCTTGTCGATTCCTTTGTTGACGACCCGCCGCATGATCTGGCGGATGATCATGTCGATGATGCGATTCATATTCATTGCTCAACTCCTCAGATTGGCCACAACATAGGTGATTCCAACGGCAACAAAAGGGCCAAGTTATCACTCTTCCTCGAACAGCTCGGTCTGGTCCTCATCTTCGCTGTCATCACGCCCTTCGCCCAACGGCATCGTGCCCGGGGGCGGCCGGTTTTCCAGCAACCCAGCAGCCCGCAATTCCTTGAGCCCCGGAAGATCGCGGGCGTTTTCCAACCCGAAATGATCCAGAAACTGTGGCGTCACAACAAAGGTGACCGGACGGCCGGGTGTCATCCGGCGACGGCCCAGACGGATCCACTCCATTTCCAACAGTTGGTCGATTGTACCGCGCGAGACCGAGACGCCCCGGATCTCCTCGATCTCGGCCCGCGTGCAGGGCTGATGATAGGCGACAATGGCCAGCGTTTCGATCGCTGCGCGGCTCAACTTGCGGGTTTCAACCGTTTCCTTTTGCATCAGAAAACCCAGATCGGGGGCGGTGCGAATAGCCCAAGCCTCACCCACACGCACAACACGTACGCCGCGGCCCTCATATCGTTTCTGAAGAATTTCAACCGCTTGCGCCGCATCGCTGCCGTGGGGCATCCGCGCCTCAAGATCGGCGATCGTTACCGGTTCGGAACTGGCGAACAGCACAGCCTCGACCATGCGCTCCTGCTCCGCCAGGGGTGGCGCTTCGAACAGAGTGCCGGTGCCTTCGTCTTGCGGTTCGTCAGTCACGTGTGTCAGTCCTTTTGCGCAAATGGATCGGAGCAAACGTCTCGGTTTGCTTCATCTCCATATGTCCTTCTTTCACCAGCTCAAGCGAGGCAGCAAAGGTCGCTGCAGTGGCCGAGCGGCGACGCACCGGGTCAGCGTCCCAGCCCTCGGGCAGATAGGATTCCATATCCGTCCAAGCCCCGGCAAACCCGATCAGTGGGCGCATCCGCTCTAGCGCCTGTTCCATTGTGAAAACTGAATCGCGGTCCATAACAAAGGGGCGGAACTCGTCACGAGTTCGGATACGGGCGTATCCCTGCATCAGATCCAACAGCGTGGCAGAGTAAGTCACGGTGCGGATACGGGTGATATCCTCACCCTGCCCGCGTTTGAAGAAATCGCGCCCCAGTTGATCACGGGCCATGAGACGCGCGGCAGAGTCGCGCATGGCCTGCAGGCGTTCCAACTGGAACGCCAGGTGAGCGGCCAGTTCCTCGCCCGAGGGGCCTTCGTCATCCGGATCCGGTGGCAACAAAAGCCGGGATTTAAGGAAGGCCAGCCAAGCGGCCATTACCAGATAGTCCGCCGCCAGTTCAATCCGCAGCGCGCGCGCCTTTTCCACAAAGGACAGATACTGCTGCGCAAGCGCGAGAACCGAGATTTTCCGCAGGTCGACCTTTTGGGTTCGCGACAGGGTCAACAATACATCCAACGGACCTTCGAACCCGTCGACATCAACAATCAACGCCTCTGCCGCAAGACGATCCGCGACCGAGGCCGGGTCTTCGCTAAAGAGATTATCGTTCATATACCTGCCCGCCCATTAGGGCAGATAGTTCCGCTTCGGCCGCTTGGATGTCAAGTTCCACAGGCTTCTGTCGCATCGACAACGCCCTTTCCGCGCGCTTTTGCGCTTGCGCGGTCATTTCTCCGGCTGTTTCCAGCACCTTGGCACGCGCGTCAAACGTTCCGTTACAGTGCAGAACCACGTCGCACCCTGCGGCCAGTGACTGACGCGCAATGTCTTCGGGCGCGCCACTCAGCGCTTTCATCGAGATATCGTCGGTCATGATTAGACCGTCAAAACCGATTTTATCGCGGATCAGCCCGATCATCGCAGATGAAATCGTAGCTGGTTGCGGATCAATCCGGTCATAGACCAGATGCGCCGTCATCCCCATCGGCAGATCGTTCAGCGCCCGAAACGGTTCGAAATCCGCTTGCACAAGCTGGTCCTGTGTCAGGTCCACATGCGGCAGATCATGGTGGCTGTCCAGCGTTGCCAATCCATGCCCCGGCATGTGCTTAAGCACCGGCAAAACACCCCCATCCAGATGGCCTTTGGCAACCGCACGCCCAAGAACTGAAACCCGTTTGGGGTCAGAGCCATAACAGCGGTTCTTCAAAAACCCATGGGTATCGTCGCGCGCCAAATCGACCATCGGGGCGCAGTTGCTGTCAATGCCAAGCTCGAACAGCTCTTTTGCGATCAGTCGATACCGCAGGTACATAGCGCGTTCCGCCTGATCCCCTGCGCGGCCCGCATGATCCAGGGGCGGCATCCATTCGCGTGCCAATGGCGCGCGCAGACGCTGCACACGGCCACCTTCCTGGTCGATGGTGATAGGGCAATTGCGCCCTACGGCATCGCGAAAGTCATCGCATAGGGCACGAACTTGTTCAGCTGTATCTATGTTGCGCGCAAACAAAATGAACCCGAATGGGTTCATCTGCTGGAATAGTCTCTTTTCCTCTGACGTCAGGCGCAGCCCTTCGGCATCGGTGATCGCAGCTCCGAATGTCACCGAACGGCAACCGGGATACAGTCTGCACCTTGTGCGACCAGAGCGGCACAGAACTGACGCGAGTCGCTCAGGTCATCAAACCCAAGAACACGCAGACGATAGAATGTCCGCCCGCCGCTTGAGGTTTTCTGGATAACACGTTGTTTTCCAGCCATATACTCACCAAAACGGCCATTCATGCGATCCCATTCCGCACGGGCCACATCCGAGCTTTCATACGCACCCAGCTGGGCCATGCGCGTGCCTTTGGACAGGGTATTCGGATCCACGTCAACGCCAACGGCGGCTTTGACAGCGGCGTTGATCGCAGCTTCGGTACTGCTGTTGGATGAAATCCCGCTTGGCGTCGCTCGGGCTGGCCGCGTGGACGGACGCAGGGACCGGCGAACACCGGGCAGTGCCGCCAGTTCCGGGTCCGGTAATTGTGCGGCCAGATCAGCAGGATCAATGGCGGGCTCTTCCTCGGGCAGTGCCAACGAGGCGAGCTGTACGCCCTGCTCTGCCGGTTCATCCGCTTTTGCCGCTCCACCGGCCAATTCTGCAACCAGGGCATCGACT
The DNA here is from genome assembly GCF_059609665.1 of Ruegeria sp. YTSC230. NCBI lineage: Bacteria > Pseudomonadati > Pseudomonadota > Alphaproteobacteria > Rhodobacterales > Roseobacteraceae > Ruegeria > Ruegeria sp. YTSC230. Next base: position 367,865 of record NZ_JBXWMC010000004.1, on the reverse strand, counting down.
GTATTCTGGCGCAGCTGCGCGGCCTCTTGATCCGAGATCTCTTCTTCGACGACATGCACGGCCTGCGTCGGCTTCAGCGGTTCAACAGGCGTATCTTCGTCTGTCAGCGAAACCGGGCGCGGCGCAAGGATCAGGCGATCTGCTGGCGGCGCTGCCGTTCCAACGGCTGCCACCGCATTGACGGCCAGACCCTGGTGATCGGCCGGGGTGCCGCCCGGGTTTTCCGGCTGAATGCGCATTGGCCCTTCGATGGCGCGAACTACAGGCACGCCACTAACGTCGCGCATCACCAGTTTGAAGCCCCAGACGCCGATCCCGGCGACCAATGCCAGCGACGCTACTGCACCCATGACGTTGACGATACGGCCTAACCCTGCCCCTCGCGGAGCCTGTTCATAGCCATAGGAGTCGTCGGGATACTCATACCCATCCTCAGGATGCGGCTGATTCGTGTAATGCATCTCCTCGGGGCGCATCTGCCCCGAGTAATCGTAACTTGCCATGTCCGCCTCACCGCCCGATTGCGCCTTAAAAAGTGGCGCGCGGGTCATTTCTTGCCTACCTCGTACCGGCGCGTCGGGCGGTGTTAGTTACCGCATCTCCTGCGCCGGAGTGACGCCAAGAATACCCAAGCCCGCTGAAATCACAACAGAAACGGCCCGGGCCAATGCGATTTTTGATTGGCTTGTGGCAACATCGCCATCCTGAATGAATCGCAGTTGCGTTTCATCGTTGCCCTTATTCCAAAGCGCGTGGAAGTCACCCGCCAGCTCATACAGGTAAAAGGCAACCCGATGCGGTTCATTGGTGCGTGCGGCAATTTCGATCAGACGCGGCCATTCAGCCAGCTTTTTGGCCACCGTCAGCTCTGAGGCATGGTCGATCTTGCCAAGATCAGCACCCTTGAGAGTCGCGTCATCCGTAGCGATTTCCGCCTCGGCGGCACGGCGCAGCACGCTCATGACACGGGCATGAGCGTATTGCACGTAGAACACAGGATTCTCGCGGCTTTGTTCCAACACCTTGTCGAAATCAAAGTCCAACGGCGCGTCGTTCTTGCGGGTCAGCATTACGAACCGGGTCACGTCCGGGCCAACCTGATCTACCACATCGCGCAGAGTGACAAAGTTCCCTGCCCGCTTGGACATCTTGAACGGCTCGCCATTCTTCCACAGCTTTACCAGCTGCGTCAGCTTGATATCCAACGGCACCTTGCCATCGGACAGGGCCGAAACAGCTGCCTTCATCCGTTTGACATAGCCGCCATGGTCCGCACCAAACACGTCGATCAGCGCATCAAAACCACGGGTCACCTTGTCATAGTGATAGGCGATATCCGGGGCGAAATAGGTCCAGCTGCCGTCCGATTTCTTGACCGGCCGATCGACGTCATCACCATGCTCGGTCGATTTGAACAGGGTTTGCTCGCGCGGCTCCCAATCCTCGGGCTTTTTACCTTTGGGTGGTTCCAGCACACCTTCGTAGATCAAGCCCTTATCGGTCAGGGACTTAAGCGCAGCCTCGATCTTTCCGGTGCCATAAAGCGATTTTTCGGAATAGAACACATCCATCTCAACACCCAACGCCTTCAGGTCGGCGCGGATCAGATCCATCATTGCATCGGTCGAAAACTCGCGCAGCTCTTCCAGCCACTCGCTTTCCGGCTTGTCGATCAGGCTGTCGCCGTATTTCTCCTTCAGCGCCTCGCCGATCGGGATCAGATAGTCACCAGGGTACAGCCCCTCGGCGATCTCGGGGCTCAGCCCGTTGGCCTCGCGATAGCGCTCATACGCGGACCGCGCCAGTACATCTACCTGCGCGCCCCCGTCGTTGATGTAGTATTCACGTGTCACGTCATGGCCCGAATACGCCAGCAAGCTTGCCAGCGCGTCACCGAACACGGCACCACGCGTATGGCCCACATGCAGCGGGCCTGTGGGGTTTGCCGAGACATACTCGACGTTGACCTTCTGGCCATGCCCCATGTTGGAACGGCCATAATCCGTGCCCTTTTCCAGCACAGCGGCCAGAACGCTCTGCCACACCGACGCCGCAAGCCGCAGGTTCAGGAACCCCGGTCCGGCCACTTCAGCACTGGTTATCCGGTCATCCGCCGCCAGCTTCCCAGCCAACACATCGGCAATGTCGCGCGGCTTCATCTTGGCCGGTTTCGCCAGCACCATCGCGGCGTTGGTTGCCATGTCGCCATGCGCTGCATCACGCGGCGGTTCGACTGCCACGTTGTCAAAACTCAGCCCCTCGGGCAATGCGCCTTCGGACTGCATCTGCGCCAGCGCGTCCAGCACGAGGCCGCGGATCTCGGAAAACAGGTTCATTTCGGATGTCCTTTTGCTTGCCCGGCGGTTTACCACGCAAAGCGGCAAGGTCAATGGAAGCGATCAGTTTGGGCTTGGATTAGCGGTAGACTCAGCTAACGTCGGTGGAAATTCAAGCCGGAGACACCCCTATGCGCTTTGCCCTGCCCATCGCCTTTGTTCTGACCTCTGCCCTGCCGCTTTGGGCCGACATGCCTGAACCGCAAGGCCATGTACTTTTGACCCTTGGCGGAGCAGTCCCGGAAACTAACCTGCCAGCCCGCGGTGAAAACGATGGCGGTCTGCTGGGATATTTGGAGGTTCAGCACGACGGAGCCGCGGGCTTTGATGCGGCCATGTTGGACGGACTGGAGCAGGTTGAAATCACTATTCCTTACGGCCCGGAAGACAATCAGAGAGACATCGCCTTTTCCGGGCCACGCTTGTCGGACCTGTTGATCATGGCCGGGGCCGAAGGAAAAACCGCCAAGCCAATGGCCATGGATGGCTATCAGTCTGAAATTCCTTGGGACAGCATCACCGCCCATCAACCCATCGTCGCGACCCATGCCGATGGCTCACCGATGGGTGTTGGCGGCTATGGCCCCACTATGATCGTCTTCCCCCCGACCGATGACCCCGACCTGGCCGCCGAACAGTCGGGCCAGCAGGTCTGGGCGCTGGCCTATATCGGGATAGAGTGATCAGGTACCAGCCAGCCTTGCATGATCCTGCAGGGCAAATCGGTCGGTCATTCCTGCAATGTAGTCCGAGACAATCCGCGCCAGCGCTGTTTCATCGCTGGCCGCCTCAATATCCTCATGCCAGCGCGCGGGCATCTGTTTCGGATCGCTCATGTAGATTGGGAACAGATCTTCCACGACTTTGCTAACCTCGGCGCGCACGTCCATGACGCTGGGCGCGCGGTACATCTGCTTGAACAAAAAGGCGCGGATTTCCCTGAGTTGCGCCCACAAGCCACCCGAGAACTGGATCACCGGATAACCAAGATTGCGAATTTCCTCGACGGTCTCCGCGCCCGAACTCGTGATCAGCCCACGCGACGTGACAATCACATCGGAAACCATGACGCCGAAAACACGGCGCAGCGCCTCATGCCGGCGACGATAAGAATCCAAACCCGGATATCTCCGATCCACCTCGGCATAGCAGTCACCGACGATAGGTAATTGCCCGATTTCATCATCCGTGAACAGACCCGCCCTCAACCCGTCCAACAGGTCATGGTTGTTATAGGCTATGTCATCCGAAAGGGCGGCAACTTGTGCTTCGGCACCGGCATGAGTGTACAGCTCCAGATCGAAACTCGCGTTGCACTCGGCCAGTGCCCACGGCAAATCACCGGTGACCGGCCCGTTATGCTTGGCGATCCCCTCTAGGCACTCCCATGTCAGGTTGCATCCGTCAAACTCGGCATAGTGGCGTTCCAGCTTCGTGACGATGCGAATGGCCTGTGCGTTGTGGTCAAATCCGCCGTAAGGCTCCATGAGCGCATGTAGGGCATCTTCGCCCGTATGTCCGAACGGTGTGTGTCCCAGATCATGCGCCAACGCCACGGCCTCGGTCAGTTCGCCGTTCAAGCCCAAAGCTCCGGCGATTGTTCGCGCGACCTGTGCAACTTCGATAGAATGGGTCAGGCGCGTGCGATAGCTGTCGCCCTCGTGCTCTACAAACACTTGTGTCTTGTGCTTAAGCCGCCGAAACGCGCTGGCGTGAATGATCCGGTCCCTGTCGCGTTGAAAGCATGACCGGAAACTGCTTTCCTCCTCTGGCACAAGCCGCCCCCTGGCGCGGCCTGGGTTCGAGGCAAAACCCGCTATGTTCAAAGGCCTTGTCCTTGTCGCCTGTCCTTGCACTTTCTATATTGTAAGGCGTAAAGGAAATAAACCTTTGGAGTTTGGCATGAATCTGCCCCCCACAGTTACAGAACGCGCCTTTGAACGTCTCGCCGAGATCGGTGCAGCCGATCAGGGACAAGCCCTGCGCGTCGCTGTGGAAGGCGGCGGATGTTCCGGATTTCAATACGAAATCGCACTGGACGAACCGAAAGAAGACGACCTTGTGCTGGAAGGCAAAGGCCAGAAAGTGATCGTCGACGCGATTTCGTTGCCGTTTCTGGAAAACGCGGTGATCGATTTTACGCAGGAACTGATCGGCGCGCGGTTTGTGATCGAGAACCCCAACGCAACCTCATCCTGCGGCTGCGGCACTTCATTTTCAATGTGACCTTGCCCTGCCAGCGCGGTTGAGGGATAGATCAACCGGCAGCCAGCCGGAGGATCGCGCATGAAAATCGCCACGTTCAACATCAACGGCATCAAAGCGCGGGCCGAAGCCCTGCCCCGTTGGCTGGATGACGCGCAGCCGGACGTTGTGCTGCTGCAAGAAATCAAGTCGATCGACGAGAATTTTCCCCGCGAACTGTTTGAAGAGCGCGGCTACAACGTCGAAACCCACGGGCAAAAGAGCTTCAACGGTGTGGCGATCCTGTCCAAGCTGCCACTTGAAGATGTGACTCGGGGCCTTCCTGGTGACGACGAGGACGAACAGGCCCGCTGGATTGAGGCGACCGTCATTGGCACAAAAGCCCTTCGGATCTGCGGTCTGTACCTGCCGAACGGAAACCCGGTGCCGGGTCCGAAATACGAATACAAGCTGTCCTGGATGGAGCGGCTATATGACCGCGCGCGCGATTTGCTGGCGAGCGAAGAGCCCGCGCTGATGGCTGGCGATTACAACATCATCCCGCAGGCCGAAGACGCCAAACGTCCAGATGCGTGGCGCGAGGATGCTCTGTTCCGGCCGGAAAGCCGCGCCGCGTTTCGCAAGATCCTGAATCTGGGGTTCACGGAAGCGTTCCGCGCCGTCACCCAAGGTCCTGAGCATTATTCGTTCTGGGACTACCAGGCCGGTGCCTGGAACCGGAATGACGGGATCCGTATCGACCATTTCCTTCTTACGCCGCAGGCCGCCGATCTGTTGCGCGATTGCAGGATTGATGCCGAGATACGCGGGCATGAAAAGCCCTCGGACCATGTCCCCGTCTGGGTCGACTTGGACCTGTGAAACCTCAGGCCGTCGCGTCGTAGCTGTAAATCCAGTCGTATTTCCGGGACAATCGTGGCCCTACCGCCATCAGAGCCGCCTGTGCGGCCAGCCGCATCGGGCCGCGCAGGTGGAAATTTCGGGCGTTGGCACCGGCCGCAGAAACCACCCGCTGCGCCCTTCGATGACGGCGGGTTTCATAGGTGGACAGCGCCTGCTCTATCCCGGATTGGTCATCAAAAGATCGGGCCAGGACCCACGCATCTTCAAGCGCAAGGCAGGCACCCTGCGCCATAAATGGGAGTGTCGGGTGAGCCGCATCCCCTAACAATGCAATGCGCCCGTTCTGCCAGCGTTCTGCGACTGGTCGCAGAAACAACGCCCAGATGTGGGGTTCCTGTACCTGCCCCAGAATTTCCCCGACCACGCCGCCAAAGTCGGAAAATCGAGCGCGCAGTTCCTCGGGGTCGCCGCGTCGGCGCCAGCCTTCTTCCCGCCAGTCGGATCGTTCCTCGATCGCGACGACGTTCATCAGTGTGTGGTCGCGCAGAGGATACGTAACAACATGCCGGCCCGGTCCCATCGTCAGAACGGCGCAGGGTTTGTGATCGCGACGCGCCCAAGGAATCGTCGCCCGCCAGGCCACCTGATGGGTGAATTTCGGTGCTTCGGGCCCGTTCATGTCTACCCGGATCGTGCTTCGCCCACCGTCGGCGGCAATCGCACAATCAACGAGCAGGCTTGTACCATTTTCCAGAACAATCTCGGCTTCGGAGGGATGTTTGCGCACCTGCGCAACTCGTGCGCCCAGTCGAAACTCAACACCGTCCCGAAGCGCTGCTTTGTGCAACAATTCCACCAGGTCAGCACGATGGTAGTAATAGGTAGGTCCAGCGACCGGTGCCGGTATCTCGCTAACAGACCGCCCTGTCCGGTAGTCGCGCAGCACCGTTCCGTAGGACCGCTGGCCCGCCTCGGGTGTTTCACCCACAACGTTCAGGGCACGCAGCACAACCATTCCGTTGGCGCTGATCTGCAAGCCGGCGCCAACCTCGGTCAATTCAGCTGCCTGCTCAAAAACCACAACCTGAGCGCCGCGTTGCCGCAACGCCAGAGCGGCGGCGATCCCACCGATACCACCGCCGATGATGCCAAATTTCAGACCGTTGATATTCATATCACTGGCTTAAAGCAAAAACGCCGGAGCAAAAGACCCCGGCGTTTGAGAATTCTGATTTTTCCAGCGATCAATCGTCGCGGTGGACCTTTTCGCGGCGCTCGTGGCGTTCCTGCGCCTCAAGCGTCATGGTCGCAATCGGGCGCGCATCCAGACGCTTCAGCGAAATCGGGTCGCCCGTTTTCTCGCAATATCCGTATTCGCCTTCGTCGATCCGGCGCAGGGCCGAGTCAATCTTGGCCACCAGCTTGCGCTGGCGATCACGTGTCCGCAGTTCCAGCGCACGGTCAGTTTCCTCGCTTGCGCGGTCTGCGACGTCCGGAATGTTGCGAGTGTTGTCCTGCAGCCCTTCGATCGTATCGCGGCTGCCTGCCAAAAGTTCAGTTTTCCAATCCAGCAGCTTACGACGAAAATACTCTAACTGCTTGTCGTTCATGAATGGTTCGTCTTCGGCTGGACGATAATCCTCTGGCAGAAATACTTCCTGCTTCATTTTTGCTCCCTCGGTGTGGCCTGCAACGCCGGTCACCTTTGCTTCACCTGACATGCGGCAATCCCCTTCTGCGGAGCGTTTATCCGACAGCGGGGGGAATGTCACTATGGAAACTTAGCCCGGCTGCGTGCTGTTTCAGGTCGTCTAAATATGAGACTTAAAACAACAAATCCTTGTTTTTCTGTGAAAATTGACAGGCATTTTTTGGGCGTTCCCAAAATCGTCGCGCCCTATGTTGGCACCCGAATCAACCAAAGGCATTGGAGTCGCACGTCAATTTCGCGCTGCACGACGTTGCGACCTGTCTTGTCAAATTTTTCACCCCACTATAACCCCAAAGACACATGCCGCGCGATATTGAATGAGGGGCCCATGACCGCACGTTTCCAAGGTACAGCCGAATATGTTGCCACCGATGACCTGACAATTGCAGTGAATGCCGCCGTTACGCTGGAACGTCCCCTGCTGGTCAAGGGTGAACCCGGAACCGGCAAGACCGAACTGGCCAGACAGGTAGCAGGCGCGCTGGGGCTGAAGATGATTGAGTGGAACGTGAAATCCACCACCCGCGCGCAGCAAGGCCTGTACGAATATGACGCGGTCAGCCGCCTGCGCGACAGCCAATTGGGTGACGAGCGCGTACATGACGTGTCGAACTATATTCGCAAGGGCAAACTGTGGCAGGCCTTTGAGACCGATGAAAAGGTCGTGCTGCTGATCGATGAGATCGACAAGGCCGATATCGAATTTCCCAATGATCTGTTGCAAGAACTCGATAAGATGGAGTTCCATGTCTACGAAACCGGGGACACCATCAAAGCCAAAAACCGCCCCATAGTGATCATCACCTCGAACAACGAAAAGGAATTGCCCGACGCGTTCCTGCGGCGCTGTTTCTTCCACTATATCCGCTTCCCGGATGAGGCGACCATGCGCCGTATCGTCGACGTGCACCACCCGGGCATCAAGGATGCATTATTGACCACAGCGCTGACCCAGTTTTACGAAATCCGTGAAACGCAGGGGCTGAAAAAGAAACCATCGACCTCGGAAGTGCTGGACTGGCTCAAGCTGTTGCTGGCCGAAGACCTGACCGCCGAAGACCTCAAACGCGACGGGGCCAATGCGTTGCCCAAGTTGCACGGCGCTCTGCTGAAAAACGAGCAGGACGTTCACTTGTTTGAGCGTCTCGCCTTCATGGCACGCAGCAAACGCTGAGAAATTTGAACACTTGGTGATCCCCGCTTGCCTTGCGGGGGGCCCGGTGTCAGCATTGGCCAAAAGGCCGTCCGACGCCGTCGGGCAGTTCGGCCTGACGACATAGGAGCCATTGCTTGTCTGACACCTTCAATATCCGGGCGCTGCTGCCCGAAGATCGCGCCGAATGGGCCGAGATGTGGCGCGACTATCTGGCGTTTTATGAAACGACCGTGCCGGATCAGACATATGACAGCACCTTCGCACGATTGCTTGCGGATAATCCCAATGATTTTTCTTGTTTCGTTGCCGAAGCGGATGGTCATCTTGTAGGCCTGACCCATTACCTTTTTCACCGCCATGCGTGGAAAGAGGAAAGCGTTTGCTACCTGCAAGACCTGTTCGCCCGGCCCGAGGCGCGCGGAACTGGTGTTGGCCGCGCGTTGATTCAAGCGGTGTATGATGAGGCCGACCAGCAAGGCGCACCGTCCGTCTATTGGCTGACGCAAGAGTTCAATCACACAGCGCGCAAGCTCTATGATCGGATCGGCAAGCAAACGCCCTTTATCCGGTATCAACGCCCATGATCAGGGTCGCTGCGGTCCTGTTTGGCTTTGCCGTCGCCGGATGCACCGCGGTCACCACCCCTGAACCGCCAACACGCGTTAAGGCGATCGAGGCAAACCTGCCGCCCGCCAAAGCGTTCACGTCAACCCGACCCAGACCACCCGCCCGGTCGAACGCTAATATTGCAGCCGATTTCCTTTCTTTGCACTTCGCGCTCGAAGGCGGCGCCACCCTGCCCGTCTTCACGCGGTTCGAGGGCCCCATCACCGTTCGGCTTACGGGATCACCCACACCGTCAATGCAGCGCGATCTGGCCCGGTTGTTGACGCGTCTGCAACGCGAGGCCGGGATCGACATTCGCCAGATAACGGATGGCCAGGCCAACATAACAATCGAGGCCGTTAGCCAGGAGCAGATACAGCGCATCCTGCCGCAAGCCGCCTGTTTCGTGGTTCCCAACGCATCCAGCTTTGAGGAATATCGACAGGACCGGCGCAAACGGAAGAGCAGTTGGACCGCGCTGCGCAGCCGCGAACGGCTGGGCATTTTCATTCCTTATGACGTGAGCCCGCAGGAAAAGCGCGACTGCCTGCACGAGGAACTGGCACAGGCACTGGGGCCACTGAATGATCTGTACCACCTGCCGGATTCGGTGTTCAACGACGACAACATCCACACCATTCTGACCGGTTTTGACATGCTGATCCTGCGCACGGCTTATTCGCCCCAACTGCGCAGCGGAATGACGCGTGAGCAAGTCCAGGCGGTCCTGCCCGGCATCCTTAGCCGGCTGAACCCACGCGGCGACACTTTGCCGGCGCAACCTGTTTCGGACACACCGCGCGAGTGGATCAACGCCGTCCAAAAGTCGCTTGGATCAAGGCCAAGCACACGCAACCGGGTGAAAGCCGCGGAAAGAGCGGTTCAGATCGGGCAGGAAAAGGGCTGGACCGACCATCGACGGGCATATCCGCATTATATTCTTGGCCGCATGGCGCAATTCGACAATCCGCAAGAAGCGATCCGACAATACGAAACTGCGATGCAATTTCTGCGCTCTGCTCCGGGAACTGAAATTCATCAGGCCTATGTGACCACGCAAACCGCGGCCTTCGCGCTTTCACAGGGAAAAGGACCAGAGATTCTGCCCGAACTGGACAAGGCAATTGCTGTCATGTCGCGGGCTGAAAACGCCTCTCAATTGGCCACTCTGTTACTGTTGAAATCCGAAGCGCTCAATCAGGCCGGACGCTCGAAACAGGCACGTACCGTCAGGCTGGACAGTCTGGCATGGGCGCGATACGGCTTTGGCTCGGAAGTCGTGGTCCGGTCGCTGATGCAGGAAGTTGCCGAAGGTCCGTCCACCAACAACAGAGGCGGGTAACGCATGGTCGTAGTTTTGGGAATGGCGTTATTGGGGGCGATCCTTGGCGCGATGAAGGCTCGCAAACGCAATGGCAGCGGCGCGGATATTGCCCAATATGCGGCCGGTTACGGCATCGCATTTGCCATTGTAGGTCTGGTGCTTTCCCTGATCCTGGTTCGTTTGGTGGGTTAACGCATGTTTCTGCCCTTTTTCGAAAACCTCCGCAAAGCTGGCATTCCCGTATCACTACGCGAGTATCTGACTTTTCTGGAAGGCATGAAAAAGGGTCTGGCGACCTATGATGTCGAGGCGTTCTATTACCTCGCCCGCGTGTCGATGGTGAAGGACGAGCGCAATATCGACAAGTTCGATCAAGCTTTTGCCGCCAGCTTCAAAGGTCTGGAAGAGATCAGCTTTGATCAGGTGCTCGAAGCTGTCGATATCCCTGCCGAATGGCTGGCCAAGATGGCCGAGAAACACCTTTCAGACGAGGAAAAAGCCGAGATCGAGGCCATGGGCGGCTTTGAAAAACTGATGGAGACGTTGCGCGAGCGTCTCAAGGATCAGGAAGGCCGCCACCAGGGTGGCAACAAGTGGATCGGCACCGCCGGGACGTCGCCGTTCGGGGCTTATGGCTATAATCCCGAAGGTGTGCGGATCGGCCAGAAGGAAAGCCGTCATCAGCGCGCCGTAAAAGTGTGGGACAAGCGCGAATTCAAGAACCTGGACGACACGGTTGAACTGGGTACGCGCAATATTAAGGTCGCGCTGAAGCGCCTGCGTCGCTGGGCCCGCGAAGGTGCGGCCGAGGAACTGGATCTGGACGGCACCATCCGCGCCACCGCCGAACATGGCTATCTCGACGTCAAAACCCGCCCCGAGCGTCACAACGCAGTCAAAGTGCTGTTGTTTCTGGATGTGGGCGGCTCGATGGATCCACATATCAAAGTTGTCGAAGAGCTGTTTTCCGCTGCAAGAACCGAGTTCAAACATCTGGAATATTACTATTTTCACAACTGCCTGTATGAAGGCGTCTGGCGTGACAATCACCGCCGATGGGATCAACAGACCCCGACCCACGAAGTACTGCGCACCTATGGTTCAGACTACAAGTGCATCTTCGTCGGCGACGCCTCGATGAGCCCTTATGAGATTGCCTATCCCGGCGGCGCGAACGAACATTGGAACAAAGAAGCCGGTCAGGTCTGGCTGCAACGTGCGCGCGAGCAGTGGACATCAAACCTGTGGATCAATCCGGTGCCGGAAAAGTACTGGGAATACACCCATTCCATCGGCATGATCCGCGAGGTTTTCGAGGACCGCATGGTGCCGATGACGCTGGCCGGTTTGGAACAGGGGATGCGGGAACTGACCCGCTGACCGTCATATCTGCAGGACCGGCGCCCAGGCAATACGGAACGAAACCGCAAGGAAAAACAACACGCTGCCTGTCAGAACGAAGACATGCCAGATTGTGTTGTGGAACGGCAACCAATCCAGAAGATAAAAGGCGATGCCTGCGGTATAGACGATGCCTCCGGTGATCATCAGCGCCACAACAGGCTTCGACAAGTCGGCCAGCAGCGATTGACCCGCCCAAACGGACGCCCATCCCATCAACACATACAGCGCCAAACCAAACCAACGGAACCGGTGCGGGTCGATCATTTTCAGGATTGATCCAAGGGTTGCAGATGACCAAAGACCGATCATGAGTCCGGTCATTGGGGCACCGGAAAGCAAGATGAATGGCGTGTAAGTACCTGCAATTTTTACATAAATTCCCGAGTGATCGAGGCGGCGTAGCAGCTCACTCCATCGATCAGATTGCACCATGTTGTACAAAGCCGAAAACGACAGCATCAGTATGAGCGTGAAGCCGTAGACCGAGACCCCAAGAACAGCGGCAGGCTCGGTCCGGTATAAGGCGGTCAACGCGATCAGCGACGGAACGGCAACGATAGCCGCAGTGACGCCAAGGACATGAACAACGCCATCACTGACACGTTCAGCCCTGCTATAGGCCGGGCGGATATCGGCAAATGACCACATAATTTCAAAGTTATGGCGCAACCTGCTCTGCGACAAGTCAGGCAGCCGCGGTATTTCACCTGTTCACCTCAGTTTGATTGCCCTCAAGCGGGTTACCGGCGGCGATTTTCTTTTGCGCAGTGGGCCGTTGGAAGCAATGGACAAAAATCTTGTTATTTAACGCGGAGTTTATGACACTGGGCCAGTTGCCTAATCCCCTGCCCGAAACCATATTTGTACCATGCTACGTCTTACCCCGATCCTGCTGGCGATCGCCTATGCCATTGTGATGTACCGGATTTCCGTCTGGCGCACCCATAAGGATTTGGATGCAAAGTCGACTGAGCTGGCCGACCCGGCCTTAAAGCGCATGACCGACCGGCTGGCTGCAGCGTTAGAGATCGACCGGGTGCCGGTCTACATCTACGAGATTGACCCCGTGAACGGTCTGGCGGCACCGGACGGACGGATTTTCATCACGCGTGGATTCTACCGCAAATTTCGCAGTGGCGAGGTTTCCGCCGAGGAAATGGCCAGCGTCATCGCGCATGAATTGGGTCACGTGGCGCTGGGGCATGCGCGCCGCCGGATGATCGACTTTTCCGGGCAGAATGCGCTGCGGGCCGCTTTGATGATGCTGCTGAACCGCTTTATCCCGTTTATCGGCGCGTGGATTGCAAATATGCTGACACACCTGTTGGCGTCGCGCCTGTCGCGCAGTGATGAGTATGAAGCTGATGAGTATGCCGCCGCTTTGCTGACCAAAGCCGGGATCGGAATCGGGCCGCAGAAGTCGTTGTTTCACAAGCTGGAAGACCTGACGCAGCAGCGTGCTGGCGTTGTGCCCGCCTGGTTGATGAGCCATCCAAAAACAGACGAACGGATCGCTGCCCTGGAGGCATTAGAGCAGCGTTGGAACCGTGGCTGATCTAAGGGCAGCGAGAGGCCAGTCTATCGCGCACTCTGGCATATTTTTAGCCAGATGAAGCTGGATCCCGGTTATGTGGCGAGCGCTTTGCCCAGACGTGGGAGGCGGGCTTTTTTCATAAGCGGGCGCAGGGTCCATTGGTCGCCCGACAGGCGGTTTGCCTCGGCCAGGACACGGTTGGCTGTGTCGCTCATACCGTCGGGATCGGATTGCCAGAAGCTGTGCAGCAGACCGTCTGGATCGCGGCGGTCCAGCCCTTCCTCGGACAGGATGTTTCGGGGAAAGTCCTTGGCGTTGACGGTGACGATCACGTCCGCCGAGGATGCAACAGCCGTTGCCAGAACGTGGATATCCGCGCTGTCCGGCAGCCAGAGTCGTTGTTCGACATTGGCTGCGGTGGGAAACTGGGCCTTGGGCCAATTGGCTTGCGCCATTACGATTTCGGCGCGGGCCTGAGCCTCGCCTGTTGGGCCCAGCTTACGGGCCGCGCGGGCCCATTCCTCAAGGATGCGCGCCGACCAAACGGGGGTGAAATGGCCTAGTTTGGCAGCGCCGAGCAGCATCTCTCGCATCACCGTAGGGTAGATGACGCAGGTATCCAGAACTGCTTTCACAGCCGGTAGAACACAGCTTTGAGATAGCCGCTTTCAGCCAGTTGCGGCAGTTGTGGATGGTCGGGCCCGGCAAAGCCTGTATGAATCAGTTGCGCCTGTCTTCCTGCACGGCCAATCCCGCGAGACGAGGCGTCGCGGAACCGGCCCAGATCAGCCGCGTGTGAACACGAGCACAGACCCAGATAGCCGCCGGGTTTGGCCAGAGCCGCCGCCAGACGGGCCACTCGTTCATAGGCACGCAGGCCCGCGTCCAGCGCTTGTCTGGAAGGTGCAAAGGCTGGCGGATCACAGATGACGACGTCGAACTGCGCGCCCTCTTCACCCAATTGGGTCAGGACATCGAAGGCGTCGCCTTGGCGGGTTTGGAACGTGTCAGCAAAACCAGAGGCCTCGGCCCCTTTGGTCGCGAGATCCAGCGCGGCTGCAGATCCATCTACGGACAGCGCCTGCCCCGCGCCACCGGCCAGCATGGCCAGTCCGAAGCCACCCACGTGGCTGAAGACGTCCAATACCCGCGCGCCGGGCTGCACCAGTCGCTTGGCGAAGGCATGGTTGGGCCGTTGGTCGTAGAACAGCCCGGTTTTTTGGCCGCCTGTCAGGTCGGCCATATACGTGGCGCCGTTCATCGGCACCGGCAGCGGCGCATCGGGGGCGGTGCCACGCAAGGTGAGGTTTACATCATCCAGGCCTTCCAGCCCTCGGGTCCGGCCCGAGGCGTTTTTGAGCACGGTTGTCACGCCGGTGACAGTGACCAAAGCCTCGGTCAGAGTTTCCAGATGCGCCTCGGCCCACGCGGCATTGGGCTGGATCACACAGGCATCTCCAAACCGGTCGATGATGACGCCGGGAAAGCCGTCCGCTTCGGCGTGGATCAGGCGATAATAGGGTGCGTCGAACAGGCGTTCACGCATCTCGAGCGCACGGCGCAGGCGGGTTTCGAACCACGCTGCGTCCAGTTGCCCGTCCAGATCGCGGTCCAGAACGCGGCACATGATTTTGGAGTCAGGATTCACCGCAACCAGCGCTATGGGCGCGCGTTTGTCATCCTCAAGCACCGCCAAAGCCCCTGCTGGGATCTTTCGTGTCCGACGGTCCGTCACGATGTCATTGGCATACACCCACGGAAAACCGTGGCGCAGGCCACGTGCGTTGGCTTTGGGTTTCAGGCGGATACGGGGGTGATCGGCAGTTTGGGTCATGACGCCCTCATAGTCGCGAATACCCCGAGGGAAAAGCCCTAGCGGTGGCGCGATCGCCAACCGCCCCGCCGCTTGGGGGTTTTGGCAGATTTTAACCCCTCGGCCAATACCTGCGTCATCGGGTGATCGGCGTCCTGCTGGGAATAGGCGGCATGCAGGTCGATTAACGCTTGGGATTGGTCCCGTTCAGCGGGCAGGCTCAGCGCCCAGTCCAGAAAAATGCTGCGGCATTCAGGCAATGTGATGCCTTCGATCCGATACGCCTCGCGGATCAACCCCTTGTGATCATTTGGATCTTTACTCTGCGCCATCATCTTCGTCCCTGATCACGCCGCCAATAATCCCGGCGGCCGTGCTGTAGTTGTCTTGCAGCGCGCTTTGCAGCTGTTCAACCTGTTCAAATCCAGTCGCGCGGCACAGGAAGGCAGATCCGCCTTCGCCGACCTTGTCAGCTTCGATGACCTTGCCGGACAACAATCGCGCCGCGCATTGTACGGACCAGCATAGGTCGTAGCAGTCCTTCAGCGTTTGCGCCTGAGCGACGTCCAACAAACCAGCAGCGACGGCGCCGTCCAAACCGGAATGCACATCACGCTGCGCCACGCCCGACATCAATGCCCCGGTTTCAGCCATCAGCTCGATATCCATCATCCGGCCGGGGCCGTTTTTGGCGTCCCAGATCCCTGCTGGTGATTTGGCAGCGGCCAGGCGGGCGCGCATCTCGGCCACTTCGCGCAGGGCCTTCTGCTGGTCACGCGGTTGCGACAGCAAGCCTATGCGGAACGCCTCGATGTCTTCGGCCAGACCTTCGTCTCCGACGATCACGCGGGCCCGCGTCAGGGCGAGATGCTCCCAAACCCAGGCCTCGTTCTGCTGATAGTTGGTAAAGCTGGCCCAACTTGTCGCCACCGGCCCCTGATTGCCTGACGGACGCAGGCGCATATCGACCTCATACAGCCGCCCTTGCGACATCGGCGCTGATAGGGCCGTGATCAGCGCCTGCGTAAACCGTGCGTAATAAGTGCGAGTGGCCAATGGGCGTGGTCCTTCGGACATATCCTGATCCAGAGGGTCGTAGATCACGATCATATCCAGATCGGATTGCGAGTTGATCCGCCCAGCCCCTAGTGACCCCATGCCCAGCACGGTTGCACCGCGCCCCGGGGCCGGACCGTGTTTACGGGCAAACTGTTCGGACACACGCGGTAGGATCGCAGCGATCACAGCACTAGCGAGCTGAGCGTATTGCTGCCCCGCCTGTTCGCCGTCGATCAGCCCGCGCAGGTGATGAACGCCAACGCGGAAGTGCCATTCCTTGCACCAGCGTCGGGCCAGATCCAACTGGCTTTCGTAATCTGTTTCCTCTGAAAGGGCCTGATCCAGATCCGCCTGCAGCGTGGCCTGTCCCGGCCAGTCGCTAAAGAAACTCCCGCCGATCACCGCATCAAACACCGATGCATTGCGCGACAGATGCGCCGCAAGCGCGTGGGATGTCCCGACAATATCAATCAGCAGGTCGATCAGGTGGGGGTTGGCCTCAAACAGTGAAAACAGCTGAACGCCGGCGGGCAAGCCTGACAGAAAACCATCCAGCGCCCGCAGCGCCTCGTCCGGTTGCGCCGTTTTTGCCAAACGCGATAGCAGCTCGGGCTTGAGACGTTCGAAAATCCGCGCGCCGCGTTGTGATCGCAGTGCGGGATATGTCGTCCAGCGGGCCAGAACGTTCTGGTCAAAATCCACCTCGCCAACTGGCGCGCGCGTCGAGGAACCGGGCGCAAAAAAGCCTTCAGTCAGGTCGTGCACTTCGGTTAGCCTGTGGGTCAGGTCACGGGTCAGTTCGTCGACGTCGATCCCCATCAGGCAAGCGACGCGTTCTATCCCGTCCGGCGATTGCGGCACCTTGTGGGTCTGAGCGTCATGGACCATCTGGATACGGTGTTCGACCTCACGATGGGCGCGGTAGTGATCGGTCAGCTTGTCTGCCACGTCCTGCGGGACCCAGCCTTTTTCGGCAAGCGCCGCCAATCCGGGCACCGTGCCGCGCACGCGCAAGTCAGGGTCTCGACCCCCAGCGATCAACTGGCGGGTCTGGGTAAAGAACTCGATTTCGCGAATGCCGCCCTGCCCCAGTTTCATGTCATGGCCCGGAATGGTCAGAGCACCGCCGGTTCCCTTATTTTCACGTATGCGTAGGCGCATGTCGTGAGCGTCCTGAATGGCAGCAAAATCAAGGTGACGCCGCCAGACAAATGGGCGCAGCGTATCCAGAAACCGTTGTCCTGCCGCAATATCGCCAGCGCATGGGCGTGCTTTTATATAGGCCGCGCGCTCCCACGTGCGGCCCAGGCTTTCATAGTACCGCTCGGCTGCCTCAGCCGCCATACAGACCGGCGTCACAGCTGGATCCGGGCGCAGGCGCAGATCAGTGCGGAATACATACCCATCCGCCGTCTTATCGCTGAGCGTGGCGCAGAAATTGCGCGTCGCCCGCACCATGCCTTGCCGAGCTTCGTAGAAGTCATCGGGATCAAACCGCGTCTCATCGAACAGGACGATCAGGTCGATGTCCGAGCTGTAATTCAACTCGTGTGCGCCCATCTTGCCCATCGCCAGGATAATCATCCCGGCGGCGGTTTCGACATCGTCCGGCCCCATGCCCGGAAGTTTGCCGCGCCGGATCAGGTTGGCGATCTCGGCCTTGGCCGCCACATCCGCCGCCAACGCGCCAAAATCGGTTAGCGCCGCGGTCACCTTTTCCAACGGCCACGCGCCCGCCAGATCAGCCAGAGCGGTCAGCAACGCCATCCGTCGCTTGGCCAGGCGCAGTCCCGGTTTCAACTGATCCGGCGGTAGCATTCGCGCAGCCTGCAAAACGTCGGCCAGCGCGTCATCGGGGTTTTGCAACGCTGAGGCCAACCAATCGTTTTCGTGATCGATCAAGTTTTTCAGATAGGGGCTGGACCCTGCTGCCCCAGCGATCAACTCGCCCTGTTCGGATGTAATGCCGCTGACCGCCGCGCGCGCATCATCGCCAAGCGACTGGTCGAATGCACGTGGCAGGCGCTGAATGGAAAGAGGCCCGGTCATTTCCCCTCCAGGGGCGTATCCTGACTGAAACTGTTGACCCAGACGTCATGCCGCCGCTCCCAAAGCGACGAGATTAGCATCGCCCTCCAACCCTCGGCCTTGGGTCGCTGATAGTCGGCCCGGTACGACAGCAGAACGATATCCGAGGTCAAAACCCGCAACCGGGTGTCGCTTAGCTCATAGCGCGCCATCGTCGGAGCGTCGGCAAACTGTCCCACGTGATCATCCCGGCTCGCAAACCCCGTCGGATAAACCCCAAGAAAATCTGGGCTCAGCAAGGCCCGGTCTGCAGCCGCATTGCCTTCCATCAGGGCGGTCCAAACCTGCTTTTCCAGGTTTAGAATTTCATCCAGCGTCGGAGGTGTCGTATTTTCAACATGTTGCATGGGCGGAAAGTGCGCCCGTTCCGCAGCAAGGTCAACCGTCGCAAAATCCAAAATGTAAATCATTTTTACATCGACCCCTTGCAACCCCCGCTTCAGTCCCCATCTAGACAATGTGAACGCAATTTACATCAAACCCGGAGAACCCAAATGACCGCATTGTCCGACCACGCCGTCCCACAAAATCCGGGGTGGCTCTCTCGTGCCGAAGCCTGGATGGATGACAAGGGCAAAGGGGCCTGGATCGCCGCCATGGTCCTTGGTTTCATCTTTTTCTGGCCCGTTGGCCTGGCGCTTCTTGCCTATATGATCTGGAGCAAACGCATGTTTAGCAAATCCTGCAGCAGTCGCAAATCCTGGCACAGCCACATGAGTGCGATGAAGCCATCCGGCAATAGCGCGTTTGACGCCTACAAGTCCGACACCCTGGCCCGGCTCGAGCGCGAACAACAGGAATTCGAATCCTTCCTGCGCCGCCTGCGCGACGCCAAAGACAAGGCCGAGTTTGACCAGTTCATGGACGAACGCGCCCGTGAAAACAACGATGAGGCTGAAAACGGCGAACGCGCCTAAGCCGACCTTGCCCTGTCCCGACATTCGGGACAGGGTGTCCTAAATTCTCAGCCGGAAATCAAAATATGACCCACCTGCCCGACCCAGACCGACAGCCGGAGTTTTACCAGTCTGTCGCGACCAAGCGTTTTATCGCCTGGCTTTTCGACATCGCCTTTATCTCGCTGTTGTGTACGGTGGCCATCCTGCTGACCTTTGGTCTGGGCTTCTTCGTCCTGGCCTTGATCTACGCCGTCGTCAGTTTCGTCTACCGCGTGATTACCATCGCCAATGGCTCGGCCACACTGGGCATGCGCTTTATGGGGATCGAACTGCGCGATTCATTTGGATCCCGGATGGATTTGGGCAAAGCGGTGGCCCACACGGCCGGGTATTTTGTCAGCATGGCCTTTCCGGTCATACAGATCATCTCAGTCATCATGATGCTGACCAGCGCACGTGGCCAGGGACTTACCGATGCGTTCCTTGGAACTGTCATGATCAACCAGCGCGCGTAAAAAATTCAACGACGTGAATCACTTGGCGGTTTTAGGATCGGTTGTTATCATCCGGTCCAAGGAAACACGGAACGTTCATGCGACACACGCTGCCAATCGCGCCACAATTTTATGTGACGGCCCCACAGCCTTGCCCTTACCTTGAGGGCAGGATGGAGCGTAAATTGTTCACTGCCCTTCAAGGGGAGGGTGCGGATCAGCTGAATAACTCTTTGTCCCAACAAGGGTTTCGCCGATCGCAAAACGTGTTGTACCGCCCGTCCTGCTCCGATTGCGCGGCCTGTCTGTCGGCCCGGATCGACGTGACGGCCTTCCGCCCAAGCAAAAGTCAGAAACGCGCGGCAAAACGCAACGCGTACCTGCAACGCAGGGCGAACTCACCCTGGGCCACGGACGAGCAATACGAACTCTTCCGCCGCTACTTGGATACCCGCCACGCGGATGGTGGAATGGCCGATATGGACGTTTTCGAATTCGCCGCGATGATCGAAGAAACTCCGATCCGCAGCCGGGTCGTAGAATATGGCGACCCAAGTACAGGAGATCTGATCGGCGTCAGCCTGACGGATGTTCTGGATGACGGCCTCAGCATGGTCTACTCGTTCTACTCCCCCCAGCAACCGCAGAACTCGCTGGGTACGTATATGATCCTCGATCACATCGACATCGCGCGCGAAGCCGGATTGCCCTATGTCTACCTCGGATACTGGGTGCCGGGCAGCCCCAAGATGGGCTACAAAGCGCGCTTCTCAGGGCTTGAGGCCTATTACCAGGGCGAATGGATCAGCGTAAACAACCCATCTGAACTGACGGATTCCAGCCGCCACCCTTTGTCCACCGCGCCAATCGCGGAACAGGTTGCCAGCATCCAACTGCCCGACCGCCACCCTACCAAAGGCTGATATCCCATGACCCAAAGTCTTTTCGCCGTCACCCTCGTGGTGCCGGACTACGACGACGCGATCGCCTTCTATACCCAAACACTCAGATTCACTCTGCTGCAAGATGTTGATCTCGGCGGTGGCAAACGCTGGGTCCGGGTTACTCCGCCGGGTTCGGGCAACGCATCCCTGCTACTGGCCAAGGCAGATGGCCCAAGCCAGACCGCTGCCGTTGGAAACCAAACCGGCGGGCGCGTCGGCTTTTTCCTTCAAACGGATAATTTCCAACGTGACCACAACGCAATGGTCACGGCAGGCGTCCATTTCGAGGAAGATCCGCGCAATGAGCCCTATGGTACCGTCGCCGTCTGGCGCGACCCGTTCGGCAATCGCTGGGACCTGATCCAATTCACCTGATCCGCACTTCATCTGGCAAAAAATATCCCGGGGGTGAATTGGTCGCAGACCAAGAAGGGGCAGCGCGCCTTCCCCTAAACACCAAAGCAAAGGGGGCCCAAAGGCCCCCTTTTCAATTTGGTTATGAACGTCGCATCAATTCGGGATCAGATCCGGAACAATGGTCACGATCGACGGGAAGAACCACAGGATCGCAATCCCAACCACCTGAATGATCACGAACGGGATGATCCCACGATAAATGTGGCCTGTTGTGACCTCTTTGGGTGCAACACCCCTGAGGTAGAACAGCGCAAACCCAAACGGCGGCGTTAGGAACGACGTCTGAAGGTTCACCGCCACCATGATCGTCACCCATTTCGGATCGAACGAACCACCATAAATCACCGGTCCCACGATGGGGATCACGATGTAGATGATCTCGAGGAAATCTAGCACGAAGCCCAGAATGAACAGCACCAGCATCACGATCAGGAAGACCGTGAACTCGTTGTCAAAGCTGCGCAGGAACTGCTGAATATAGTGCTCACCCCCGAACGAGATCACCACCAAATTTAGCAGTTGCGATCCGATCAGGATGGTAAACACCATCGAGGTCACCTTGGCCGTTTCGCGCACCACGGGCGTCAGAACACCGCTGGTGAACAAAACCCAGCACCCAAACAACAGACCGAACAGAGCATACAGATAAGCACCGTAAGCAATTATGAAGGCGACCCAGGTCTCAAAGTTCACATTGCTCTGATTGATGCGCAGATCAAAGTTCACGCCCATCAGCAGCGCAATGATCACGGCAAAAGTGGCCCAGATGATCACCTTGCCGGAACGCTCCTGATCCTGCAGCTTGCGATAGGCTGCCAGCATGATCGCTCCGCCCGCTCCCAACGCGGCCGCTGGTGTCGGGTTGGTCACACCGCCCAGAATTGATCCTAGCACCGCGATAATCAGAACCAATGGCGGGAAGACCACCCGGATCAGATCATTCGTGGCACACCGGGCTGCCGCCTCCTTGCAGCCGTACATTGCCAAGGCAAAGGGCAAAGCCAGAAGGACGAAGGTCAATCCCGAAGACGTTGTTGGTGCAATCAACAGAACATCAACCAGCAACATCAACAGCAGACCGATCGCCCCTAGGATCAACGGTTGCGTCGGTTTGGACGGCGCAATGCCGCGGCCCATGACCAGTGTCAGACCCAGCAGAACCACAATCACCGCAACACCAGTACCAATCGGCGCCGCAGCGGCGATCTTGGCCTCGCGCGCCTCGACCAGCGCCTCTTCGCTCAGTCGTTCGGCGTTGGCGACACCACCTGCGGCGTCAATCGATTCCTGCTCGGATACGGCCTGATCCCAGGCGGATTGTCCGTGCAGCTCAATCATCGACACCTTGCACTGCTCGGAAACATTGGTGCGCAGCGACGCGCCCGCACCGATGTCTGAAAACGCCGAGACGTTGATGTTCTGGCTGCCAATGACCCCCGAGCTGCCCAGCAGGACTGCGCCAACGATCAGGGCGACAGGTGCTCCAAGCAACCAAGTCAGCCCTTCACTGCGCGTGATCGGCTCACCACTTCCGCCGGACATTGGAACTGCCGGGGCTTTCTCAGGGTTCAACAGTGCATAGCCAAAGGCATAAAGCGCATAGAGCAACGCTAACATGATCCCCGGCAACAAGGCGGCCTGGAACAGCGTACCGACCGAAACCACAGCCGGTTCCCCCAAATAGGTCAGCGCATCGGTACAGCCAGCGTCCTGAGCGCGCGTTTCCTGCGCAGTTGAATAAAGATCACCCGCCAAGGTGCCCAACAGAACGATCACGATGGACGGCGGAATGATCTGCCCCAACGTGCCCGATGCCGCAATCACACCCGTCGCCAGTTCAGGCGAGTAGTTGTTGCGCAACATGGTCGGCAGCGCCAGCAGGCCCATGGTTACCACGGTCGCACCAACAATACCGGTCGAGGCCGCCAGGAATGCACCCACCACCACGATCGACACGGCCAGACCACCCGGCAGCGGTCCGAAGACGCGCGCCATTGTTGTCAGCAGATCGTTCGCGATCTTTGAGCGTTCCAGCGTGATGCCCATCAGAACGAACATCAGGACGGCCAGCAGGGTCTCAATAGACTGCCCCGCCAGAACGCGTTCGTTCATGCGGTTCACGATGAACGAGACATTGCGGTCCAGCGCGGTTTCCCAGCCTTGCACAAAGACCGGCTCGGCGATCCTTGGTAAATCCGGGAAGCGGAACACCGACACCGTGTCCGGTTTGACGCCCGAATTCACAAGGTCTCGGTATGCTTGGGAACTGGTATCAATTGCCTGGTGTATTAACAGACCGGCACTGTCCAGCGCGGCGATGATCCCGAATGAGATGATACCGGCCCCACCGATGGCAAAAGCCACCGGGAACCCGGAAAGGATGCCCCCGAAGAGGCAGAAGAATACGATAATGAGGCCTATCTCGACGCCATCAAGTCCGAATAACATAGTCTGGGTCTCCGTCCCTAATGTGCGCCTTCGTAGGCTTCTTCACCCTCGCCAAGACTGTCCTTGTCGAGATATTTTCCAACGCTGTCCGGCCCTTCCACGTATTCCAGATACGAGCGGTACAGGAATGCGATCGCGTGCAGGAATACCATTCCGGCAAATGCAATCAGCAGGATCTTGAACAGGAAGTAACCGTTGAACCCATTCGGGCTGAACCCGATGGTTTCAATGTTCCAGCGCAGCGCGCGGGATTTCATTACCAAACGATCCAGCGTGTCACTGGCTGAAGGCTTCGGCACGATCAGGTGCCGCCACATGAAATACCAGCCATACATCCACGTCAGCACGGCCATCGGCATCATGAACAAAAGCGCACCCAACATGTCGACCACGCGTTTGGCGCGGTGGCTGATACCGGCATAGATAAGGTCAACTCGCACGTGACCACCTTGAACGAATGTGTATGTGCAGCACAGGCAGACGACCATCGCGTTATAGAGTTTCAGCTCTTCCGCGAACCAGCTGATATCCATCTGAAACGGAATACCCAGTCCAAACGACATATCCGGGCGGGTAAACACGCGTTGCATGAACACGATGACGATCTGCTGAATGACCATCAACAAACCGGCCCAGGCAAAGAAACGCCCGGTGGTGTTGGCGAACCCTTCCAGGCCTCGCACCATGCCCCACATGAAATTCCGGTAGTACAGCCCGATGGCTGTCAGAACCAGGAAGATGGTGAAAACCACAAAGAAGAACTCGACTGATCCACCGTAATAGACAAAGCGCATGATCGCTTCTTTGTCCGACCAGTTCAGCCAGAGTTGCGGATGCGTGATGGCGTATCCGAAATTATAGAAGGCTTCGGCAATGTTTTGAACGAACCACACAAGTCCGTTCCACAGGGCGCCGAAGAACGAGATACCGTTTTCGTCCTGCATGTTGTCCCCAGGTCGTATCAGTTGCACTGCTGATTATAGCGGTTTGATGGGTCCGCGCATACGCAACAGAGAAAGGTTTCCCCGCGAAGGCGGGAAAACCAATTGATCGTTTGGAAAACGTTTAGCCGCGGACGCGGTTACGCTGTGTTGTGTAAACACCCGACGACAGGTCCTGCCAGCCGGCCGACGATGCCGACGACGCCATGTGGCTGTCGTGGATTTTCTTGAACAGCTCGTCGCCCATGTTTTCGTCCAGCACTTCTTGGCTGGCTTGACCGAACGCATCCCAAACGCTGTCGGGGAATTCCATGACCTTGACGCCACCTGATTGCAGACGCTGCAGGGCCGCACCGTTATTGGCCAGGAATTGTGCCAGGTTCCACTGGTGGCATTCAGCCGCCGCGATCTCAATGATCTTCTGCTGCGCAGGCGTCAGGCTTTCGAAGACGTCGCGGTTGGTTGCCAGAGACAGGCCTGCGTTCGGCTCGTGGAAACCGGCGGTGTAGTAAACCTTGGTGATTTCCTGGAAACCGGCTTTTTCGTCAGCCCACGGACCAATCCACTCGGTTCCGTCGATCGCGCCGGACGACAGCGCCTGATACACTTCCGAGCCCGGAATGTTCTGCACGGACGCGCCCAGTTTACCCAGAGCTTGACCGCCCAAACCAGGCATACGGAATTTCAGACCCTGGAAGTCTTCTGGACCGTTGATCTCTTTCGAGTACCAGCCACCCGCCTGCGCGCCGGTGTTACCTGCCAGGAACGATTTCAGACCAAAGATCTGGCCCAGCTCGTCATGCAGCTCCATGCCGCCATCCTGGTAATACCAGTTTACCATTTCCTGAGCGGTCATGCCGAACGGAACAGCGGTAAAGAAGGCATAGCCCGGGTGCTGACCAACAAAGTAATAGTCCGCTGCGTGATACATGTCGGCCTGCCCCGACGATACCGCGTCAAAGACTTCGAATGCGCCAACCAGTTCACCGGCAGCTTTGATGTCAACGGTCAGGTTACCGTCCGACATTGCGGTGATGCTGTCGGCGCAGCGCTGTGCGCTGTCGAAAACACCCGCCAGGCCGCGACCCCACGAGGTTACCATGGTCAGCGTGCGCTTGCCCTGCGCATATGCCGGTGCCGCCAGCGTGGTGGCTGCAGCTGCCGAGCCGCCCAGAGCAGATGTTTTTAGAAATGAACGACGATCCATATGAGTGTTCCTCCCCTACATATTCAAAACCCGGGCAATTGCCGGGCGTAGTCGTTTTCAGTGCGCGTCAGCCTAATGACCAAGATGTGAATGTGAATACCTAGTACTACGTAGGGGATCGCGTTTTTGATGTTTTCCCGGGTGCAAACCGTGACAAATGCAAAATAATTCTTCGCGCCGGCCCTCTCATATGCGCCAATTCACCAAAAATTTTGCAATTTGCCGCCTGCTTGCGTATCGATTCGCCTATGAGGGGATTCCGTAATCTGATTTCACTGACCTACGGCCAGAAATTGTCGCTTGTGGCGGCGATCCCTCTGGTCGTCGCAGTGGCCGCGATTGCGTTCTTCGTGGTTCATGAATCCCGGGCAACCGCCGAACGTGAAATTGAAGCGCTTGAGCGGCGACTGATTGAAGCCAAGAAAGAAGAACTTAAGAACTATGTCACGCAGGCTCGAAACGGGTTTGCCTATATCTACGGACGGGCATCTACAGAGGATAAGGTCGCGCAGAACCTTGTGACGCAAATCCTGTCAGCGATGATCTACGGCAAGGACGGGTTCTTTTTTGTCTATGACTATGACGGCAACAATCTCGTCAGCCCGCGCCAGACCGAATTCATCAACCGGAACTGGGAGGGGCTGACCGATAGCGACGGCACTCCTGTTGTGGACGAATTCATCAGCCTAGCCCGTCAAGGTGCGGGCTGGCACAGTTTCATGTGGCAAAAACCTTCGACAGGCGAAGAGGCGCAAATGATCGCCTATGTGGTCGGCCTGCAGGATTGGCGGTGGGCTGTCGGCACAGGAGTTTTCATCGACGACATCGTCGCGACAGTCGCCAACGCGCGGGCCGAGGTTGAGGCCCGAGTGCAACGGACTTTCTCTTATATTGGCGCAATTGTTCTTGCCGCGGTATTGGTTGTCTTCACCTCGGGCATGTTGCTGAACGTCCGCGAGCGCCGCCTGGCAGATGCCAAACTTAAAGAACTGACGCAGCGGGTTTTTGATGCGCAAGAGGAAGAGCGTGGGCGCGTGGCGCGCGAATTGCATGACGGTATCAGCCAGATCCTCGTCGGTGTCCGCTATGCGCTGGACAATGCCCGCCGTCGCCTGTCTCGCGGTGACGATGCCGGGGCACAGGCACCTCTGGAAAAGGGCATCGACACACTGGGCGCGGCTATTACAGAAGTCCGCCGCATCAGCCGCGACTTGCGGCCCGGCGTGCTGGACGATCTGGGCCTTGGCCCTGCCCTCAAGGCGCTGACCGACGATTTCTGCGAACGCACCGGGATCGAGACCGAATTCTCGACCGTTGTGTTCCGCAACCGGCTGGACCAGGACAGCAAGATCGCCCTCTACCGTATTGCTCAAGAGGCATTGACCAATATTGAACGCCACTCCGGCGCGACCCGTGTTACAATCGACCTGCGCGGCCACAAGAAAGGCGCGACAATGCGGATCACCGACAATGGCCGTGGGTTACGCACCACACCTGATCCCGCCAACCCCGGTATCGGCCTGCGCAACATGCAGGAACGCATCGAACAGCTTGACGGATCGCTGCGCATTCTGTCATCACGCGCCCCACGCAGCGGCACAGTGATCGAGGTCAGCCTGCCTCTGAGCCACATGCTGCCGCCGCAAGAGGACGCAACGCCTAACCGAAAGGCTGGTACATGAGCGATCAGAAAATCCGGGTTCTTATCGTTGACGACCACCCCATGGTCGCCGAAGGGATTCAGTCGATCCTTGAAAGCTATGATGAGATCGAGGTGGTCGGGACCTTGGGCAGCGGACAAGAGGCTGTGGATCAAGCGACCGATCTTGCGCCCGACGTGATCCTGATGGACCTGAACATGCCCGGTTTAGGCGGCCTTAGCGCGACCGAGATCATTCTGGAACGCCTGCCCCGAACACGCATCCTGATCCTGTCCATGCATGACAGCCCCGAATACATCTCGACCGCGCTGAGCCACGGCGCCAGCGGATACGTGCTCAAGGACGTGCCGACGGACGAGATCAAACAGGCTATCGACGCAGTGATGCGTGGTGAGCAGTACTTGTGCACCGGAGCCAGTGGATCGCTTCAGCCCAAAGGCGATAGCGCCCGCGAGGCATTGACCGGGCGCGAACAGACAATTCTGCTGGAATTGGCGCAGGGCAAATCCAACAAGGAAGTCGCCGCAGCATTGGATATCTCGGTTCGAACAGTTGAAACGCACCGCAAGAACATCCGTCGCAAACTTGGGATTTCATCCACCGCTGGCCTGACCCGCTATGCGCTTGAACATGGCGTACTACAAGGCACAAGCCCTGGCTTCTGACCCCGCAGCGCGGAATGCGCTGCCTGGCCCAACCGGAGGACGTGCGCCGAAGGCGCATCGACGACGGGCGGGAGCTTTTTAACTCAAGACTTTGCTCGCAAACCTTCGCCAAAAAACACCAGTGTTCCGTCCTCATCCAGGACGTGAAACTCGCGTTGTTGATACGGCTGATCAAACGGCGGACGCACGCGCCCCTCTGGTAAATCAGCCAACCCTGCCTTGAGGGTTTCATACAGATCATCAATCCCGGCCACATCGATGTAAAAGGACTGATCATCCCCCAAGGCACGCCCATCATCGCGTGGTGGGCATTCAAGCAATCGGATGGCAACCTTGCCACGCGACAGGAAGGCGTAATTATCCTGCCTGAAACCGCAGGAAAATCCCAACCGATCGCAATAAAAATCAATCTGCTTTTGCAGTGACGAACACAGAACAAATGGCGTGAGCTGTAGCAATTCCGGCATGTGCCCCTCCGACGGTAGCCCCTGCTCTCGATTGTAACCCGCGACCGGTCAATCCAACAACTGATCCTTGCGCAATCCAGCACGCTGGTGATGATGCGGCAGAACCCGCCCATACAGCTGTTGGGTACGCTCAACCCCGCCACACATGCCTTCGGCTTCGACAAAGGAAAAGATGCCGACATATCGGCTGCGCGTTCCTTGTACCGGGGCGACCCGGTGCAATGCGTATCTGCCCTTGAATATCTGCAGATCCCCGGGCTGCAGCTCCAACGTCCTGACCAGTGCCCGGTTTCCGTCCAGCACCGAAGCCACGGATGAGAAATTTTCGTCCTCGATGCCGCGCAGGTTCGGCACGTATTCAAAGGCCCCACCCGCCTCGCCATTCTGGATGGCCAGTGTCACGGTGTAGTTGTTGGTATCAAAATGCCAGGGAAAGCCCTGCCCTTCCTCGACCACGTTGACAATCACATCCGCCAGCGGGTCGTCATAGCGAAAGAACCGATCCTCCGGCTCATCCAGCCCATCGCGTATGAACGGCAAAAAGCCCTCGAATTCATAGATTCGGCGCAGCGGACCCGATTTGGGAAAGTTATCCGCCGGAAC
Organism: Ruegeria sp. YTSC230; assembly: GCF_059609665.1. Taxonomy (NCBI): domain Bacteria; kingdom Pseudomonadati; phylum Pseudomonadota; class Alphaproteobacteria; order Rhodobacterales; family Roseobacteraceae; genus Ruegeria; species Ruegeria sp. YTSC230. The sequence continues at coordinate 339,040 of NZ_JBXWMC010000004.1, read as the reverse complement.
GAAGGCGTTCGACCGGTCATAGAATCTGCGTATTGGGTGGTTCAGATCCAACCGAGGATCGTCCTGCGAGAAATAGGCGTTGGTGCGGTTGAAAGACCGATGCGCCATTTCGGCCACGGCATCCGCCTCTTTCAATAGCTGCGCCAAACCTTCGGGGTGGATAAAACCGGGCAAAACGGCACAACCGTCCTGATCCAACTCGCGGCGCAGATCACCGATCAGTCGTTCATATGCGCGCGAGTCCGGGCAATCGATCGGATACCGCCCCAGATCAACCAGATCATGGATCATCCTCCGCCTCCCTTCCTTGTTCGGTCAATCTCAGGGTGCCGCAGTCAAAACTGCTCATCATGCTTGTTTCGGACATCGCGATGCCGCTTTTTGACTACCCTCAAGGCAGAATTCCGGAGGTCAAAGGGGGCATTTTTCCTGAATATTCCCTGCATGCGTCAATCTGCGCAATAAAATGTCGCAAAATTCACCCTCAGAGTTAGAAAATTGGTGCAAAAGCCTGTTGACGCCCCTTCCCCCGGCTCATAATGTCCCTGCACGCAAAGAAGGAGCCTCTGGCGATGAGAACGCTAGTCGTAATCGTAGGAACCACGCGCATGGGCCGGTAACGGTAAACCATAATCGAACCCATGCGCCTCCGAAAATCTCGGGGGCTTTTTTTTGTCAAACGCAAGACACATGTCGCGAACGGAGCAAAGCAGATGACACGTGAGATGACCGGCGCAAAGATGGTAGTTCAGGCCCTCAAGGATCAGGGCGTGGACACGGTATTCGGATACCCCGGCGGTGCTGTGCTACCGATTTATGATGAGATTTTTCTGCAAAACGATATTCGTCACATTCTGGTGCGGCATGAACAAGGTGCGGTTCACGCGGCCGAAGGCTATGCCCGGTCGACCGGCAAGCCCGGCGTTGCCCTTGTGACCTCTGGCCCCGGCGCGACAAATGCCGTGACCGGCCTGACGGATGCGCTGCTGGATTCGATCCCGATTGTGGTTCTGACCGGACAGGTTCCGACGTTTATGATTGGCTCGGACGCGTTCCAAGAGGCCGATACCGTTGGCATCACCCGCCCCTGCACCAAGCATAACTGGCTGGTCAAGGATACGGACTCGCTGTCCGACACGATGCACGAGGCATTCCATGTCGCCACCTCCGGTCGCCCCGGCCCGGTGCTTGTCGACATTCCCAAGGACGTTCAGTTCGCCTCGGGCGAGTATAGCGCGCCGAAGCCTTCGACCTCGCATTATCAGCCGGTTCTGAAAGGCGATCTGGAAGAGATCACCGAACTGGTGGCCGCAATTGAGACCGCCAAGAAGCCCGTCTTTTACACCGGCGGCGGCGTCATCAATTCCGGCACAGCGGCCAGCCAGTTGCTGCGCGAACTGGTCGATGCAACCGGCTTCCCGATCACCTCGACCCTGATGGGCCTGGGCGCATACCCGGCGTCGGGCAAAAACTGGCTGGGCATGCTGGGCATGCATGGTCTGTATGAGGCCAATCTGGCGATGCATGACTGCGACCTGATGATTAACATCGGTGCGCGGTTCGATGACCGGATCACCGGGCGGATTGACGCGTTCTCGCCCAACTCGAAAAAGGCGCATATCGACATCGACCCTTCCTCGATCAACAAGGTGATCCGCGTGGACATCCCGATTGTTGGTGATGTTGCACATGTGCTGGAGGACATCCTGAAGGTTTGGAAAGCGCGTGGCCGCAAGACAGATGAGGCGTCGGTTGCCAAGTGGCAGGATCAGATCACCGAATGGCGCAAGGTCAATTGTCTGGCCTACACCAACAGCGAAAAGACGATCAAACCGCAATACGCGCTTGAACGGCTGGAAGAGCTGACCAAAAAACATGACCGTTACATCACCACCGAGGTCGGTCAGCACCAGATGTGGGCCGCACAGTATCTGGGGTTCGAAGATCCGAACCGCTGGATGACCTCGGGCGGTCTGGGCACGATGGGCTATGGCTTCCCGGCCTCCATCGGTGTGCAGATGGCGCACCCTGACGCGCTGGTCATCAACGTCGCGGGCGAGGCCTCGTGGCTGATGAACATGCAGGAAATGGGCACCGCGGCACAGTATCGCCTGCCGGTGAAACAGTTTATTCTGAACAATGAACGCCTTGGCATGGTTCGTCAGTGGCAGGAATTGCTGCATGGCGAGCGGTACTCGCATTCCTGGTCCGAGGCCCTGCCCGATTTCGTCAAACTCGCCGAGGCCTTTGGTGCCAAGGGCATCCTGTGTTCCGATCCGGCCGATCTGGATGACGCCATCATGGAGATGATCAACTATGACGGCCCGGTGATCTTTGACTGTCTGGTCGAAAAGCACGAGAACTGCTTCCCCATGATCCCGTCGGGCAAGGCGCACAACGAAATGCTGTTGGGCGAGGCCGAGACACAGGGCGTGATCGACTCCAAAGGCTCGGTTCTGGTCTGACACAATTTGACAGATTTTGTCGGGTGCACCGCACCCGACTATCACAGGATTATGAAAGGGACATAAATGTCTGCCCTACATATCAAAAAAGGTGCAACGCGCCACTCCGCCTATAACCTACGCCCCACGTTTTCGGACGTGCAGGAACGCCATACGATTGCTGTCTTGGTCGAAAACGAACCGGGTGTTCTGGCCCGGGTGATCGGACTGTTCTCGGGCCGGGGTTACAACATCGAAAGCCTGACCGTCGCCGAGGTGGATCACACTGGCCACCTGAGCCGGATTACCATCGTCACCACCGGCACCCCTCAGGTGATAGAACAGATCAAAGCCCAATTGGGCCGTATCGTTCCGGTACACGAGGTTCACGACCTGACTGTCGAAGGCCCCTCGGTCGAGCGGGAACTGGCGATCATCAAGGTTGTCGGCGCGGGCGACAAGCGGGTCGAGGCCCTGCGTCTAGCCGATATCTTTCGCGCCAGCGTCGTCGACAGCACGTTGAATTCGTTCATATTCGAAATTACCGGTGCCCCTGACAAAATCGACGCCTTTGCCGATCTGATGCGCCCGCTGGGCCTTGTTGAGATCGCGCGCACCGGCGTGGCCGCCCTGCTGCGCGGCGACTGACTTTTTCGCCTCGCCCCCCTTTTGACACCGGGGCGAGGCGCAGTCCCAGGACATGTTCAATCAATGCAACGGTAAGTTGCCTACGAGCATGGCTACCCAAAAAGATCATACAAATTGACGTAAAGCCTATTGCCTTTGCCTGCCCCAACGTTAACTTCGGAGGTGTAGCGTGGTGTTGGGATGCGCCAGCTAGGGTCACCAGTACGATTGAGAATGCACGAACGGCCAAAAGGTCGGGTGCGTCGCACTTTTTGGAATGACACTCTGGAACCTGGGACAGAAATGACCATGAGTATCCGCAGTCCTGATGAATTGCGCCGGATGTTCGGTGCCAATCTGCGACAATTGTCGCGGCAATATTCGTCCGTGTCCGAACTGTGCCGCCAGCTGGGCATCAACAGGACCCAATTTAACAGGTATCTGGCGGGTGAAAGCTTTCCCCGCCCCGATGTTCTGGATCGCATGTGCCGGTTTTTTGAGGTCGACGCCCGTATCCTGTTGCGGCCTTTGGAGGAAATTGAAACGCCTCCCGAACATCCGGCTGCCTCTGCCTTGACTGAATTCCTGGGGTCCGGCCCTTCTACGCTAACCGAAAACCTGCTGCCGGCGGGCTTTTATTATGCGACGGAAACGGGGCTGGACGGATCTCCCATGACCAGACACCGGCTGATCCACACGCGCCGTTTGCCGCAATGCACGCTGGTGCGCAGCTATGAGCCCGAAAATGAGGGGATACCGGCCGACACCACCAGACGTGAAGTACAAGGCATCGCGGCTTGCGCCGGACGGCAGATTTTTATCCTTATGTCCAGCCGCGCGGCCCAAAACAGCCGTATCTACCTTGTAACGCGCGGTGCTGAAGAAAACTCCGAGCGATGGCGTGGCATTGCAATATGCCTGTCCAAGACCAACGCTCAGGCGACCACAATGCGCCGGATTTCGCTGAACTATTTGGGCAATCAGGCAAAGGCCGCCCTTCCTGCGGCGCGCGCTGCCAAACGGCTCAAGCAAAGCGCTGCATAGGCTCTTCAAGCGTCTTTCCCGGCCCCTGCCAGAGTGATCAGACGATACAGGTGCCAACTGGCATGCCCCAGCAAAGGCAAGACGATCAACAACCCCAAAAACCACGGGATCATGGCCACAAATGTCACGACAGCCACGAACACACCCCACCCCAGCATGATCTTCGGGTTCGACCGGACATAGCTGAAACTGGCAATCATCGCGGTCACGAAGTCCAGTTCCCGGTCCAGCAACATCGGGATCGAAAGGACGGTGATCATGTATAGAATAAGCGCGAAAATGGCCCCCACGATACTTCCGATAGCCAGCATTGTCAGGCCATTGGGCGTCCTGAAGATCTCGAGCGAACTTGAGACGTTGGTCATGGTCGACAACCCCATGAACAGAGCAAATATCATGTGACCCAAGAAAAACCAGAACAGGAAAATCACCACGATGATCGCGCAGATGGACGGCAATTGCCGACGGCTCTGCTGCAGGATCACGCCAAAAACCTCTCTGAACTTCAAGGGGTCGCCCTGTTCCAGCCGGTGAGACACCTCATACAACCCCACCGCTGCAAAGGGGCCGAGCAATGGGAATCCTATGGTGGCCAGCACGAGCCAGTATGACGTCTGCGTCTGCACCGTAATCCAGGCCATGGCACAGCCCGCCAGCACATAGAACCCACCGAACAACAGGCCAAAAACTGGTGCACGACGAAAATCAGCCCAGGCACGGCGCAATGCCTCGCCCAGCATACCGGTATCCACAGGTCCCATTTCCGGAACCCCAAAGGGTTTTTCCATGCTCTGTCTCTCCTCCTGTTTCCGGCGCTCTCCTCAAGCCGGTCGGTTTTGTGGCCACCCGGTCGCGTCGTGATACGCGGCCCCGATTGACAATACACTCGCATCCGCGCCGCGCGGGCCAAAGACCTGCATACCCATCGGTAACCCGCCTGCCCCAAACCCTACCGGCACCGACATACACGGCAAGCCAATCAAGCTGACTGGAATCATGACCTGCATCCAGCGGTGATAGGTATCCATGCTTTTACCGGCAATCTCGGTGGGATACGGGAGCTCAAGTTCAAACGGCCAGACTTGAGTAGACGGCAGGATCAACGCATCAAATCCTTCGAACAGTTCAGCCGCGCGCCGGAACCAATCCGATCGTACAACACTTGCCTGATGCACCTGCATCGCCGTCAAGGCTTGCCCCTGGTCAAGCTCCCATTGCGCCGTGTCCTTCAACTGCGCCCGCTGTTCAGACTGCGGGGCGAGACTTGCCGCCACGCTCCAGGATCGTAAGGTCGACCAGCTTTCGAATATGCGTTCGGCATCAAAGGGCGGCGCAACAGCTTCAACCTGCGCCCCCTGCTGTACGAAAACGGACAGCGCATCCCGGCACAGGTCCAAAATACCATCCTCAAACGGGAACGCCCCACCCCAGTCGCCCAGCCAGCCAATCCGCATACCGGCCAGATCGGCCGCCTGAACAGGAGACACTGCAGCATTGTGCGGGGTTGCAGGATGCCGCGGGTCCGGCCCTGAAATCACGTCCAACAACACACCCAGATCTTCCGGGGCTCGTGCCATTGGGCCAAGCGTGGACAGTTGGTGAAGGAATATGTCGCCCACCGGTTCAGGCGGCACACGTCCCCAACTTGGGCGAAACCCATAGACATTGTTCCAGGCCGCGGGATTGCGCAGACTGCCCATCATGTCAGAGCCATCCGCCAGCGCCACCATCCCGGTGGCCAGCGCAACCGCTGCCCCACCCGATGATCCACCGCATGTCTTAGAGTGATCATACGGGTTACGCGTGGCACCATAAACGGGATTGAACGTGTGCGAGCCCAAACCGAACTCTGGCGTATTTGTTTTACCGATCAGGATTGCGCCGGCCGCCCGCATTCGTGCGGCTATCAGATCGTCCTGTTCGGGTACATGATCGCGATACAGCGGTGATCCCTGCGACGACACCACCCCGGCGACATTCACCAGATCTTTGACCGCAATTGGCAACCCATGCAACGGGCCCGTCACTGACCCCGCATCCAGCGCACGCGCCTCGGCCATCAGCGCCTCTTCATCACGCAGCGCAACAATCGCATTCAGCGGCGGGTTGACCGCCGCAATGCGATCCAAGGTTTCACGCATCAGATCAGCGGCTAAGAGACGCCGGGCCGAAAGCGCCGCCAACAAGGCAGTTGCGGTTGTCTGACTTAAATCCATCCGGGATCCATCGCATTCAGTGTTACCAAGTCGCGATCAGCCTAGCGAGGCAGCAACCCCATTTAAACCCGTGTTTTACATATATCTTTTACCATGCGCACCGCAGTGCACAGATCCGCGTCATCTGGCCAAAATCATCCCGGGGGAGTCTCCGCCTGCGGAGACGGGGGCAGTGCCCCCTGGCGGCGTCTCAGCCGTCGCCTTGCGCCTCGGAGCGGCTCTTGCCCGCAACATCCATTGCAAGGGTCGCTGCCATGAACCCATCCAGATCGCCATCCAGAACACCCTTGGTGTCCGAGGTCTCATGGTTGGTACGCAGGTCCTTTACCATCTGGTAAGGCTGCAAAACATAAGACCGGATCTGGTTGCCCCAGCCCGCATCACCTTTGGCCTCATGTGCTGCGTTAATGTCCGCGTTGCGACGGTCCAATTCCTGCTGGTACAGGCGCGATTTCAGGGCCTTCATGGCAATATCGCGGTTCTGGTGTTGCGACTTTTCAGAACTGGTCACGACGATCCCGGTTGGAATGTGCGTAATTCGAACCGCCGAATCCGTGGTGTTCACGTGCTGACCGCCCGCACCCGAAGACCGATATGTGTCGATGCGAATTTCGGACGGGTTCACCTCAATCTCGATATTGTCGTCGACCACCGGATAGACCCAGACCGAGCTGAACGAAGTGTGCCGTTTGGCTGCCGAGTCAAATGGCGAAATACGCACCAGACGATGCACACCGCTTTCGGACTTCAACCAACCATAGGCGTTATGGCCGGAAATCTTGTACGCAGCGGATTTGATGCCAGCCTCTTCGCCCGCCGTCTCGGACTGCAGCTCGACCGTGTAGCCTTTCTTCTCAGCCCAGCGGACATACATCCGCGCCAGCATCGAGGCCCAGTCACAGCTTTCGGTGCCACCGGCGCCTGAGTTGATTTCAAGGAACGTGTCATTGCCGTCGGCCTCGCCATCCAGCAGCGCCTCAAGCTCTTTCTTGGCGGCCTTCGCCCCCAATTTCTGAATGGCGTCTTCGGCGTCGGTGACGACCTCTTCGTCCTCTTCCATCTCACCAAGTTCGATCAGCTCGATATTGTCACTCAGATCGGTCTTGATCGACTCATAAGTTTCAATGGCGTCCACCAACATCTGACGTTCGCGCATCAGTTTTTGCGCGTTCTCGGGGTTGTCCCACAGGTTGGGATCTTCGACCCGCGCGTTGAATTCCTCAAGACGATGAGGGGCAGACTCATAGTCCATGCGCTGCGCCAGCAGCTCCAGCGACTTTTCGATTTCCGCCACGGTGTTCTGGGTTTCGGCGCGCATGGTCTTGTCCCAACTTGCTCAATCAGGCCTGCGTGATAGCAAGAGGCGCGGGCCACCACAAGACAGGCAAGACGGAATGCAAAACGCACTGAACGAGTTTCTGACCAGATGGGAATTGGAAGACCCTCAGCTCGTTGCGGATACCGGGCATGCACATGTGTGGAAGGTCCGAACTTTGGACAACACGCTTGCCGCCCTCAAGATCTATCGCCGCCCAAACCGTGGCAATGAAACAGCTGGTCCGCACCTTATGCATCTGTGGCGTAACCGGGGCGCTGTGCACATACTGGCCGAGGCCCCCAACGCCGTTTTGACGGAATGGCTTGAAGGGCCATCGCTTGGGGACATCGCGCGGTCTGGCCGCCCGGATGATGCGGTACGCGGTCTGGCGACGGCAGCGGATCGACTGCACCAAAGTCCGACCATCAACACGACCGGGCTGAAACCGCTTCAGGAAGTCTTCGCGCCAGTTTTCGACTGTCAATTCTCGGACCATTGCCCGACCCGGCTACGGCACGACATGATGCAAGCGATCAGCATTGGCCGTCACCTTCTGGACACGCAGGATATGGTTGTTCCACTGCACGGGGATCTGCATCATGACAACGTGATCACAACACGCGCCGGGCCTCGGGTCTTTGACGCCAAGGGGTACATCGGTGATCCGGCTTTTGAGCTGGCCAATGCCCTACGCCACCCAAAAGGCATGCCAGAGTTGGTTCGGCGACCTGAACAGATTGAAACTGGCCTGGCGCTATACGCGACCGCCATGCGGGTTAACGAAAGACGACTTGCCCAATGGGCTGCCGCGAAATGTGCTCTGTCGATCTTCTGGCGCGCAGATGGCACCGTCACAAATGACCCGGAAGAAGACCTGTTGAACCTACTCCTGCAGGCAGCGGATCAGTAAAGACCGCCGCCCTGCAGATCACCCTGGCTGGCGTTGGGGCCAACAGTGATTGTGTTGCCAGTCGACGTGGTGACCTGACGGCCAGAGTTGGCCTCTTCGAACAGAGGCAGGTCGGAGCCCATCGCAAAGCCACCGTCATAGACACGGTCGATAAAGCCGTCGACGCCATCGCGGAAATATTCAGCCACAACATAGTCACCGGAAGCATCGGCAGGCAGGCGCGCGCCACTGAAGCGGTCGATCTTGATGAAGTGGCCACCTTCGGGCACATCAAACGGACCGCCCCCGTATTTTTCGACCGCTTTCTCCATGAAGCTTTGGAACACTGGTCCGCACAACGTGCCCCCATAGGCCCCCCGCCCCATCGGACGCGGGCGGTCATAACCGATATAGCAACCAGCAACGATGTTCGAGGTGAAGCCGATGAACCACGCATCCTTGGATTCGTTCGTCGTACCCGTTTTACCCGCAGTCGGCACCGGCAGATTGACAACACTGGACGCGGTCCCACGATCCACCACACCTTTCATCATCGACGTCAGCTGATACGCGGTGATCGCATCCATGACCTGAGAGCGATTGGTCTCGATGGTGGGCGACTCGTCCGGCTCAAGCCAGGCCGAGTTACAATCCAAGCACTGACGGTCGTCGTGACGATAGATCGTCTTGCCGAACCGATCCTGAATACGGTCGACCAGAGTGGGCTCCACCCGCTCACCGCCGTTGGCGAACATCGCGTAGGCGGCGACCATCTTGTACAGCGTGGTTTCTTCCGACCCCAGCGAGTTCGCCAGGAACGCACCCATACGGTCATAGACACCAAACCGTTCCGCGTAGCCAGCGACAACAGGCATAGTCACCTCTTGCGCCAGACGAATGGTCATCAGGTTCCGTGACTGTTCGATCCCCGTGCGCAGCGGCGTTGGGCCGTAGAATTTGTTCGACGAGTTCTTGGGTCTCCACAGTCCTTGGGGCGTGTTCACCTCAATCGGGGCATCCACAACGATGGTTGCGGGGCTATAACCACTGTCCAGTGCGGCGGCATAGACGAAAGGCTTAAAGCTGGAACCCGGTTGGCGCTGTGCCTGCGTGGCGCGGTTGAACACCGAATCCTGATACGAGAACCCACCCTGCATCGCCAGAACACGGCCCGAGTTCACGTCCATCGCGACAAAGCCACCCTGCACTTCAGGCACCTGACGTGCAGACCACTGGCCTTCTTCCCCGGCCATAACCAGAATGACGTCGCCACGTTTGAAGTTCGCTGCGAAATCACCTTGCATCCATTTGATATCGGAACGTGGGATGATGCCGTCGGCCGGGCCGTCCTCGATCCCCACGGTCAATTGCTGTTCACCGACGTTCATCACAACTGCCGGATACCACTGCGTCGGAAGCACAACGTCACGTGGGATTTCTATGATGGCCAACGCTTCGCGCCACTGAGTTTCGTCGGTCAGTTTTTCTTCCGCAATAACTTCACCAGTCCCGCGCCATTTCCCGCGCGAGCGGTCGTATTTTTGCAGCGCGGTGCGCAGGGCTTTGGCGGCCTCAAGTTGCATTTCTTCGTCGACCGAGGCGCGGACAGCAAAGCCGCCGGTAAAGAACTCACCCTCGCCGAAATCGTCGCTCAGCTGGCGGCGTATCTCGTCGGTGAAATAGTCACGCGGCGGCAACGCCGTACGGAAGCTTTCGAAATCTCCGTTCTGGACCGAGCGGAGGGGCATTTCGACTTCGACCTCATAGGTCGCCTGATCGATATACCCATTCTGGTTCATCTCGCGCAAAACATAGTCCCGACGTGCAAGCAGACGCTCTTTTTGCCGAACCGGATGATAATCCGACGGCGCCTTCGGCATCGCGGCCAATGTCGCGGCCTCGTGCGGCTCCAGCTCTTGCAGGGTCTTGTTGAAATAAGTCTGTGCGGCGGCGGTCACACCATAGGAGTTCTGACCCAGAAAGATCTCGTTCATGTAAAGTTCGAGGATCTGTTCCTTGTCCAGCGTATCCTCAAGCCGAGTGGCGAGGATGATTTCCTTGATTTTCCGCTCGGCGCGGCGGTCGCCGGACAGCAGGAAATTCTTCATCACCTGCTGTGTAATGGTCGATGCACCGCGAACGGTTTCACCCTTGGACTTCACCGCCTCAACACCAGCGGCAATGATACCGCGCGGATCGTAACCCTGGTGGGTGTAGAAATTCTTGTCCTCAGCCGAGATAAACGCCTGCTTCACCAGATCGGGAATCTCTTCGGACGGTGTGAACAGGCGACGTTCCTGCGCGAACTCGTCGATCAACTGGCCTTCGCCCGAATAGATTCGGCTGATCGTGGGCGGTTTGTACTGCGCCAACGATTCATGGCTGGGCAGGTCGCGCCCATACATCCAGAAGATCGCGCCGACGACCAGCGCGGCCATGAAGATACCCAATGTCACGAGGCTGAAGATCGCCCCGAAAATCGAAAGAATGAAACGGATCACGTTACTGCCTTTTACTCGCGGTGACGCCTATATAGTGATGGCCCGGCGCAGGGTCAAAACACGATGGCCAATAATAGCCGGTTTACGTCGCAGGGTCACTGACCAATCAAGGATCTTTTGATCAGGTCGTCCTGCCGCCATTTCTTAAGACCATCGACAATGCCCTGCGCCATTCCAACGCGCCATTCCGGGTTCCTGATATTCTGCAGGTCCCGGGGACTGGATAGAAACCCAAGCTCGACCAAAACCGAAGGAATATCCGCTGCCTTGAGAACCGAGAAGGACGCTGTGCGGATCGGCCTGCTGTTCATCGGGCCGCCCTGTTGTGTCATGCCATCTGCCAACGCACGGGCCAGCGCATCAGTTCGGGGCTTGGTTTCCTGCCGCGCGATATCCAGCAGAATATCGGCCACCTGGTCATCCGCACCGCTCAGATCGATCCCCGAGATCAGGTCACCGCGGTCATGACGTTCCGCCAGCTTGTCACTGGCCACATCAGATGCTTCGTCCGACAAAGTATATACTGCGGCACCATGCGCCCGCCCTTCAGACAGGATATCTGCATGCAATGAGATAAACACATCGGCACCGGCCCTATGCGCCAGCGCGATGCGCCGTTCGAGCGAGACGAATTGGTCATCAACCCGCGTCATCACCACTTCGAACCCTCCGGTCCGCAATAAATGCTCGCGAAGCTCGCGCGCGAAGGTCAGCATCAGGGTCTTTTCGTCCAATCCGTCGGCCTCGGCCCCCGGGTCAATACCGCCATGGCCGGGGTCAAGCATGACCCGCAACGCGCCTGCCCCGCCCTGGCGCGGCCGGGTCGCTGTCACCGCGGGTTCGGGCAAATCCCAACCTTGTTGACGGGGTGCGCCCGCGCCCGCAGCGAATGAATCGAAATCGGTTCCTTGCAGAAGCAGCGACAGTTGCGCGCCTCCACCCGTTTGATCAATTTTCATTTCGGCGCGGTCGACGGCCAAAGGCGCACCAAGCTCCAGAACCATCCGAGACCAACCGGGAACGTATGCTCCGAACTGAACACCGCTGATACGATCGGTCTGCAGAAGCGCTTCGCGGTCAAGCCCGGTCCAGTCAACCTCTTGAAAATCAAGTACCATGCGGTAGGGATCTTGCAATGTGAACACGCGGTAAGGGACGCCCTGGCTGAGGCCCAGATCGACCCTCACCCCTGCGCGACCTTCGTCCACAATGCGACTGTCATCCGGCAACACGCGCGCAAGCGCGCTGAAGTCATGCGCGACGGCGGCAGTCGACAGCACCCAAAACAGCGCAATGGCGTAAATGATCCTGCTCATGGCCTCAAGTTTTCCCGAGATCGTTTGTCTGGCACTCTATCGCATCCGGGGCCCGTTGTGAACGGCTCAGGCCTGTTCCGTGATCGCACCGCGATCCGCCATAAAGCGGTGCAGGCGCTGCAGACCCTCTTCGATGTCCGCCGTCGATCGCGCGTATGAAAACCGCAGCGTTGTATGACCGCGCAGCGGGTCGAAATCCAGCCCCGGCGTGACGGCTACCCCCGCCTTTTCTAACACCTCGGCCGCAAAGGCCCGGCTGTCGTCGGTCAGGTCCGAGACGTCGGCGTAGACATAAAACGCCCCATCTGGCGGCGCGATATTGGTGAAACCGGCCTTGGGCAGCCCGTCCAGCATCAATTGGCGGTTGCGGCGATAAACATCCAGATTGGCCTGCAATTCATCGTTGCAGTCCATTGCCGCCAGCGCAGCCACTTGGCTGGCGTGCGGCGCACAGATGAACATGTTCTGAGCGATCCGCTCAACCACCCTCACCTGATCTTCGGGAACCACCATCCAGCCAACGCGCCAGCCGGTCATCGAGAAATACTTGGAAAACGAGTTGATCACATAGCAGTCATCCGTCAGCTCCAGCGCGGTGACGGCTTTGGCCTCATATTCCAGCCCATGGTAAATCTCATCACTGATGAACGAAGCGCCCTGCCCTTGTGCGGCGTCAATAAGCGCGCCCATGGCTCTGTGATCCAGCATCGTGCCCGTGGGGTTCGCAGGCGACGCAACCATCAGGCCCTGCAGGTCGAGCCCTGCGAAATCGGATGGCACGGGTTGCAGCCGGTTTTCGGGTGCGGTGGGCAGATCGACAGGGACCAGACCTAACGCTTTCAGAATTTGCCGGTAAGAGGGATAGCCCGGCGCGCCGATACCTACGCGGTCGCCGCTATCAAACAAGGCAGTGAAAGCCAGCAGAAACCCGCCGGACGACCCTGGTGTAATCACGACGCGGTCGGGGTTGAGATCGACGTTATACCACTCACCGTACAGGCTTGCGATCCGTTGCCGCAGCGCGGGCAGACCCAAAGCCACGGTATAGCCCAGCGGGCCTTGATCCATTTCTCTGGCCAAGGCCTGAACGGCCCCTTTGGGCGCGCCCGTTCCCGGCTGGCCGACCTCCATATGAATGATGTGCCGCCCGGCCTCTTCAGCGCGGCGCGCGGCCTCCATCACATCCATCACGATGAAGGGATCGACCCCGGATCGGGTTGAGTTTCTCATGCCCATCTCCCATGTTGCAGCCATGGCTTTTGAACGCTTATCCAAGCTGGCGTCAATCCCGGCCCTGTTGCTGATTGCAGTGACATGGTTGAGCAGTGCGTTTCAGTCCAGCGCTCAAAGCCTGATCCGCGACCCCGATATCGAGCACGGGTTGCGCGAATTGGCCTTTCCCATTCTGCGGGCCGCCGGGCTAAACACCAATCGGGTGAAAATTCTGGTCGTCAATGACAGCACGTTCAACGCATTTGTCATTGATTACAACGCAATATACGTAAATTACGGGCTAATCCTGACCGTCGAAAGCCCCGAGATGCTGCAAGCCGTGATCGCGCATGAGGCGGCTCATATCGCCAACGGCCATCTGGCCAGACGGGTTGAAAACATGCGCGCCGCACAGCGCAAAGCCCAGCTGGGCACTGCGCTGGCCCTAATCGCCGCAGCCGCAGGTGGTGGCGAGGCCGCAGCGGGAATCGCCGCTGGCACATCCGCGTCTGCCCTGCGCAGTTTTTTTGGGCACACACGGGCAGAAGAGGCATCGGCCGACCGCAGTTCGGCCAGCTACCTGCGCGCGGCGGGGATCTCACCCAACGGGATGGTTGCCCTTCACCAAAAGTTTGCAGGTCAGGAGTTGCTGAACACCGCCAATCAAGACCCCTATATGCGATCTCACCCCACTAGCCGCGAACGGCTGCGCGCCGCTGAGGCGTTTGTGGGCGAGTTCAGCGATCATGCCTCCCCCAACCCCAACGCCGACTACTGGTTTGCGCGGGTCAAGGGCAAGCTTTCGGCTTTCCTGCGTTCGCCGGGATGGACCATGCGCCGGTTGAAAGAGGAAAGCGCACAGGACATCCGCCTGATGCGCGAAGCCGCCGCCCACCATCAGAACCGCGATCTGGCCCGCGCAAGGGCCGCAATCGACGGCGCGCTGGAAATACGGCCCGATGATCCGTTCTTTTATGAACTAAAAGGGCAAATTCTGCTGGAAAACAGAAAGTTGCCAGACGCAATTAAAGCTTACGGACAGGCAGTTGAGATGTCTCCGAATGATCCATTGCTTCTGGCGGGGTACGGGCGCGCCTTGCTGGCAGATGGGCAGACGGCCGACGCCCTGAAGATGCTTGAAAAGGCGCGCGCGCGGGACTATCGCAATGCACGACTGATGCAGGATCTTGGAATGGCTTATGCCAAGGTCGGAAATAACGGCATGGCCTCGGCCGTGACCGCAGAACGCTATGCCCTGCAAGGCCGCCTGGTCGATGCAGGCATTCACGCAAAACGCGCCGTCGGGCAATTGCCCGAAGGTTCACCTGGTTGGCAACGGGCACAGGATGTGTTGATTGCCTCGGAACGAGCGAAGAAAAAGAAAAGGAACCGGAAATGATCCTCAGACATGCTGCACCCGCCCTTCTGGGGCTTTCCCTGATCACCGGCCCCGCGCAGGCCCTAGACCTGAGCACCATGAGCGATGCCGAACGCGAGCAGTTCGGTGTGCAGGTGCGCGAGTACCTTCTGGAAAACCCCGAAGTGATCATCGAAGCGATCAACATTCTTGAACAGCGCAACGCTGCTGCCGAAGCTTCTGCTGACAAGGAACTGGTCGCCGCCAATGCGGACGAGCTGTTCAACGACGGCTATAGCTGGGTTGGCGGCAACCCGGATGGCGACATCACTCTGGTCGAATTCATGGATTACCGCTGCGGCTACTGTCGCCGCGCCGTGCCCGAAGTCGCGAGCCTGTTGGCCGAAGATGGCAACATCCGCCTTGTGATCAAGGAATTCCCGATCTTGGGCGACGCCTCGGTCCTGTCTTCGCGCTTTGCGGTCGCAACCAAACATGTGGCTGGCGCTGACGCCTACAAACAGGTCCATGACGCGCTGATGGAATTCGGCGGAGAGCCTTCCGAAGTCTCCCTGCGCCGGATCTCGGATGGCCTCGGCCTGGACAGCGATGCGATCATTGCGGCCATGGACAGCGAGCAGGTTACGGATGAAATCGGTCAGACCCGTGCGCTGGCGCAGCGTATGCAGATTTCGGGAACACCTTCATTTGTTCTGGGCACCGAGATGCTGCGTGGGTTCCTGCCAGCGGATCAGATGAAGCAGATTGCGGACGGTGTGCGCGCAGAACAGGGTTGATGAACAATGAGCACCTCTCGCTGAGGTGCTCTTCACCCAACAGCCTATTGGGGTTTTCACAATGAAGCGTAGGGAAGTTCTGCTGTCCGGCGGGGCGATTGGGTTAATGAGTGTCACACAGCAACCTTTTGCCCAAGCTGGTTTGGGCTATTTTGTTCCGGCGGAAGAAACGCGACACCAACGCACTTTCATGCAGTGGCCGGTAAGCCGCAATGTGTATCCAGATGCCCACTTGCGTGATCTGGTGCAGCAAACGATCGCCGATATTGCCAATGCGATATCGCCATTTGAACCGGTGACGATGCTGGCTGCCGCCGAACAGCATTCGGCAGCGCGTGAAAAACTTTCAACGGAAGTTGAATTGTGGGACGTCCCAACCGAAGACCTTTGGTGCCGGGATTCCGGACCGATCTTTTTGATTTCTGACGCCGGTGACATGGCGATCCGCAAAATCCAGTTCAATGGCTGGGGTGAGAAGCAAGCACATAAACAGGATGCTCGTGTCGCTGGTCGCGTTGCCGAACGACTGGGCTTGCCGCTTCTTCCTTCCGGCCTGAACGGTGAAGGTGGAGGTGTTGAGCAAGACGGGCACGGCCTGCTCATTGCGCATGAAAGCTCATGGGTGAATGACAATCGCAACCCTGGCCAGTCCCGTAACGAGATCGAAGCCAAACTTTTGGCCGCCTACGGAGCAAACCGCATGATTTGGTCCGAGGGTGTTTGGGGCGAAGACATCACCGACTACCATATCGACAGCCTGGCACGCTTTACTGGCCCCGGTCGTGTTCTGGTCAACCTTCCGGACGAACCTGATTTTCAGGACCCCTTCCACCTTGCGGCGTTGGACACCCATGACCGATTGGTCGCGGAAGGCTTACAAGTAGACGTCATTCCGGAACCGATCAGAAGACGGATCAAAGATCCAGAGTTCGTAGCGTCCTATGCAAACTACTATGTTTGCAATGGCGCGGTCATCATGGCCCAATTTGGTGACAAAGAAACCGACACCATCGCGCGCGACGCCCTGTCCCGGCATTACCCGGGGCGCGAAGTTGTGGCACTAAACGTCGATATTCTAGGCGAACTTGGTGGCGGTATTCACTGCGCAACGCAACAAATGCCCGCCGTCTGAATTGACCCGAGGGTCAGTGACATCAACTATTCAGCCGCCTCAGCCACGGCGTCCAGTTCCGCCGCCTTCTTCTCGACCTCTTCGACGATGTGGTCAATCATCTGGTCGTTCGACATCTTGTGGCTGGCCTTACCTGCCAGATAAACCATGCCCGATCCAGCGCCACCTCCGGTGAAACCGACATCGGTCATCAGCGCCTCACCGGGGCCGTTCACCACGCAGCCGATGATCGAGAGGCTCATCGGTGTTTTTATGTGTTCCAAACGCTGTTCCAGCGCCTCAACCGTTTTGATCACGTCGAACCCCTGCCGCGCGCAGGAGGGGCACGAGATGATGTTCACGCCGCGATGGCGCAGGCCCAGAGATTTCAGAATCTCGAAGCCCACCTTTACTTCTTCGACCGGGTCAGCGGACAAGCTGACACGGATCGTGTCGCCGATGCCCATCCACAGCAGATTACCCAGCCCGATAGCCGATTTGATGGTGCCAGACACCAGCCCGCCCGCCTCGGTGATGCCTAGGTGGATCGGCGCATCCGTAGCCTCGGCAATGCCCTGATAGGCCGCTGCGGACAGAAAGACGTCGCTGGCCTTCACGCTGATCTTGAATTCGTGAAAGTCGTTGTCCTGCAGGATGCGAATATGCTCCAACCCGCTTTCGACCATCGCCTCAGGACATGGTTCGCCATACTTCTCAAGCAAGTGCTTTTCCAGGCTACCGGCGTTCACCCCGATGCGGATCGAGCAATTATGGTCCTGCGCGGCCTTGATAACCTCTTTCACACGCTTTTCATCGCCGATATTGCCCGGGTTGATGCGCAGGCATGCGGCACCCGCTTCGGCAGCTTCGATACCGCGCCGATAGTGAAAGTGGATGTCGGCCACGATAGGAACCGGGCTTTCGCGCACGATCTCTTTCAGTGCTTTCGATGACGCCTCATCAGGGACGGAAATCCGCACGATATCGGCACCCGCCTCTGCTGCGGCCTGAACCTGCGCAATGGTCCCGGCAACATCCGTTGTCAGGGTGTTTGTCATCGTCTGGACAGCAATGGGTGCGTCGCCCCCGACCGGAACATTTCCAACCATAATTTGGCGGGATTTGCGGCGATAGATGTTGCGCCACGGGCGGACGTGATTAAGGGACATGAGGACGGGTCCAAAGCTGCCTGAGTTGCGTCTTTAAATAGTCCGCCTACCCGGCCACCGCAATGGCCAGATCACTCAGCCGGCGTTTCAGGTACTTCCGACTGAAGTTCGGCCACCAATTGTTTGAGGGCGCTGTTCTGTTCGGATTCCAGATCGGCGATCTCATAGCGTTCGGCAACCGCGTCCTTAGACAGCAGAACCCCTTTGGTCACTGTGCCCGGCGCGCCGACGGGCCCAAAATGTTCACCATTCATCGAGAAATAAACGGAACCCGAAGCCCCTGCGCGCAGTTGCGGAGGTTCTTCGGTCAGCGGAATCTCGAATGTATTGCCCTGCTCGACCGTACCCAATGTGCCTTCAAACAGAACGCTTCCATCGGCGGCGCGAATACGCATCCACGATGGCGCAACGGCTACGATTTTCAGTGCGGTATCAACCTGTTCAACAACCTGCGGCAATGCGAGGCGTTCAACTGTGTGCACTTCGGCCACTTCAATCCGGGGTGCCTCTGGCGGGCGGAACGTTCCGACTGTGCGAGGGTCCAATGTGGCAATCGGCGCGTCACGTGCCACAAGAACCGGAACATCCAGCGCCTGTGGGCGATAAAGACGATCCAGCGCTTCGGGGGTCGGTGCTGCGGATTCTGCTGCTTCGGCAAGTTCTACCGGTGCGCGGGCTGCATCCAACGGGTCGAGATCGGACAGAACCACCGGGGCCTGTTCGACCGGGCTCACCTGAACCTGTTGGATTTTGTTCAGAACCGCCCAACCGCCATAGCCAATGCCACCAATCACCGCCAGCAGGACCAGAGACGAGCCAATGGCGCGGGGCTCAATCTGGCTGACCAGAGATTCCCTGCCTGGGATGTAAGGTGTATTCGGCGAGATGAACGGATCGCGCCCCATCGGACCCCGCGCGGGCAACCCGCCGGATGGTTTACGAACAACCGAAGCCTCGGCCGACATACCATGGGCCACTTCGAACCCGCTTTCGGCGCAGAACGTGGCAAAGGTATCATCCGGGTTCATACCCAGATAACGCGCATAAGAACGCACATACCCGGCGATGAAGCCGGGTGTGTCAAACGCATCGGGATCAGCGTCTTCGATTGCAGCTATGTAGTTGGCTTTAATCCGCAGTTCGCGCTGAACATCCAGAAGAGACTTACCCATGGTCGCGCGTTCGCCGCGCATCCTGTCGCCAAGTCGTACCTCATAGTCGTCAAAGCCCTTCGGCCTGACGTCCGTGTTTTCTTCGGAATCGCGCTGTGATCTGCGCCCAATCATCCCTGCTGCCCCATTCTGCCTTGCGCGTGTTACACGCCAACGGCGAATCGCCTACGTAACGATTCGTGCGTCTCTTTTGTTAGCGTAAGCTTAACACGCGACAAACGCATTGCACACTTTGGCGTGAGGTTAACCTGCAAGTTCGGCGCGATTTAGCGCACAATGTGACCAAAGTTCGTCCATCGCATGGATCAATCGATTCATTTCACCCGGTCCGTGGATCGGTGACGGGGTAAAACGCAGGCGTTCCGTGCCGCGCGGCACGGTCGGGAAGTTGATCGGCTGGACGTAAATTCCATGGTCATCCAGCAGTCTGTCACTCAGGATTTTGGTGTGCACCGGGTTGCCGACGATCACAGGTACGATGTGGCTGCCATGATCGATTAACGGCAGGCCCATCCCTTTCAGGCGTAGCTTAAGCACCTTGGCCTGTGTCTGATGCTGCTCTCGCAACTCTGACGCACCTTTCAGATATGCCACCGAAGCGGCAGCACCGGCGGCAACGGCCGGCGGAAGCGACGTCGTGAAGATGAAGCCCGGCGCGTAAGAACGTACAGCGTCACACATTTTCTCACTGGCGGCGATATAGCCCCCCATCACGCCATAAGCCTTGGCCAATGTTCCGTTGATGATGTCGATGCGATGCGCCAAGCGATCACGTTCGGTCACGCCACCACCACGGGGACCGTACATGCCAACCGCGTGCACCTCGTCGATATAGGTCAGCGCGCCAAATTCATCTGCCAGGTCGCAGATCTCTTCGATCGGGCCGAAATCGCCGTCCATCGAATAGACCGACTCGAAAGCGATCAGTTTGGGTGTCGCAGGATCGTCGGCCTCAAGCAGCTCGCGCAGATGCGCGACGTCGTTGTGACGGAAGATTCGCTTGTCGCCTCCATTGCGGCGCACGCCTTCGATCATTGAAGCATGGTTCAGTGCATCGGAATAAATGATCAGACCGGGGAATAGTTTCGGCAAAGTGCTGAGCGTCGCGTCATTCGCGATATAGGCGCTGGTGAACAGCAACGCTGCCTCTTTGCCGTGCAGATCGGCCAGCTCAGCCTCAAGCTGCTTGTGATAGACCGTGGTGCCCGAGATGTTACGCGTTCCGCCCGAACCCGCACCAGCAGCATCAACCGCATCATGCATTGCATTCAGAACAACCGGGTTCTGGCCCATACCCAAATAGTCGTTTCCACACCACACGGTGATATTCTGCTGCGAGCCGTCCGGACGCGTCCGTACAGCATGCGGGAAATGACCCTTCTGGCGTTCGATATCAATAAAGGTCCGATAACGGCCTTCGTCATGCAGCCTGGCAATCGCTGAATCGAGCTGAGCAGTATAGTCCACCAGTTTCTCCTTCTGTGCCCGACATAGACGTGCTGTTTGTCGAACCCGTTATTTCCCCGAATGACGGATCAAGCCGTCCCCGCGGTTTGCTTCCCCTTGAGTACCTTGCCTAGTGGCATTGCAGGAGTCGCAGCATTGATCTGTATCAATTATCCCTGTTCACGCCCCCCGACAAGTAAAGTTACGGCCATAAGACGCGAGGAAACGACGCAGGCGATAACCCTGCCACACATTCTGTTTCCGACAGTATACTGCAAATCCTGCCGATACGCACTGGACGGCGCCGCCGGTGCTGATAGGTTCCGCAGCAGTTCACGCCATTCAGGAGAAGCTCATGTCGCTAGACGCTGTTCTGAGCAAGATCGATTCCGATCTGACCACTTCCATCGACCGTTTGATGGAGTTTCTGCGCATCCCGTCGATCTCGACCGACCCCGCATACAAAGAGCAGGTCGACCAGGCCGCTGACTGGCTGGTCGCCGACCTGCAAAGCATTGGCATTGCAGCCGAAAAGCGCGAGACCCCGGGTCACCCGATGGTCGTTGGCCATGTGGGCGAAGACGGCGACGGTCCTCATGTTCTTTTTTATGGCCACTACGACGTCCAACCCGTTGACCCGCTGGAACTTTGGAACCGAGACCCCTTTGATCCCGCTCTGGAAGACACCGAAAATGGTCAGGTCATCCGTGGCCGAGGTTCTTCAGATGATAAGGGTCAGTTGATGACCTTCGTCGAGGCTTGCCGCGCATGGAAAGCCATCCACGGCACCCTGCCCTGCCGCATCACGTTTTTCTTCGAAGGCGAAGAAGAATCCGGCTCGCCCTCGCTGGTTCCGTTCCTGGAAGCCAACAAGGAAGAGTTGAAAGCCGATCTAGCACTGGTCTGCGACACCTCGATGGTCTCGCGTGGCGTGCCCTCCATCGCCTCGCAATTGCGCGGTATGCTCAAGGATGAATTCACCATCATTGGTCCCCGCATCGATCTGCATTCCGGTCACTACGGCGGCCCGGGCCTGAACCCGCTGCGTGAGTTGTCGAAGATCGTCGCCTCGTTCTACGACGACGAAACCGGTCGCGTGGCCGTTGACGGGTTTTACGAAGGTGTACACGAAGTGCCCGTAGAGCAGCTCCGCCAATGGGAAAATTGCGGTTTTGATGAGGCGGAATACCTGAGTTCTGTCGGTTACTCGCAACCGCATGGAGAAAAGGGCTATTCCACACTGGAACAGCAATGGGCACGTCCAACGCTGGAAGTGAACGGCTTGTGGGGCGGCTATAACGGTGCAGGATCGAAAACCGTGATCCCGTCCGAAGCGCACTGCAAGATCACCTGCCGGCTGGTCGGCGACATGGACCCCGATGCCCTGCGCGACAAAGTCCGCAAACATGTCGAAGATCACCTGTCGCCCGACGCGAAAGTTGTCTGGGACAACGATCTCGAAGGGGCTCCGGCATCGGTGATGAACCTAGATCGCCCCGAATTCGAGGCCGCGCGCGGCGCGTTATCAGATGAGTGGAACCGCGAAGCTGTCTTTACCGGCATGGGCGGTTCGATCCCGGTGGTTGGCTATTTTGATTTGGTTCTCGGACTGGACTCGATGCTCGTCGGCTACGCCAATGACGACGATGCCATCCACTCACCGAACGAAAAGTATGACGTGAAAAGTTTCCACAAGGGCATTCGTTCGTGGGCGCGCATACTGGACGCATTGAATAAATAAGATACTTGCGAGGCTCTGCCTCGTGCTCCGTGATATTTTTAGCCAGATGAAGGAAGGATCCTTCATTCATCTGGCCATTAAATATCCCGGGGGAGACGCCCGGCACGGGCGGTGGGGGCAGAGCCCCCATTCTTACATGTGGATCACACGCCCGTAGGCATCCAACACGCTTTCGTGCATCATTTCCGACAGAGTCGGGTGTGGGAAGACAGTGTTCATCAGGTCTTCCTCGGTGGTCTCCAATTGCCGTCCCACTACGTAGCCTTGAATCAACTCAGTAACTTCCGCGCCGATCATATGTGCCCCTAGCAATTCACCTGTCTTGGCGTCGAAAATCGTTTTGATCAGGCCCTCGGGTTCACCCAACGCAATGGCTTTGCCGTTGCCGATGAACGGGAACTTGCCGACCTTGATGTCATAGCCAAGCTCTTTGGCCTTGGCTTCGGTGTACCCCACCGATGCGACCTGAGGCTGGCAGTAGGTGCAGCCGGCGATGCTTTCGGGTTTCACTGGATGCGCGTGTTTACCGGCAATTAATTCCGCGACCATGACACCTTCATGGCTGGCTTTGTGCGCCAACCAGGGCGCGCCTGCGATATCACCAATTGCGTAAAGTCCGTCGACACCTGTGCGGCAGAATTCATCCGTGACGACATGGGTACGGTCAATCTTGACGCCCAAGGCCTCGAGCCCAAGGTTTTCGACATTGCCGACAATCCCTACTGCCGAGATCACGGTGTCAAAATCGTGCTTTTCGACCTTGCCCTTAACCTCAATATGCGCGGCGACCTTACCCTTGGCGCGGTCCAGTTGCTTGACCATCGCCTTTTCCATGATGGTCATGCCTTGTTTGGAAAAGGCCTTCTTGGCCAGCGCGCTGATTTCGGCGTCCTCGACCGGCAGGACCCGGTCCATAACCTCGACCACGGTCGTGTCTGCGCCCAAGGTATTATAGAAGCTGGCGAATTCGATCCCAATTGCGCCGGACCCGATCACCAACAATTTTTTTGGCATCCGCGGCGGCTGGAGTGCGTGCTTGTAGGTCCAAACCAGATCGCCATCCGCTTCCAATCCGGGCAGTTCCCGCGCCCGTGCACCGGTGGCCAGAACGATGTTCTTGGCGGTCAGTTCCTCGGTACCCTTGTCGGTTTTGACAGTGACCTTGCCTTTTGCAGGGATCGTTGCCGCGCCCATGACCACGGTAACTTTGTTCTTTTTCAACAAATGACCGATGCCGCCCGATAGCTGAGCTGCAACGCCGCGCGAACGCTTGACGACCGCATCCAGATCAAAGCCAATCTTGTCAGCGCTCAGGCCGAAATCCTTGGCGCGCTCCATCAGATGGAACACTTCGGACGTTCGCAGCAACGCCTTGGTCGGGATACAACCCCAGTTCAGACAGATACCGCCCAAATGCTCGCGTTCGACCACGGCGGTCTTCAGGCCCAGCTGAGCCGCACGGATAGCGGCCACGTAGCCACCGGGACCGGCGCCAATTACGATCAGATCAAAAGATTGTGCTGCCATGTTTCCCTCTCGGCGCAGGTCGATTCAGAAATTAGTTTACCATTAAACTAATCTCCTGAATGCATCAACATATTGCTCCCGCGACAAAACAGACGCAGGGTAAACTGGCGCGGTATGCGCTGTTTTCAGCCTATACCGCGCGTGAACCTATGGCTAGAAGATACGCACCGGGCCTGTCCGGACTTTGTGAAACCCAAGTCATTCGAAAGGCTTACCATGGCCAAAACGCTTAAAGATCTGTTGCTCGCCGTGCTGAATGCAACGCTTATCCTGATTGCACTATGCCTGTTTCTGGGATGGAAGCTGGCTTCTACAGTCGACGACATTACCGTCAAGTTTGCCGAGAAGGTCCAGATCGTAGCGCCCCTGAAGGAAGACGTTCAAGGGATACGCGGTGAACTGACGGCATTGCG
Source organism: Ruegeria sp. YTSC230 (assembly GCF_059609665.1). NCBI lineage: Bacteria > Pseudomonadati > Pseudomonadota > Alphaproteobacteria > Rhodobacterales > Roseobacteraceae > Ruegeria > Ruegeria sp. YTSC230. The sequence continues at coordinate 314,740 of NZ_JBXWMC010000004.1, read as the reverse complement.
CAGCGACCTGTCATCCCTTCAGCTTAGCGGAACAGCAGCCGATAGTGCCACCGCCCGAAAACTGTCTGAAGCTTTGGAAAAGCTGAATGATTTAGAGAATAACCTGCAAGCTTCACAGGCGAGAATAGCCGAGTTGACCGAGGCCCCGGACCAGTTAATCAACACTGCAATTGAAAATTCGGCCGACATTGTCGCCGACCGGATCATTGCAATCCGAGGCTGCGAGCCGGCGTCCTAGCCGGCTGTCTGCAGCTCGCGCACGGTCGCGCCGTATCCGCCCATGTCGACATAGGCGGCCTCGTGCTCGGTCATTGGGCGCGAGAGAGCGTCGTTGCGGTATGGGAACCGACCGAACTTGCGGATCACTTCGCGATGCGCCCTTGCGTGCAACAGGTTGCCGTCGTCGCCATCGGTCATGTTTTGACACATCAGGCGCACACAGCGTTCCTGGTCACACAGGTTTTCCGAATGCATCAATGGAAGATAAAAGAACTGGCGGGCCGGTTCGTCGATCTTCATATCCCACCCTTTGTCCACCGCACATTTCGCTGCTGACAACGCCGCGCGGTCTGAGGCGAAGGCCTCAGCGCTTCCTCGGAACATGTTGCGTGGAAACTGATCCATCAGGATGATGTACGCCAATGCACCGCTGGGATAGGTCAGCCAGAGAGAGAACTTGCCTTCACTCGCAGCCTCCCATGTGGTCAGGAACCTTTCGCGGATTTCTGCATCCAATGCGTCATCCTGCAGATACCAACCCTTGGGACCAACCTCATCTAACCAAAAACTCAATACATCTTCAGGACTTGCCATGCCCTTAACTCCGTCGTGTTTCCCCCCCAAGGGACTTAAATTCATTTAAGTGTGTTTTACAGAATTGTAACAGTAAATTATTGCAACACTTGCGACATAAATTCGTGTTCTAGGCAACATCTTGCGTTTCCTGCTCGGCTTCTGCGGCCTCAATGGCCACCTCCTGCGCCAATTCCATCACAACCGGAGACGCCGTTGGATAGAGCGGCGACATGGTGCCTGTTTCGTCGACCGGGATCGCCGCGCGCTGGGTCATACGGTAAAGCGCATAGCCCGCCATAACGACCAGCAGTATTGCGATGAAAAGGAAAAAGCCCGGAGGTCCAAAGACCGCATCCCCCATGAGCCAACCGGTGATCAACGGGCCCGCAATGGCCCCCATGCCGTTGATGAACAAAAGACCCCCTGACGCTGCGGCCATGTCTTCGTGTTCCAGAAAGTCATTAGCGTGCGCAATCAGCAGTGAATACAGAGGGTTCGACATACCGCCGATCACAAAGGCCGCGCCCAGCAGGATTGGAAATGTCACACCGAACACCAAGCCCACAACTGCCGCGCAGCTGCCGACCCCTGCAACAAGCATAATCAGGAAACGGCGATCCATGCGGTCGGACATCCATCCCAATGGATACTGCAAGACCAGAGCACCGATATAGAATGCGGCAATAAAAGTCGAAATCTCGACCAGCGTCAGACCCGCGCGGGCACCGTATACCGACGCCATCCCAAACTGCGCAGAGAACACGCCCCCCAGAAGAAACATGCCAACACAGCCCAAGGGCGAATATCCGAACAATTCGCGCAAAGTCATCGGTTTGGTTGTGTCAAACGCAGGTGTCGGTGAGATCGACAAGAGAATGGGCGCAAAAGAGACCGAAACCAGTATGGAGGCGATTACAAAGGTATCGAACCCGGCCGGGTCGCCCAAAAGAACCAAACCTTGAGCGCTGATGATGCCTGTCATCTGGAAGATCATGTAAAGAGACAGTGCCTGGCCGCGATTTTCGTTGCTGGCAGCATTGTTGAGCCAGCTTTCCGCAGTGACGTACACTCCGGAAAAACAGAACCCGATCACGACACGGCCCAGAATCCAGATAACCGGGTCGGTCATCAACGGATACATGATCATCACGGCAGAAATGAACGATGCCAGTGCCGCGAAGACCCGCACATGTCCGACACGTCGGATCATTTCGGGTGCAAGTCGTGATCCACCCAGGAAACCAACGAAATAGGCTGACATGACGAATGACATCTGAAGGGTCGAAAACCCCTCGATCTCGCCCCGGACACCCAGGATCGTACCCTGTAGGCCGTTTCCGACCATTAACAGGCCCATACCAAGCAATAGCGCCCATGCGCTGGAAAGGACCTGAATCATTGGGGCCTCCGAAAAATTCCGACCAAGACTGTGACACCGTTTTGCAATCAAAAACGGCTTTGGTCATGCTTGTCTACGACATTGAAAAGATTCGATCCCGACAACACGTCCCTTACGGGATCAAAAGCGACGCATCGCCGTAAGAGAAGAACCGGTATTTCTGTTCAATCGCATGCGCGTACACCTTCCGCATTCGCTCCTGCCCCATCAGGGCCGACACCAGCATCAACAAGGTGGATTTCGGCAGGTGGAAATTGGTCATCAACGCGTCGGTCACGTGGAACTGAAAGCCGGGATATATGAAGATATCGGTCTCACCTTCCCATGGCTCGATCTGGCCCGACCGGCTGGCGCTTTCGATCAGACGCAGCGCGGTGGTGCCCACCGGGATGACCCTGCCCCCTGCGGCCTTGGTCTCGCGTATCTCTTGCGCGGCGGCGGCGCTGACATTGCCCCATTCAGCGTGCATCTTGTGGGTCGTCACGTCCTCAACCTTGACCGGCAGAAACGTTCCCGCGCCCACATGCAGCGTGACATGAGTGACTGCGACACCGCGCGCGCCCAGCGCCTGCATCAACGCCTCATCAAAATGCAGCGACGCCGTCGGGGCGGCAACAGCACCGGAATTGCAGGCCCAGATTGTCTGGTAATCCGTCTTGTCCTGCTCATCCGCAGGCCGCTTGGCGGCGATGTAGGGCGGCAGAGGCATTGCACCGGCCTGTTCCAGCGCAGCATCAAAATCATCGCCCGACAGATTGAACCGCAGATAGGCTTGCCCGTCCTCAACCCGCTCCAGCGTGGCGCTCAGTTGATCCGAGAATTGAATGTCTTCGCCCAGCTTCACTTTCTTCAGCGGTTTGATCAGGGCTGCCCATGTGCCATCAGCCTGCGGGTCCAGCAAAGTCGCCTCGATTGCAGCAGACACCGGTCCTTGCGCACTGTCGCGATGGCGCCGTCCGTTCAGACGTGCGGGGATGACGCGCGTGTCGTTTAGCACCAATCTGTCACCCGGCTGCAACCAGTCGGGTAGATCAAAAACATGCGCATCCGAGATCGCGTCACCTTCGGCCACCAGCAGGCGCGCGGATGAGCGCGGGCTGGCGGGACGTGTGGCAATCCGGTCTTCGGGCAGATGGAAGTCAAAATCGCTGAGTTTCATAGCCGCGCCATACAATTCCGCATCGGAATCAGCAACAGCCCATCCGGGTCAATTGTCCCGTGGTGGAGAGCCAAAGGTCTTTTTGGGCTCATCCGGCTTTCTCGGCAGCGCGTTGGGGCCATCTGATACAGTCGGGGCCGGTGCGCGCAGTAAATTTCGTAGGAACAATGGTGCAAGGCCAGACAGCGGATTTACGGAAACCTTTGGCTTCGTAAGCGGCCCGGTCAGGCTGTAGTTGAACCCGATGACCCCCTCGCCTTTTTTTGTGAAAACACTTCCGATCGCGTTCACCAGATAGATCGGAGAGATCGCGCCACGCAGGTTCAGCATGCCCGCAACCGTGTCGATCGTGCCGTCAAAGGACAAGCCGATAGACGGGCCAACGGCGCTTCCACTGAGGACTTTGATTTCGGTCGGGGTGATCCGCATGCGGCTGTCGATAGTCGAGAAAAAGATCCCCTGCCCGGTCATCTCGTCCAAAAGTCCAACAAGACTGATCGCATCCAATAGCGCGGCCATTGCCGGTGCGTCGGTAATTCGTGTGTTTAAGATCTTGAGGATCACATCATAATTCCCCGGCGCGCTGACCGGTTCCAGTTGCAGATCCAAACTGCCGCCACGCGCCTGGGTGATCACACCAGCTGACCGTAGGACGGCCCCCGCGTCCTTCGACTTTATGTTCACGGCGCTACCGCTGTCGCGCGGGCTCACCTGACCGCTGACCGCCGTGCCGCCGTTTACGTTGGCCGTAAAGGAGCCGTTCACCCCGCCTGTCGTTTGAAACGCACCCCGGAAGCCTGTCAGTGCAATGTCTTCGGTCACCTGCAGGCGGTCCAACAGAACATCGATCCTTGGACCGGGGCCTGACCCTCCTCCGCCACCGCCCTCACCGAAGGTTGCGCGACCCAGATTCATGACACCGCCCTGAACGACGATATTGGGGACAGGTCCGCCGGTGTTGATCAGTTCGGCCGGCACCGCCAGCCAGTTGCCCAGATCAAACGAACTGAACCGTATCCGGTCAAAGGCACCCCCGTCCCGGAAGAAGATCGAGGCTTTAGTGCGCAGCCCCGCGACATCAAGCGTCAGATCATCCACTTTGGGCTTTTCACCCAGCGTGGCGTCCAGTGTCATCTTTCCGGTCGCCCCCGTCCCTTTGCGCCAGCCAAGTTCAGGAATTGCCATTCCGACCCCGGCGAGGTCCGAGGTCGCAGAGAGTGTGACGGGTTCATCCGCGCCGATTCCAACGGTGATATCCGCTGTGCCTTTTCCAGTCAGCATGCCCGGCGGCAGCGGCACCTTCAGCTCGTTCATCAGCAACGGCGACAGTTCGATTTGGCCCTTTAATTCGCTGCGTTGAGGCCCGTCTCCGCCAATGGGCTGACGCCACGCGACCTGCATCGGCACTTGGCCGAATAAGCCGTAGCCGTCGATCTTCACCTCGGTCTGATTGCCGGACAGGTTCAAAAGATCAGCGCTGACGGAATAGTCAGGCACAAGTTTGTCGCTTTGCACATTGTCGATTTCACCGGTGTAATGGAATTCGGTGTCGTGAAACTTCAGCCCCTTTTTCAGCGGCAATGACAAGGTGCCTGACAAGCTTATGTCACCAGCCGCCAGATCGACCGGCAAGTTGGCTTTAGACATCAGGCTTAGTGGTGGTCGGTCCAGCAGCGACAAGGCGGCCTCGACGCTGCCGCTCGCCTCGATCCGAGCAATCGCCGGTGTTCCGCCCTTGGCAGTTGTATCCGGGATGATGAACGAGGTTCCCGAGGCATCCACCGCGCCACCCTGATCGGCGATGACAACCCCTTTTTCAGCCGTGACGGTAAAGCGATCTTTCAGCAGGCTAAGCCGGCCTCGCCCGTCCTGGATCAGCGGCAAGGTCTTGGCAAACCTGATCTTGGCCTCATCGAACCCAAGGCCCAAATAGAGGTCCGGCTTACTGCCCGGATGCAAGCGTAGTGAAAACTCCACATCCGAAAACTGACCTTCGAACAGGTTTTCCGACACCCATTTCCGCGGGTTCGGCGCCAATCTTTCGGGCCAGTATCGCAACAGGTTCTCGGACCCCATCTTGTCCAGTTGCGCATCAAACGCGGCATCCCAGCCGTCGGGCTGACCGATCAACCTGCCCGTTGCGTGCAATTCGTGCAGGGCATCCGTGATCGTTAACTGCCCCAGCTGCAGCTCGAACGGAGCCAGTTTGAGTTGAAAATCCACGTCCGCCCGCGCCGTTTCCAGCGATTCCGGGAACAGACCACCGGGGTAGATATCGATACTGTTCAGGGTCAGCTGTGACGTCAGGCTTTCAAGAACACCGTTTTCGACCCCGTTCAAATAGGCTTTGCCTTCGGCCTGCACGGCCCCCACATCGGACACGACCGAGGCCTCGTTGAATTCCAGAACATGACGCGCAGGGTCATAGGTGAAATAAGCGCGCGCGGATTCGAACCCGATCGGGCGCGTCTCGGGTCTGGGCTGCAGGACACCCTCGCCCAGGTTCAACGTCGCAAAAAGCGGACCCAGCGCGGCCTGCCCATCTACACTGCCCCGTAACGCGCCGGAAATCGGAGCATTGAGCACCTGCAACCACGCCAGTGCAACGCTTTGGGTGGCGATGTCTTCCGAGGGAAGATCGGTGATCGAAACCCCAAAACTCGCCTGAGGTGTACCAAGAACACTGGTATAGTTTGCCTCGATCGTGCTGGCATAGTCGCGCCCGGTCAGCACCGAAAACCCGGTCGCCAGCCGCATTTCATCACCGTCCCGGATAATCGAGATATGCCCGCCGTCAAACACCCAGGCCCGCCCCAGCCGCAGATCCTGATAATCCAGCGTCAGCGATTCCAGATCGACCGCCCGCAATCCTGACAGAAACGGGGACAGGAACACATCATCCGATTCCTCGATAAGCTGTGCCAGCGTCGGGGCCTTTTGCACCGGGGCACTGCCCGACCCCACTGTCAGCGACAGCGCACCGTCCTCACCACGGGTCAAAGCAATCTGCGCGCCCAGCATAGTGATCCGCCGCGGTCTGATCTTACCGCGCAGCAATTCGCGCATCGACAGGCGTGTCCGCAAATCCGATATCTGAGCGATCTGATGACCCGCTGCATCGCTGATGGTCACATCCGTCAATCGGATTCGCGGGCGCCACTTATCGTTGACGATAAAGCTGGCGTCCCCAAAGGTGAATTTCAAACCGCCAAGGCTGCGTTCAAGACGCGCTTCTACTTTCTGCGTGACCCATTCCGGCGCGTGCAGCTGTTTTCCGATCAGAAAGAACCAGCCCGCTCCGACCAGCAGGCACATTAAAAACAGGGTTCCAATGCTCCAGCGCGCGGCGATACGACGGCGTGACCGGCGGCGGACAGGCGTCTCGGGCCGGTCGCCACTTGCGTCTTCGTGCTGAGCAAATTTTTTATCCAAGTCTTTCAACCCGCTCGCGTCGCCCTATTATGCCGGGCAGCACTTAAAATCCTTTAGCGGAGTTTCCAATGCCCGACGTGACAGACATCGCCCCTGATTTCACATTACCCCGCGACGGCGGCGGCGAAGTGACCCTTTCGGACCTGCGCGGCGGTACCGTCGTTCTGTTTTTCTATCCCCGCGATGATACGCCGGGCTGCACCAAGGAATCCATCGGTTTCTCGGAACAACTTCAGGCCTTTGCAGATGCGGGGGCTCAAGTTTTCGGCATCTCGCGGGACAGCGTCGCCAAGCACGACAAATTTGTCGCCAAGCACAGCCTGACGACCCCGCTGTTGTCGGACGAAGGGTCTTCGGTCTGCGAGGAATATGGCGTCTGGGTTGAAAAGAACATGTACGGCAAGAAATCCATGGGAATTCAGCGCTCGACCTTCCTGATCGACGGCGAGGGCAAGATCGCCAACGTCTGGCGCAAGGTCAAAGTCCCCGGCCATGTGGACGAGGTGCTTGAGGCTGTGCGCGCCCTGTAACCCTCTCGACCACGGCCGCCATACGGTTTAAGAGCCGTCCACCTCAATCAGCGGAGACAACGCGGTGTCCAAAACACTGACTCAGATGGCGACCGAAGTCCTGACAACAGCGGATGGGCGGGAAAAAACTGCCCTGTCCAAACGCCACGCTGCCACCTGGTTCGCATCGCGCAAGGGCGAGGCGCCTGAGATTGAGGTCGGGACCGCAACGCCGCCGCTGAGCCCTGCCCGCCCGGAAAAGCCCGAGCTGCTATCGCCGCGTGAGGTTCCAAAGCGCAAGCCCGGAACCGAGGCCGGGCGTATCGCCCTGCTTCACGCAGTTGCGCATATCGAGCTGAACGCCGTCGATCTGCATTGGGACATCATCGCGCGATTTGGCCACGTGCCGATGCCGATCGGGTTCTACGATGACTGGGTCAAATGCGCCGAAGAAGAATCGCGGCATTTTGAGATGGTCTGTGACTGTCTGGAAAGCATGGGCAGCCACTACGGCGCCCTACCCGCACATGCCGGGATGTGGCGGGCCGCTGAAGACACCACCGAAGACCTGATGGGACGGCTGGCGGTTGTCCCTATGGTGCTTGAGGCGCGCGGGTTGGACGTGACACCCGGCATGATCGACATATTCCGCAAGGCCAAAGCCGAGCAGGCAATTGCCGCGCTCGAGGTCATCTATGCCGAAGAAGTGGGCCATGTGGCTTATGGTTCAAAATGGTTCCATTTCCTGTGCGGGCGTGAAAATGCCGACCCCAAGGACGTGTTTCACCAGTTGGTGCGCCAGTATTTCCATGGCGTCCTGAAACCCCCGTTTAACGAAGAAAAACGGGCCGAAGCTGGGCTGCCGCCGGATTTCTATTGGCCTCTGACGGAGGACTTGCCATTGCCGGGACAGACGCAATAACGGGCTTAAGTTGACGATATCGGCAAATTCTCGCCTAGAATCGGCGGCAAAAACCAGTAACGCAGGGTCGGTAAGTTAACAAACTTGCCCAAAACAAAATGCCGCTTTATGCACTTCGCCCAAGGGACGGCTATCACTCACGACCGCTCCCGATCATGGGGATGGAGAGGTGAGACGCGTGAGAACACGTCTGGCAATCAAATTACACTCACTGTTTGAGCGGCATTTTCCCGAACGCCGTGTCTTTCTTAAATCAGACAATGATACGCGTTTCATTCGGCTAAGCTCGGAAACGCAAGTTGTCGCCGTCGCTGGCGTTGCACTGTTCGTGGGTTGGACAGCCGTTGCGACCGCGATCCTTCTGATGGACAGCATCGGATCGGGCAACTTCCGGGAACAGGCCAAGCGCGATCAGGCAACCTATCAGGAACGCCTGAACATCATGTCCGCAGAGCGAGACATGCGTGCGCACGAGGCCCTGGCCGCGCAGGACCGGTTCAACGCCGCGCTCGATCAGATTTCGGCCATGCAGTCGGAACTGCTGGCGTCGGAAAACCGCCGCCGCGAACTTGAGACCGGGATCGAAGTTATACAGACGACGCTGCGCGCCACCATGAAACAGCGCGAAGAAGCACGTACAGAACTGGTCACGCTTCAGCAGGAAGCGGGCGAAGGCGACATGTACATGGCCGCCGTCGCCAACCCCCAGCAGATGAACTTTATGACCGAGGCGCTGTCCCGCACCGCCGAGGAACGCGACCAGATTGCCGCCAATGCCAAGGACGCGCTGGAACAGCGTGACGATCTTGAGCTGGAAATCCGGCTGATGCAGGAACGCAGCGACGAGATTTTCCGCCAGTTGGAAGAGGCGATGGTGATCTCGGTCGAACCACTGGACAAGATGTTCCGCCAGGCCGGCATGCCCACCGACCGCATCATCGAAGAAGTCCGCCGCGGCTATAGCGGCATGGGCGGGCCCCTAACCCCTATTTCTTTTAGCACGCGCGGTGAGGAACTGACCCCCGACGAGATCCGCGCAAATACTCTGTTGCAACAGATGGATCAGTTGAACCTGTATCGAATTGCGGCAGAGAAAGCGCCGTTTGCAAGCCCCGTTAATTCCGTCGTGCGATTCACGAGCGGTTACGGGACGCGCCGCGACCCCAAGACAGGTGGTCGCCGCATGCATAACGGCGCCGATTTCGCCGGTGCCCATGGCACTGATATTTTTGCCACCGCCGACGGTGTGGTCACCCATGCCGGCTGGCAGTCCGGGTTCGGACGGCTGGTGAAAATCAAGCACGCGTTCGGAATTGAGACACTTTATGCCCATAACACGAAGATACGCGTGAAGGTTGGTCAAAGGGTCTCGCGCGGGGATCATATTGCTGATATGGGTAGCACCGGACGGTCGACCGGCACGCATCTGCACTATGAGGTTCGCGTGAACGGAAAACCTGTTAACCCAATGACTTACATCAAGGCTGCGAGAAATGTTTTCTAAGAGCAAAATCAACGAGCCCTCGTCCACTGCACCCGAGGCGGCAAAACCCGCTGCACCGGCGACACCGGCGGCCCCTGCACCGGCAGAAAACAAGGCCAGCACCGCGCCCAAGCCCAAGCCACCGGCATCGGTTCTGTCTTCGGACCTGCACATCACTGGCAACCTGAAGACCTCGGGCGATATCCAGGTCGAAGGCACTGTCGAAGGCGACATCCGTGCGCATCTGCTGACAATCGGTGAGACCGCGACCATCAAAGGCGAAGTGACCGCCGATGACGTCGTGATCAACGGCCGCATCGTCGGCCGTGTCCGTGGTTTGAAAGTACGCCTGACCTCGTCCGCACGTGTCGAAGGCGACATCATCCACAAGACCATCGCGATCGAAAGCGGCGCGCATTTCGAAGGATCGGTTCAGCGTCAGGACGACCCTCTGAACCCGGGCCGCAACGGCAAGGCGGGTGCCAACCCGGCGGCCGAGGTCAAGCAGTAGCGCGGACCACCTTCCAAAGCTTCAAACGCCGCGGGGAAACCTGCGGCGTTTTTCATTTGACGGGGACGATTGAGTTTTCCGGTTCCAACCGCCCGGCGCGTCCTTATAGTGACCTTTATGTTGTTCTTTTTCACCGCCTTGGCGCTTATCGCCGGTTTCGTACTGTATCGCTACTGGTCCAAGTCCCGGGCGCGCCAACAGCTTTTGTCCACGCCCCTGACAGACCACCAACGCATCCTCATCGAACAGCAAGTGCCGTTGATCCGCCGCCTGCCCCTGGACCTGCGTGTCAAACTGGACGGCAAGGTGAATCTGTTTCTGGATCAGGTTCGTTTCTTTGGTTGCGACGGGCTGGACGTAACCGAGGAGATGGAACTGGCCATCGCCGCGCAGGCCTGTCTGCTTATTGTAAACAGCGACCTCTGGTACGATCATCTGACAACGATCCTGATCTACCCGAACGCTTTTAAGTCTCGGCAGCGCCGACAGGAAGGGTACGTCGTCAGCGAGAAAGAGATTGTGCGCACCGGTGAAAGCTGGGACCGGGGACCGGTTATTCTCTCCTGGACCCACAGCAAACTTGGCGCGCTGAATGATCATGACGGGCAGAACGTCGTACTTCATGAGTTCGCCCACCAAATCGACGACCTGTCTGGGGGAACCAACGGTGTTCCGATCCTAAGCGACGGACAAAGCTTTGCCGAATGGGAACGCGTGTTCCTGACCGCATATGACTCCCATGTACGCGCTGTCGAAAGTGGACGGCACACGGTCATAGATCCCTATGGCGCGACCGGGCACGAGGAGTTTTTTGCCGTCTCTGTCGAGGTCTTTTTCGAACAGCCCCGCGCGTTGAAGGCGGCTGTACCCGAGGTATATGACCAGCTTTCCAAACTGTTCCGACTGGACCCGGTAAGCTGGGCTTAACTCGTGGAAGTTGGAACAAGCATTGATCTATTGATCCTGTGTGAGGCGCACTGCGACCGTTCTTAGGGATCAGCGCGTGTCTTTAACGCTCCGCCCAGCTTGACACTGAACGGAACCCATTTCCTTCCAACGCCTCGTTAGCAAGAATAAAGCGTTCCCGAACCCGGTTGATTTCATCATCTGAAAAAAGATCGTCCGCGTCCAGATCCGATGCCGCGACTGCCGCCCAAAGCTGTTCAGTAAACTCTTCAAACGTAACGGCTGCGTCACCGTCAATGTCAAAATCATCGAAGTAAGGGACGGGCTTGGGCCTGGCCGTTTCTTCAGCCTCCGTCCAGCCACCTTTCGGATCGACGACGGGAATATTACCGTTTTCAGCCGCTCCCATCACACCCCGGATACGGGCCGTTTGCTCACCGAGTTTTTGCCGAAACCGCACGGTGGCCTCTTCAAAAGTCGCCCCTTGAGCATACCGATGATAGGCCGCTCCCCAGGCATCTTTTGAGAAGAACACTTCAAGTTCTGCCTGCGTGACCACACCGTCCCGGTCCAGATCGTATCGCGCTGGCTCTTTGGTAATGGAAAACGAATACTTGTTCGAAACGACCCGCAAATAGTCCACTGCGTCCGCCTGAGACAGCACGCCATCCGCGTTCGACATCAGAGCGAAATAATTCCCAGCAACCTGCTGCCGAACGTCGTCGGTTGTGATCTCGGCAGGAGAAAAGGTCATAATGCTGCGAAACGCTGCACCGAGATAGAAATCAGCGCCATTTGGAAGTTCCACTTGTTCGGCGCCTGCCGAATTGATGAAACCAAGATACAGAAATGCGGAGCGCAGAGCGCAATTTCTCAGACGCAATCGATTGGGCATCTTTATAAACCTACACATGCTAAAATTGTGAGTGAGTATTTGTCCTTTCCCTTCCCAATACAACCCAAACAGGAATCCAGGTACAGGCTGCTTTCTTACAATTTCACAAAATGAACTTTTTGAATTAACCTTAAACCCATTGTTTTCTGGAGGACTTTTAATGTCATCAAAACTTATGGCTGAATTCTTTGGTACCTTCTGGCTCGTGCTTGGCGGCTGTGGTAGCGCCGTTCTGGCCGCTGGGGTCGCCGATGTAGGTATCGGGTGGCTTGGCGTTGCCTTTGCCTTTGGCCTGACCGTTCTGACAATGGCCTATGCCGTTGGGCACATCTCGGGCGGCCATTTCAACCCCGCAGTCAGTCTTGGGCTGATGATCGGGGGGCGGTTTCCGGCGAAGGACCTTATCCCCTATTGGATCGCTCAGGTTATCGGCGCGATTGCTGCAGCTGCGGTCTTGTATCTGATCGTCAGCGGCGCGCCCGGCTTTGAAGGCGTGGGTGGGTTTGCCTCGAACGGTTATGGTGAGGCATCACCCGAGGGCTATTCGCTGATGTCCGCTCTGGTGATCGAGATCGTCATGACCGCGTTCTTCATCATCATCATCCTTGGGGCCACTTCCAGCGGCGCTCCTGCCGGGTTCGGCCCCATCGCCATCGGACTTGGATTGACATTGATCCACCTGATCTCGATCCCGGTGACCAACACATCCGTCAACCCGGCCCGGTCCACAGGGGTTGCTTTGTTCGCGGACGCGCCTGCCCTTGGGCAGCTCTGGCTATTCTGGGTCGCACCCCTGATCGGTGGCGCAATCGGCGCACTGATCTGGAAGGCGATGACAACAGACGACTAATGGCCAAGCGGGGGATTATTTCCCCCGCTATCCTCTTCCTAAGCTATCATCCCTGACGAGACGACGCGAAACCAGGGAGGTAGACATGCTTCGAACACTGATGGTCACTGCGATAACGTTGACCGCGACAGCGGGACTGGCACAGGATGCCTGGCTGACAATCCCCGAAACGCCCGATATGCCCGAGGCCGCGTCCAGTGGTACCGCCAGCGTGAATGGCATCGACATGTATTACGCCACCTATGGATCGGCAGAGGGCACACCCGTCCTGTTGATCCATGGCGGTCTTGCGCATGGCGATATCTGGGCAGCACAAGTGGCTGGTCTGGCCAGCGACCACAGCGTGATTGTGGCAGATACCCGAGGGCATGGCCGGTCAACCAATGACGGCAGCACCTACAGCTATGAATTGCTGGCGCAGGACTATCTGGCGCTGCTGGATCATCTGAATGTCGAACAAGTGCATCTGGTTGGATGGTCGGATGGTGCCAACATTGGATACACGATTTCGACAACTGCGCCTGACCGTCTGGCCAGCCATTTCGCCCATGCGGGCAATGTCACGCTGGATGGGATCGATCCTTCAGTAGAAACCAACGAAGTCTTCGGTTCTTACGTCGGAATGATGGCCGGGGACTATGCCGCCATGTCCCCCACCCCGGACGGGTTCGAAGCGTTCCTGGGCGGTGTCGCGGCCATGTGGGCCACGGAAAAGCCCGGCGGGCTTGAGGGGCTGCAATCGGTGACCGTGCCCACTCTGGTCGTGCAGAGCGAACATGACGAGGCCATCCTTACCGAACACTCGCAAGCGATTGCCGAGACGATCCCTGATTCTGATCTTCTGATCTTGAAAGACGTTAGTCACTTTGCGTCGTTTCAAGACCCGGATGCATACACGCAAGCGATCAGAGGCTTCATCGACCAATGACGAAAAACCCGGCGCTGGTGCCAGCGCCGGGTTCAAGGATTATTCGGTGACGGTGACTTTTTTCATCACGTCCGGCTGGCCGATAATGGCACCGTTCTGACCCTCACCGCGTTTGATCGCGTCAACCACGTCCATGCCGTCGGTCACCTGACCAACAACCGTGTACTGGCCGTTCAGGAACGGGCCCGGTTCGAACATGATAAAGAACTGTGAGTTGGCGCTGTTGGGGTCTTGCGCCCGCGCCATGCCAACCACGCCACGGTCGAATTCGAAATCAGAAAACTCGGCCGGAAGGTCTGCACGGTCGGAACCGCCTGTGCCGGCGCGGCGCATGTCGCCACCCAGGCGGCCATGTTCCACGTCGCCGGTCTGCGCCATGAAGCCATCAATCACGCGGTGAAACACCACGCCATCGTACTTGCCTTCATTGGCCAGAGCAGCGATCTGCTCAACATGTTTCGGCGCAATATCATCGAACAGGTCGATGGTGACAGTGCCATTGGCCCCCTCACCTTCGATCTCGACCTCAAGACCCGTGGCCAGCGCAGGGCTGGCCAACAAGGCAAAAGCGGCAGCCAGCTTATACATCAGCCGCCACCTTGACACTGATCATGCGGTCAGGGCTCGCTGGTGGCTCGCCTCGTACGATAGCGTCCACATGCTCCATTCCGTCGATGACACGGCCATAAACAGTGTACTGGCCGTTCAGGAAATGATTGTCGCCGAAGTTGATGAAGAACTGCGAGTTCGCCGAATCCGGGTTCTGGGACCGGGCCGCGCCCAAAGTGCCACGATCATGGGGCAGTTTCGAGAACTCGGCCGGAACGTTCGGCAGAGACGATCCGCCGGTGCCCGCCATGCGCAGGTTGAACCCGTCTTCCATGTCGCCATGCTGCACGTCGCCGGTCTGCGCCATGAAACCGTCGATCACACGGTGAAAGGCCACGTTGTCATATTCGCCATTGCGCGCCAGTTCTTTCATGCGGGCGCTGTGCTGCGGTGCCACGTCAGGCAGCAGCTCAATGACGACATTGCCGCCTTTGAGTTCGACGATGATTGTGTTTTCGGGATCCTTGATCTCGGCCATGAGGCCCTCCTGTCGTTTTATCTTGCGCAAATACCTATGCGCCGGGCGCGCGAATGCCAAGTGACGCATTGACCTGAGGGCAAAATGCAGGAAAAGAACCGCCTAAGTCACTTTCACATTTGTCGAGGATTGCGCGATGGGCTGGAAAACACTGGACGACATGGACCTGAACGGCAAACGCGTGCTGGTGCGCGTGGATATCAACGTGCCGGTGGTCGACGGGGTCGTGACCGACGCCACCCGTATTGAGCGCATCGTGCCGACCGTTAAGGACATCTTGGCCGCTGGCGGCAAGCCCATCCTGCTGGCGCATTTCGGACGCCCGGGCGGAGAGCGCCGGCAGAACCTGTCGCTGAAGCAGCTTGTTCCGACGCTGGAGACGGCCTTTGGCACCAAGGTTCGGTTTGGCGATGACTGCGTCGGGATCGAGGCGGAAACCGCAGCGGCCAACCTGGGTGCTGGCAAGGTGCTTTTACTGGAAAACACGCGCTTTCACGCTGCGGAAACAAAGAACAGTCCGGAACTGGCTGCCGGCATGGCAAAAATGGGCGACGTGTACTGCAACGATGCTTTTTCGGCGGCTCACCGCGCGCATAGCTCGACCGAGGCGCTTGCCCGTCTTCTGCCCGCCTGCGCGGGCCGCCTGATGCAGCAAGAGCTGAGCGCGTTGGAAGCCGCGTTAGGCGCGCCTAAACGCCCGGTCACTGCGGTGGTCGGCGGCGCCAAGGTTTCAACCAAGCTGGACCTGTTGGGCAACCTGATCGAAAAGGTGGATTACTTGATTATTGGCGGTGGCATGGCGAACACGTTCCTCGTCGCGCAAGGCGTAAACGTCGGCAAGTCGCTGGCAGAAACGGCGATGAAAGACACCGCCGCTGAGATTCTGACCAAGGCCGAGACAACCGGCTGTCAGATTGTCCTGCCCCGCGATGTCGTGGTCGCTGAAAAGTTCGAAGCCCACGCCTCCAATCAGGTTCTACCAGCGGATCAATGCCCCGAAGACAGCATGATCCTTGACGCTGGTCCGGAAACCGTTGCGGAAATCACTGCGATTTTCGACAAGAGCCAAACGCTTATCTGGAACGGCCCGCTGGGTGCATTCGAGATTGAACCATTCGATGCCGCCACCAACGCAGCGGCCCTGAAAGCGGCTGAGCTGACACGGTCCGGACAGCTTGTGTCGGTCGCAGGCGGTGGTGACACGGTCGCTGCGCTGAATGCGTCCGGTGCTGCCAAGGACTTTTCATACATCTCGACTGCAGGGGGTGCCTTCCTGGAATGGATGGAAGGCAAAACGCTGCCCGGTGTTGCGGCACTGGATCAGTAACCCCTATCTGTCTGGCAATCGGCATTCATGGTACTCTCTTCGTCAAACCGGGAGATGCACCATGAAAGCTGTTGCCGTCCTTGCCACCACCCTGCTGCCCGTCACGACATATGCGCAATCCCACTGCAACGGGCACACACAGCTCGATCTCAATTTTTGCGCCAAAGAGAAATGGGAAGTGGCAGATCAGGATCTGAACAGCCTTTGGTCAGAGATTAAAACCTTATCGGACACGCGTGGTGATGGCCAAGCCCTGCTGACCGAGCAACGCGCCTGGCTGAAACGTCGTGACGCGACCTGTGACCCCGAGCTGGAAAGCGACGGTAGCGCGGCCCCCATGTTCTATTGGGCCTGCATGGAAGAACAAACCCTGCAGCGCAATCAAGCGCTTGAAGCCTGGCGATAACCACTTTTCAACCCAGCCAAATTTATGGGGCGAACATGTTTTTTCTGCTGATCATGAAAAATTGCGAATCGAGGGATTCACAAGCCGAATCACCTGTGACATAGTGCAGACAGATGTCCGAAAAGGGCACGTTTAGAGGCAGACTTCATACGGCGGTAAACAGAGTGTCCCGTTCCCATCGGCCCGGTTTGGGCGCAGTTGCATTTTTCATGGTGGCTTTCACGTTAGGTGTTTATTTCACCTTTGCCGCCGTGCAGGGCGACTATGGCCTGTTCCGACGGGTCGAGATTGCAGCGGAACGGGACGCCCTGTCGCGTGACTTGGCCAAACTTGATGCCGAGATCACGGAAATGGAAAACCTGACGCGCCGCCTGTCGGACAATTATCTGGATCTGGATCTTTTGGATCAGCAGGCACGGTCCGTGCTGGGCATGATCCGCTCAGATGAGATCGTCATCCGCTAAACCGATTGAGCGATGGTTCTTTGACCAAAGCACCTGACGGCCCGGGATGAAATGGCTCACGCGGAACTTGGCCTGACGCTTTCTTTAGTCGGAAATTCATAACCGAATTCGGATATCTCGGCGGCAAAGACATTCGCCACGATGTCGACGTTCGCATTATCGAAATTCTCGCCGTAGAAAACACCGATATCATATTCTTTTCGGATACCAGAGTTCCAACGCCGATCACCCAGCGAGACATCTGTGATCCCCCTCTCAGCCATCAGGGTGTTGAAATCTGATTGCAAACTCTCGTAGCGCAGAACGCGGTCGACCGCCAATTGCCCATTCTCAGAATACAGATGAAAGTCTGAAAAGAATCGCAGCTGCAAATTGCAGAACCGATGAAACGATTCCCCAATATCAACAATCTTATACCCGCGCTGGTGCATCCAGAAATAAAAAGCAGAAACCGCCTTATCCCACGGGTTGCGTTCGACGCAGAAACTGAAACATCCGTCGCAAAGGTCCCCGAGATAAGTTCGCGCCACTGCGATTCCGTTGTGGGGATTGCGCGCCCGTACGTGGCCTTCCGACCTTTCCCTAAGCAAACGCAACGAGCCGCGTACAATGAACTGCTTGCCCGCGCGCTGTTCTTCCTCCTCCTTGGTGAAGGGCGTCGCAAAATCGCCCTGTGCAAGGTGCTTACTAAGTGCAATTTCAATAGAAGTCCCAGCAGTCTTTTTTGTTTTGATAAACATAAGCTTATCTTGTCGCAGGATCATCATTCGGAAAGAACTCCACAGTTCGGGCGAGAGCATCTATAGCCCAACGTAACTTGTCAAAGAAGCGTAGCGCCAGTCAATCGGAGATAACATCCGGGAAATGGAACTGACGCAAAAATGGCCTGAGTTTTGAAGCCGGACGGCTCGCCCTACGCTGCGTCACATTTCTGCTCGCCAGAAAGCAGGAAATGCTTTATGAAATAGTTTAACGCTAAACTATCTTGCCGAGAGGGGGAGATCGCCAACATGGCTGCGCGAAAAACCACAAAGAAACCAAACGTTTCTGCGGAAGAACTTACCGAATATTACCGTGAAATGCTGCTGATCCGCCGATTCGAAGAAAAGGCCGGTCAGCTCTATGGCATGGGTCTGATTGGCGGTTTCTGCCACCTCTATATTGGCCAAGAGGCCGTTGTCGTCGGCCTTGAGGCTGCGACTGAAGAAGGTGACAAGCGGATTACCTCTTACCGCGACCACGGTCACATGCTGGCTTGCGGCATGGATCCGGGTGGCGTGATGGCCGAGCTGACCGGTCGCATTGGCGGTCTGTCCAAAGGCAAGGGCGGCTCGATGCACATGTTCTCGAAAGAGAAGCATTTCTATGGCGGCCACGGTATTGTTGGCGCACAGGTTCCGCTGGGCGCGGGTCTGGCATTTGCTGACAAATACAAAGGCAACGGTCGTGTGACTTTTACCTATTTCGGTGACGGTGCAGCAAACCAGGGCCAGGTCTATGAGACGTTCAACATGGCCGCCCTATGGGACTTGCCGGTAGTTTTCGTGATCGAGAACAACCAATATGCCATGGGTACGGCACAAGCGCGCTCGACCTCGACCAAGGATATCTACCACCGCGGCGAAGCGTTCGGCATCCCCGGTGAGATCGTCAACGGCATGGATGTACTTGCGGTCAAAGCCGCAGGGGAAAAGGCTGTCGCGCACTGCCGTGCGGGTAAAGGCCCCTATATCCTCGAGATCAAGACCTACCGCTACCGCGGCCACTCGATGTCCGACCCGGCCAAGTACCGCACCCGCGAAGAGGTTCAGAAGGTTCGTGAGCAAAGCGACCCGATCGAACATGTGCGCGAGCTGCTGCTGACCGGTAAACACGCGACCGAGGATGATTTGAAGGCGATCGACAAAGAGATCAAAGAGATCGTCAATCAAGCCGCCGAATTCTCGAAAGAAAGCCCCGAGCCTTCCGTCGAAGAGCTCTGGACCGACATTTACGCCTGAGAGGACGACTAAGACATGGCAACCGAAATTCTCATGCCCGCCCTTTCGCCCACAATGGAAGAGGGCACATTGGCCAAGTGGCTGATCAAGGAAGGCGACACCGTATCCAGCGGCGACATCATGGCCGAGATCGAAACCGACAAGGCGACAATGGAGTTCGAAGCCGTCGATGAAGGCATCGTCGGCAAGATCCTGATCGCCGAAGGCACCGAAGGGGTAAAAGTGAACACTCCTATCGCGGTGCTGGTTGAAGAAGGCGAAGACGCCTCCGCCATTCCCGCAGCTGCACCTGCGGCGGTGGCCGAGGCGGCCCCTGCGGCAGCAGAGACCGCTGCCCCTGCTGCAACTGCACCTGCCGCGCCTAAGGTGGATCTTTCCCCGGACTGGCCAGCAGATGCGCCGATGAAACAGCAGACCGTGCGTGAAGCTTTGCGCGATGCGATGGCCGAAGAAATGCGTGGTGACGAGGACGTCTACCTGATGGGCGAAGAAGTCGCCGAGTATCAGGGCGCCTACAAAATCAGCCAGGGCATGCTGGACGAGTTCGGCAGCAAGCGCGTGATCGACACCCCGATTACCGAACACGGGTTTGCCGGCATCGCCGTCGGATCCGCCATGGCCGGACTGAAACCGATTGTCGAGTTCATGACCTTCAACTTCGCCATGCAGGCGATTGACCAGATCATCAACTCGGCGGCCAAGACGCTCTACATGTCCGGTGGTCAGATGGGTTGTCCTATCGTGTTCCGTGGCCCCAACGGTGCCGCTGCTCGCGTCGGTGCGCAGCACAGCCAGGATTACGCAGCGTGGTATATGCAAATACCGGGCCTGAAAGTGGTGATGCCCTATTCAGCAGCCGATGCAAAAGGTCTGTTGAAGTCGGCGATCCGCGATCCGAACCCGGTTGTGTTCTTGGAAAACGAGATCCTTTACGGTCGTTCTTTCGACATGCCGCAGGTGGATGATCTGACCGTCCCGCTGGGCAAGGCGCGTATCTGGCGCGAAGGCATGGACGTGACCATCGTCAGCTTTGGCATCGGCATGCAATATGCGCTTGAGGCCGCCGACAAGCTGGCCGAGGACGGTATCAGTGCCGAGGTGATCGACCTGCGCACTATCCGGCCAATGGACACAGGCGCGATCATCAACTCGGTGATGAAGACCAACCGTCTGGTGACCGTCGAAGAAGGCTGGCCGCAAGGCTCGGTTGGCGGCTACATCTCATCCGTGGTGATGCAAGAGGCGTTCGATTACCTCGACGCGCCAGTTATCAATTGCACCGGCAAGGATGTTCCGATGCCATACGCCGCGAACCTGGAAAAACTGGCGCTGATCACAACCGAAGAAGTGATCGCAGCCGTCAAACAAGTGACCTACCGGTAAGGAGCGACAGACAGATGCCCACGGAAATTCTGATGCCCGCCCTGTCACCGACCATGGAGGAAGGCACCCTTGCCAAATGGCTGGTCAAGGAAGGCGACACCGTCTCGTCCGGCGACCTGCTGGCCGAGATTGAAACCGACAAAGCCACGATGGAATTCGAGGCCGTCGACGAAGGCACAATCGGCAAGATCCTGATCCCCGAAGGCACCGAAGGGGTCAAAGTAAACACCGCGATCGCAGTCCTGCTGGAAGAGGGCGAGAGCGCCGATGACATCGCGGCCACGCCAGCTGCAACACCCGCGGCTGCGCCCACAGCCGCCGCGGGCAACGAGGCTGCCGCGCCAGCGGCGTCCGAGGCGCCCGCCCCTGCTCCGGCTGCTCCGGCCAAGGCGGATGGCGGTCGGATCTTCGCATCTCCGCTGGCCCGCCGTATCGCGGCCCAGAAAGGTCTGGATCTGGCGCAGATCGCTGGTTCTGGCCCACATGGGCGGATCGTGAAAGCAGATGTCGAAGGCGCAACTGCAACTGCCCCGGCTCCGGCTCCGGCTGCCGCATCCGCACCCGCCGCTGCTGCACCGGCAGCCGCCGCAGCTCCGGCCGGTCCGTCCGCGGATGCTGTTGCCCGGATGTACGAAGGTCGCGACTACGAAGAGATCAAGCTTGACGGGATGCGCAAGACCATCGCTGCCCGCCTGTCCGAGGCCAAGCAGACGATCCCGCATTTCTACCTGCGCCGCGATATCAAGCTGGACGCGCTGCTCAAGTTCCGCAGCCAGCTGAACAAGCAGTTGGAAGGCCGCGGCGTAAAGTTGAGCGTCAACGACTTCATCATCAAGGCCGTAGCCAACGCGCTGCAACAGGTTCCCGCCTGCAACGCTGTCTGGGCCGGTGACCGGGTTCTGCAATTGAAACCCTCGGACGTAGCGGTCGCGGTTGCGATCGAAGGCGGTCTGTTCACACCGGTCCTGCAGGACGCCGACACCAAGTCGCTGTCCGCGCTCTCGGCTGAGATGAAGGACCTTGCCGGTCGCGCGCGTGAGCGCAAGCTGGCCCCGCATGAATATCAGGGGGGCACCTTCGCGGTCTCGAACCTCGGCATGTTCGGCATCGACAATTTCGACGCCATCGTGAACCCCCCGCATGCGGGCATCCTCGCGGTTGGGACAGGTGTCAAAAAACCGATCGTCGGAGATGACGGAGAGCTGGCCGTAGCGACCGTGATGTCCGTCACCATGTCGGTCGATCACCGGGTCATCGACGGTGCCCTGGGGGCTGAACTGCTCAAGGCCATCGTGGACAATCTGGAAAACCCGATGGTCATGCTGGCCTGAAATTAAGCGGGCTGTGCTGAAAATCACCAGCGCGGCCCACCCTATTCACAACTGTGACGTGAGCGTTTGTGATCACCGCATTTGTTGCGCAATCACACGCAGTTACCCACCTTGTTTGTTGAGGAACTTCAAACACAGGTGCGCCATGTTCTCCGACCATTCGACAAAACTCTTGCTGGTCGCAGCCCTTGCGATCGCTGTACCAACCGGCACCTATGCAAAGCCCAACAGCTATTTGGGTGAACATTCTGCCTTCAGCTCCGACCCGGTCGAAACCGCCAAGCGTGAAGCCGAGCGCGCCAAACGGAAAAAAGAGCGGAAAATGAGGCGTGAAGAACGGCGTCGCAAGCGATTGATCGAAAAGAACAATCGCTTGAACTGACTTGAGTTACTGGTCTTTGCCCAGCATGTGGTCCATCGAGATCGACGGCTGATCACACCCGGCCTCTCCGACGATTTTCGCCGGGATCCCGGCCACGGTTTTGCACGCAGGAACCTCTTGCAGCACGACTGAGCCTGCAGCGATACGGCTGCAATGGCCGACTAAGATATTCCCCAGAACCTTGGCACCGGCACCAATCAGCACGCCGTCGCCAATTGTGGGGTGGCGCTTTTCTTCTTCTTTTCCAGTCCCACCAAGAGTCACCGAATGCAACATCGAGACGTTGTCGCCGACAACGGCCGTTTCACCGATCACGATGGAATGCGCGTGGTCGATCATGATCCCCTTGCCGATCTTTGCCGCAGGGTGAATATCGATCCCGAAAATCTCGGACGAGCGCATCTGAAAGAAATATGCCAGATCATGCCGCCCTTTGCGCCACAACCAGTGTCCCACGCGATAGGCTTGCATGGCCTGATACCCTTTGAAGTACAGGATTGGCTGCAACAGACGGTGGCAAGCCGGATCGCGTTCATAGACAGCCATCAGATCCGCGCGCGCGGCCTCGATCAGCGAGGCGTCGTTGGCATAGGCTTCGTCCACGATCTCACGCAGCACCATCATCGACATTTCGTTCGAGCACAGCTTGGCCGCAATCCGGTAGGACAGCGCCCGCTCCAGGCTGCGGTGATGCAAAATACAGGCATGCACCAGCCCGCCCATCAAAGGCTCGATTTCGACGGCCGTCTGAGCTTCGGTCGTGATGCGATCCCAAACAGGGTCTACGGTGGTCACGTGACTGCGCGTTTCGAACATGGCTTTTCATCCTTTGCTGCGCCTAGAATGCCATTTAGTTGTAAAATCACCAAACGCAAACCCGTGATCTGCAGGGCAACGAAAATGAATGAAACCCAGTTAGAGGATTTCGAAGCCCGTATCCGCGCGCGATTGGACGAATTGGCCGCGCATTCTGCGCTTGGAACCGAGGCACAGGCAGTTGTTGAACTGGACCAACAGGCAGTCGGGCGGCTCAGCCGGATGGACGCCCTGCAAAATCAGGCCATGGCCAAGGCTCAGCAAACAAATCGGGATATCGAAACACGCCGATTGTCAGTGGCCCTGACCCGGATAAAAGATGGAGAATTCGGGTATTGCGAGGATTGCGGCGAAGAAATTCCGGTGGGTCGTCTGAACCTTGATCCAGCGGCCAGCAAGTGCGTCAGCTGCGCATCCGGGTAACGCGGAATTGAACCAGGCATCGCAGAACCATCTCAAAACACTGGCAATATTGCAAATCGTCGAAACTTGGCTCGTTGACCAATGGACGGGTTCGGGCCACTGTCATCAATGAGCCATTGCCAAACAGCGGGTGTAACCGGCCTGTATGGCCGACATAAATGTCGGCCAGTTCAGCTTCGTTGATCATTCTGGTGCACAGGCGTTCCCGATCGGCAGGCGCCGCGTTTAGCAACACCCGCGCCGCGGCACTTACATCGCCATGCAAAACAGGACGCATGTGTGCCTTACCCAACCAGAAGACGTGCGGCGGGACCCGGCCCGTAGCTGGCTGAGATCTGTGCCACATCAACCTCGTATGCTCCGGTCACGCCATCGGCGGCTTTCATCGTTGATGGGTATGTCCAGCGCGGCTCTGACGAAACCTGTTCGCGTATTGCTGACCCGTTGATCCTGATTTTCACCAGATAGGATTCAGTCTCTTCCCCCAACGGCACGTCAAATCCATCCCAGCCATCGCCGTCCAGCCGGGTTCGACGTATCCACGAAATTTCGTCACCCGCTCCGATTTTTGCCAATTTGACATGCACCGGAGCATATGGCCGAAGTCCGTTGCCGTTGAAGGCGTGAACCTGGTGGAGGAAAGAAGGATCGTCATAGGCACGCGTTCCGGGTCCGATGCGATAGTGTTTCGCCACCCGCCTTTCAGACCGCAACAGCCCGGTTTGGAACACTCTTTCATCGAGCAAGACAAAAGTTGAACCTTCAGGCCAGGTGTCAGGCATGACACTGTCCGTCCCCAATTGCCCGCGCAGGCGCCCTGAAAGGGCGTAGGTCCCCTGACCCACAAGTTCGGCGCTGGCGAACTGGAACAGTTCCCAGTTGCCGGGCGTCCCGTCCCCTATTGCGGCCAGATTGGCACCATTCAACAAAGCGTCGCGCGGGCGCGATTCCAGCAAGCCATCGACCAGCCTGACGCGCAGCGGCGCACCGTCGTCCCAAACCCCTAGGCCGGCGCGCCGCAAAGGCGATTGAGTAAACCCGATGACGGCCTGTGCCGAGATAACCTCTTGCAAGGTATAATCCTCATCATTCACGGCCGAATACACTGCGGCGCTGCCAGGCCAGGGGTCGGCGGACACAGCCAGGAAAGGCGCATGCGGCACCTCTGAGCCGGTTATCAGCGGCAGATCCATGAAAACCGGCAGAACCGGAACCGGGGCGACGAAGGGCTTGGTCGAGACTATGTCATCAGGCAGGTCAGACGGCGCGTACATTCCTGGTTCGATCCGAACAGCATCCGCCAATTGCATCTCGGCTTGTTCCAGTCGATCGATCCTGAAACGCGCACCCAGCCCGCTCTCATCCAGGCTGACGACATCCCCCGCGCCGATGTGCCCCAACGAAGGCGGCAGCGCAAAGCGCACGGTTTCGCGGGACACCCGCGCCTCGCTTAGCCACCGTTCCGCCGTCTGGCGACCTTCGGCACGTGTCATGGACAGGGGCATCTCGTTGACGGACACCGAATGGGTCCGCGTGTCGGGCAGAACGGCCTCTTCCGCGACGATGTCATGATCCCCATCCGATTGGACAAAGCGCAAGCGCACCCTGCCCGTCATTTCAGCCTCGGCTTCGCGGCGATGTTCGATACCGGCCTCAATATCAGAGCTGAGCGCCAGATGCTCCTGTTCCAGCGCGATGGCGCGTTGCCCATTGCGCATCTGAAACCGCAATACGCCATCCCGCTCGATTGCATCGAAACCATAGCGCAGCATCAGCGGCTGCAACGCTGATCGCGCGTCTGAGACCTGTTCAATAGCATAGCCGCGCACCACACCATAAAGGCGCGACGTGTCGATGTCGGTCACCCCAGCCCCATGACAAATCTCGGTCACTACCGATGCCAGCGTGCGCGACCCCGACCGCCCGTTCAACCAATGCCCTCGCGCGTAATTCTCGCCATCACTCCACTGGCTTTGCATGTTCGGGAAGGTTGGATACGGCCGCGCATCCCAGGCCCAGACATAAGCGTTGGACAGATCAATCATGCGGCCGCCGTAAGTATTGGAAACCGGGTTATTTTTTGCCTCGGACCAATAGCCCAAAATCGCCTTGAGATATTGCACCTGAATGAAATCATCCCGCAGACCGTTGGAATAGCGCGGCAGCTTGGATTCCGAGGATTTCGGGTCCAGAAACTTGTTCGGCTGATTGGTGCCTTTGTCGATAGCCGCACAACCCAGTTCCGTGAACCAGATCGGCTTGGACCGAGGCACCCATGCGGTCCGATTGGCTTGACGCACGCCTCCGATCCGTTCGTGATGCGGTTGCGACCACCAGTTGCGAATATCCTTGTATCGCCAGATCCATGCCTCATCATGCGCCTGATCTTCGATCGCAGACCGGATCTGCGCTTTGGATTCCTCGGTCGAGGCGTAGTACCAGTCGTACCCTTCTCCGCCTTCAACGTTGCCGCGCAAGTAATCCAGATCATAGATCGCATCTACGCCCGCTTTGGCTTTGGCGTCGGCGTGATCTTCTCCGTCCCGCCAGTCAGACAGGGGCATGTAGTTGTCGATACCAACGAAGTCGATATTGTCATCGGCCCAAAGCGGATCCAGATGAAAGTACCGGTCGCTGCCAGCATCGACGGGTTTGTAACCGAAATACTCGCTCCAGTCGGCCGCGTAGCCGATTTTGGTGTTCGGCCCGAGGATTTTGCGCACTTCCGCCGCGAGGATTTGCATCTGCGCCACCGCAGGAAACCCGGTCGCGCCCCTGATCTGCGTAAGGCCGCGCATCTCGGATGCGACGCAGAACGACGCCACACCACCGGCTGCCTTGCAGAGCGCCGCATAGTGCAAAATAAACCGAAACAAACCCCATTCCTGCGGGCCGGTATAGGTGACGGTGCCATCGCCGACGACAAAGTCACCAGCGCGGGCCTGGCCAAAGAACTGCGCAACCTGCGCGTCAGCCCCGGCTGTCTTGTCCGGGGATCCGTTGCGGCCTGGTGCCTCGCTCAGCGTGATCCGCCCTCGCCAAGGCAGGTGCGGTTGATCGGTGGCATCAGACCACGGATCCGGCAGGCCATTGCCGCGCAATTGGTCCATCAAGATGAAGGGATAGAACATCACCCGCTTGCCGGATGTGTTCAGATGCCGGATCGCCTCGACCACCGACGCATCCGCAGGTGTCGCCCCATAAACTGGTCGATCATTTTCGATCTGAACAACCTGTGCAGCAGCTCGGGATACGCCTGATACGCTCCACGGCATGTTCTCGCCATCAAACTCTTTGTGCAGGACCTTTGGCTGCACCTTGCACTGACCGCACCGCAGATCGTCGCCAAACCACGACACGACAAGCGATACCGCTTCGCAGGCGGGTAATTCAGCATTCAGCGCGTGGGTCGAGGTGATCAGATCGGAAACGCCCGAAGCCGAATGCACGTTCGCAGCCCAGCTTTGCCCCTGCCCTTTGGAATAGTTCACCTGCCTGCTGGCCAAAGAATACTCGCCCGTACCCGGGATCATCGCCACGCCGCGCACGATCCGGGAAACAGCACCGGGCGTGTCTGGCAGCCCCGGCTGTTCCTGTCGGACAACTTCAAAGGAAAACTGCGGGACGCGGTTGCCGAATGAAGCAAGCTGTAGGTCCTCGATCACCACATAGGCGGTGCCCCGGTACGCAGGGACCTGTCCGGTGCCCTCGACCGCCTCGATCAACGGGTCAGGCAATTGATTGTCGGTGCCCTTGTACAGGCGCATATTCAGCCCGGCGCGCTCAAGCTCTTCACCATCGGCCCAGATACGCGAGATGTCAGATATCTGCCCAGCGCCCACCGAAATCGCCAGCGAAATCGAATAGCTGTAGGTATGCGTGGTCGTGGTTGTTGTGGCTGAGCTTGGCCGCCGCGACCCTTTCCCACCCCGCGTGGATTGGGTGGTCGTGCTGGTGCTGCGGGTTTCCAGAAAGTCCGATGCCCAGATGATCTGCCCGCCAACACGCATACGGCCGAACACGGTAGTGACCGAAGCCCCTTCTCCGGTTTCGGTCAGGCGGAAACGATCCAGACGCCCGGTTTCGACAACCTCGCTGCCGCCACCCATCACAGATTGACTCATTAACCGCTGGTCGATGACCCGCCCCAACGTTGCGCCGACAGCCCGGCCGATGATCGCTGTGGAAAGACCCGCGACAGTGCCACCGATCGAGCCGCCAAGAGCAGCCCCGGCTGCGGAAAGTACAATCGTAGCCATTTTACTTGACCTCCAGCGGAAATGCGAAACAGGCGACAACCCGGCGACGCCAAGGGTCGCTCAGGGCGTTTTCCACAACGCCGTGCCCGGAATATGCGTGAATGAACCGCGGGACCGCGCCGGTTTCGCTGACAACACCCACATGTTTGGCGACGCCGCCATCGCGCATGCGGAACAGCAATACGTCGCCTGCTGCCAGTTCCGAGGGTCGCTTTGATGTCAAATTCCGGCGGGCCGCATCCCACATGCGTTCATCCCCCTGCGGCTCTGACCAGTCCATGCTGTAGCTCGGCACGGACTCCGGCTCAGCTCCGTACAGCGCGCGCCAGATTCCGCGTAGCAATCCCAAACAATCCGCACCCACGCCCCTGACGGACGCCTGATGCACATACGGTGTGCCTAGCCATCGGCGCGCTTCTGCAACTATGCCCTGCCGGTCTACTGTCATCGCCTGCTGCCCCCTTTGTTCGGTTTGTCTTTCTTGGGAACAGCCATCACCCAGTCCTCACCCGGTAAGTCCGGAAAGCCCTGAAAGTTGATGATATTGTTGAATTTTCTTCGGCAGGTCTCCATTCGCTTATCGCACCCGGCAGTCAGCCGGACGCGATCACCGACTGTCAGCCCGCCACTGATCCCCGTCCATAAGGTGACATTGCGCCCCCCCGAAATACGCTCATCCTGTTTCACCGACGCCCAAAGACCCGAGGCCGTGCCGGAAATCACATCCAGACGGCCACGTTCGAACCATCCCATATCCGGCGCGTCCGCACCTTTCAGTTGAAGCACACTGCCTGCCGACAGGCTGACAATCTCCGCTTCTGCCTGAAAACCGGGCGCTGCCATGTTGAATCGGCAAGCGCCGTCGCCCAGCACTGCGGTGCAGGGTTTTTGGTAAATCCGCCCCAAGGGCCGGTTCAGCAGATCCGTCAGCCCTCGCAGCTCAGCATGAAACGCCCCGCCGCCGCGACGCATTTCCCCAATCGAGCCACGAAACTGCAACACCCTTTGTTCGGGGTTCGCCCAGTTCACCCGCCAGGCTCGGACCTGAGCACCGTCGAACCGCCCGGCTTCGATGTCTTCTTCCCTGATTGCCGCATCAGACAGCGCGCCCATCGCCTCGGAGTTGTCAATCGAAAGGCCTGTCGCCTGTTCGATCGCTGCCGCGGTCAGGCCACTGCTTGCCTTGAAGACCAGCCCGTCAAAGCGCAGCTCCATATCATGATCGGTAAACCCATAGACCTGCCCATCCGTGCGCGTGATGGCCCAGCATCGACAGGTTGTCGTCATCCCGCTTTGCAGGTGCTCCTGCAACCCCTGTGCATTACCGCCCATCAGACCCGCACCTCGACCACCGGAACGTTGGGCACGTCACCTGCCTGAAAGCTGGCCACGCTGGTCTGGATCTTGTCGGTGTCAAAACGAACGGGCACGTCAAATTCGAACCCTGCCGTAACCTCGACGTCTTGCGGTGGCGCGTTCGTAAACGTGACCCGGCCCCGCGCCAGATCTACCTCGAAATCCACGCCTTCGCGCATTTCGTCCTGCTCAAGGCCAAGTTTGACGGTCCCTAGAACTGGCTTGAGGATCGGACGGACGTATTTGACCCCGCCAGAGTTGTAGGTTTTCAACAACTGGAACTCGGTCGTCTTGCCGTCGCCACGTGCAATGACCTGATCGGCATTGTCTACCTCAGCCGTTGCTGCGCCCGACTTGAAGTCAGACCAATCCTTCCACCGAAATCCGAACATCTGCCCCTGCCGCGCCTCGAAGAACGAAATCAGCGCTTCGATATCGTCAAGCGAGCGCATCCCGAGCCCGGCATCATAGCGTCGTCTTGAATGGGCCCAGGGCGTGTTGCGTTCTTCAAACCCGTTGGCCAGTGTCACGATATCTGTGCGCCGCTCGGGACCGCCAACCGAACCAAAGCTCAAGCTGGCGGGAAATCTAACCTCATGGAAATTCATGGCCTGCTCCCTCAAGTTACCTGTTGCGATTGCCGCGCCCAAGTGCGCGGCTCATCTGCGCCGCAATCTGGCTTTGACTGCGACGGAACCCCTGCACGTCCGGGGTGGTGATGTTCATCACGACATTGACGGCACGCCCACCTCCCGAGGTGCGCACCCCAAGCTTACCGTCCGACCCGCGCGCCAAAGGCATGATCGCTTCGGGTCCGGCTTCCCCCATCAACCCGGTTCCGCCACGCATGGGAAATGTGGTTGGGCCGCTGACAACGCCGCCATTGGCGAAGGGCATCACCCGGCCTTGCGAAAAACTGCCACCGTCGGCAAATGGCAAAAGCCCCTGCACCAGACCGCCAACGGTTCCGGCCAGCATCCCGCCAAAGTGATCCGTCACCGGCTTGATCGCTGCCGAATATGCGGTGCGGATCATTGAATTCTTCAAAACGTCCAGCGCATCTGACAAGTTCATCCCATCCAGCACCACGCCATCGAAGGCTTTGCGCAACCCGCTGGACATGCCGCGTTCCAGCGTCGCGGCATCCTTGCCGGTTTCCTCAAACGCCGCGCTGATCCGTTTCATCTGGCCGTCAAAAGCAGCCGCCATAGATGCCGCGTCGCCCAGCGAGTCACCCAGCGCATCGCCGCGTTCCTGCAAGTCGTCAAACCCGTCACGATCCGTCATCACGCTCTCCTTGTAATTTATCCGGATAGGCCTTCAGCATCGCATCCAGGCCAGCCCGGTTCATCGCCGGAAGCCCTACGCCATGCCCCAACATCAGTTGCAATTCGGCTGGCGTCAGTCGCCAGAACTGATCTGGCGTCAGACGCAGACCGACAAGCGCAACCCGCATCAGGGCGGGCCAGTTGAACCCGCTCATGCCTGATCCGGCACCATGAAGGCCCGCGCCAACAACTCGGCTGCCGCACGCGCAGCTGCCATCGGGCCACCCTCGATTTCGGCGCTCAGCAGATCGGCGCGGTTGACGTCGCCGCCACCGCCGCGCAATCCGGCCACAATCAGCGCCAATACGTCACCACTGGAATAGGCTCCGCCTTCGAACCGTTGCACGAGTTCCACCAGTGAACCGGCACCCAGCTCTTGTTCCAATTCCGCTAAAGCACCCAGCGTCAACTTGAGCACCCGCCGCTCTCCATCGATGGTCAATGCCACCTCGCCCGTCCACGGATTGGCCATCGATTTACAGCGCCGTAAAGCTCAGCGCGCCCGCGCTGGCTAAACTCATCTCATAGGTCGCCTCGCCGTTGTGCGAGCCCGCATATTCGACACTTGTGACCTGAAACGGCCCGGCGACAATACCGAAATCCGGGATGATGACCTGAAAGTCCGGTGTTTCGCCGTCAAAGAACAATTGCCGCGCGCGTTCATCAGTCCCGGCGTCCTTGAACACCCCCGAGCCGGATATCGACGCTGATTTGACCCCGGCACCCGATAGAAGTTCGCGCCAGCCACCCTGACTTTCCAAGCTGGTGACATCCACACTTTCCGCGTTGAAGCTGACGCGCGTGGCGCGCAATCCCGCGATCGTTTCGAACAGACCGCTACCGTTCATATCCACTTTGACCAACAGGTCCTTGCCGTTCTGGGCACCCATATGCTCTCTCCGTTGATTGGTTAGTCGTCTTCCACGCGGGCGCGGAATTTCAGGTCGATCTGGCGGATCGCTCCACCGGTCCCGGTGCGCCGGGCTGATGCGCGCTCGAACCAAAGGCCCACCAGCCGCCCGCGATCAAGGCTGGGCATGGCACCCTCCAGCGCGTCACACACAGCTCCTGCCAGGGTCTTGGCGGCCCCGAACCCTGCGGCTTCGGACACGACCGAAACCGTGAACCGATGAACCGCACCCCCGCCCGATCGGTCAGAGACATCACGAACTTCTTCCGGTCCCAGCGTCACATAAGTCTGTGGTACTGCTCCGACTGGCAGCGCGTCATATATTGCGCCACCCGACAAATCGTTAACCTGCGCGTCCTCTGAAATCTGCTTGAACACCGCCGCCTGGAGGGCGGCTGAAACGCCATAGCTCATGCTGCTACCTCCTCATCCGCGAAACAGATCAGGTACTGGCCGCGCGGATCACGCTCAGCGACAGCGCGGATGACAAAGCGACGTGCGCCCTCAGCAAAGCGCTGATCCGGCGATGGCCGCGTGGTCGAACCCGTGGGCGCCCCCCGGATCACGATGCGATAGCCGACTCGCGAAATAGGGACACCAGCCACCTGCCGCTCGGACCCGCTGCGCGCGGTCACCTCGGCCCATACCGTGCCCAGCGGCACCCAGGTTTCGGTGTATCCGCCTGACCCATCGGCCATGCGCACCGGCGCCTCCAACTCCAGCTTTCTGTTCAACCGCGGCGCTTTCATTGCATCACCCCAGCGCCAAACCGAACTGTGCGATAGCGTTGGATCAGACTGGTAACGCCAAATGGCATGCACCCGGCACCCAGCGCTGTCTCGTCGCGGTATTCGTAATAATGCGCGGCCAGCAACAGCACCGCCTGCCCCAGATCGGCGGGCAACCCGCCCCAATCCGCTGCCATCCCAGCGGCAAAGACGATCCTGACAGAACCACCCTTTGGCATCTTCGGCATCAGTGGCCCCATTGGCCTAAGACGGGGACGCTGCGCATCTTTTTCCAACCGGTATCTATCCGGGGTGACGACCGTCTCTGCATCGTCTGCATCTGCCAGCGTCACACTCTTGACCTCGGTGACCGGAGCCACCGGCAGCACCTCTCCCGATTGGTCTCGCCATACCTTCAGGCTCCAGGAAAAATCGCGCTCGATCAGAACCTTGCCAGTGCGCGCTTCGATGGCCGCAACGGCTGCGCGCAAAAAGCCTTTCAGCACATCGTCCTGTACGCTGTCTTCGGCAAAGCCCGTGCCCAGCCGCAGATGCGCCTTAAACTGATCCACCGGCAGCGCCGCATCCGCGATGGCGGTTTCTTCGATCAACATCATCCATTCACTCCGCAATCTCGGACCCCTCCGGGGCCTCACTCAAGAAAATGACGGGCACGCGCCGCCTCACGTTGCTCGGACGGAGGGGAGCAGCTAGACAACGCAGGGGATCTCACCCCGGCCCGCGCCCGCACCCGAGGGGCCAATGACCCCCCGGATCCGTCACCGCTTAGGCGGTGCCGAATTTCACCAGCTTGATCGCGGCAAAGTCGCTCACGTCGCCGCCGACACGCTTGGTCGAATAGAACAGAACGTGCGGCTTGGCGCTGAACGGATCACGCAAGACGCGCAGATCAGGGCGCTCCGCAATAGTGTACCCGGCTTGGAAATCACCAAAGGCAATCGAGAAACTGTCGGTGCCCGCATCCGGCATGTCCTCGGCAATCAGCACCGGGTAACCCATGAGACGCGCGGGCTCACCCGCAGCCAGCCCGTCCGACCACAGGAAGCGACCATCACTGTCCTTCAGCTTGCGGATCACCCCGGCTGTTTTTGAATTCATCACAAAGGTGCCGTTGACGCGGTACTGCGCGCCCAGCGCATAAACCACATCGACAATCGCATCCGCATCGACACCACCGTCAATGCCGGTCGGGACATAGCCCAGATTGCCCCAGGTCCAGACATCATTGTCGACCTTGGCATGGTTCAGAATGCCATTAGGTTTGTCCGCGCCATCGCCCGAGATGAACGCTGCCGCTTCGGCACGGGCAAACTTGTCGGCAATTCGACCGGCCAGCCATCCTTCGACATCAAACGCGCTGTCATCCAGCAAACGTTGCGACGCCTTGGGCAGCGCGCTCAGTTCGTGCAGGACAATCGAGATTCGATCAATTGACGGGGTCGCTGTCTCGGTGGCCGCTGAGCTTTCATCCGCCCAGCCGGCGCCCACGTCAGTGTGGTCGATCAACACGTCGAACGAATTTGCCTCGACATTCACTACCGAAGCGATCGAACGGATCGAGGCCGTGGATTTCAGCACCGACTTGATCATCTCGGCGGTTTGCGGATCGACCAGATATCCGCCATCGCTGTTAACGGCGCTGGACAGCGATTTGGCCTCCATATCAAGACCACGCAGGCCGTCATCGTCACCGCATCTTACATAGGCGTCGAAAGCCTTCTGATGCGGCGCACCGTCCTCGATTGATGCCGCAAGATGCGGGCGCGCCGCGATGATTGATTTACGATCCAGCATGGTAAGTCGCTCTTCTGTCTGTTGCAGTTTGGTTTTAACTTCAGCCTTCAGGCCATAGAATTCGTTCACGAATCCAGTCATCGCCTGCTTCACCTCTTGAACCAGGGGCACACCCTCTCCGGTCAAGGCCGGGGTCTCGGTCTTGCTCATCAGAACTTCCTTATTTGGGTGGGATTGAGGCGCGCTAGGTTCGCGCCAACTCCTGCCGGGCGTGATCAAACACCTCGACAATACTGCGCAGGGTGTCCTCGGCGTCCGGGGTCGCCCCCTTTGCCGCTACCCGCGCACTGGGCAGCATCGGAAAAGTCACAAGCGACACCTCCCACAGCTCCAGTTCGGTCAGGACCCGATTGCCCTCTTCATTTTTTTTGGCTCGTTTGGTGCGATAGCCGATCGACAGCCCGTCAATGGCCCCGGCCCGGATCAATTCCGCGGCTTCACGACCTTTCTGCGTGCTTTCCAACATACGTCCCTTGACCCAAAGCCCGCGCTCATCCTCGCGCACGTCGTCCCAGACACCGATGGGCTGCGCCGGGTCGTGCTGCCACAGCATCTTGACCCGCTGACCTGCCGCCTTCAGCCCGGCCAACGACCTGCGATATGCGCCTTTCTGCACTACATCGCTCCCTTGATCGACCTGCCCAAACAGGCTGGCATAGCCCTCGATCACCGCGTCCTCGGTCACCGACAATCCATCGCTAAACCGCGCAAACTTGTGTTCTAAGTCCATGAACACCTCCTCATAAGCATTTGAATTCATGGCGACACCACCAGAATTGACTGAAACGCTTGCGCCAGGATCACCGCAACGACTCCATAGACCGTCAGCCACAGCCGTTTCTCCAGCCGCTCCATCATCTCTTCGATCTGATCCAGCCGCCTGCATAGATGCGCGTGCTGAATCTCGGCCACCCGTTCATGCGCAGCCAGACGCAGGCCCGGCGCACAGTCGAACGGCGGATACCCCTCAGCCATCTGTACGCTCCGGCAGCCCCAGCATCACGCGTTTCTCAGCGTCTGTCAGGAACTCGGCGCCGTTGACCCGCGCCCATTGCGCATCCCGCTCCGCCGACAGCGCTGGCACCTGATCCAGATCGGGTTTCAACACCAACTCTTCGCCAGTGAAGCCCACCAGCCATTCCGACACCGCCGCCGCCACCCGCGTCACCAGGGGCAGAACGGTCAGGCGATAGAATGCCCGGTTGGCCTCCTGATAGTTCGAATAGGTCGCGTCGCCTTGTATCCCCAGCAGCATCGGCGGGACACCGAAGGCCAGCGCGATCTCGCGGGCGGCGGCTTCCTTGGTCTTTTGAAACTCCATGTCAGAGGGTGAGAAACCCATCGGCTTCCAATCGAGCCCCCCTTCCAGAACCATCGGACGGCCTGCATTGCGCGCCCCGCGATAGTTCTGCTCAATCTCATCGGACAAGCGGCGGAACTGATCCTCGGCCATCACCCCATGGCCATCGCCGCCCTTCCACACCAGCGCGCCCGAAGGCCGCGCAGCATTGTCCAGCAGAGATTTCGACCACCGCGACGCGCTGTTATGCACATCAATCGCCATCGCTGCCGCCTGCATCGGCGAGAACCCGTAGTGGTCGTCTTGGGGGTGGAATGACTTGATATGACAGATCGCATCAGCCGGGAAACGATGCGTCTTGCCGCCCGCCGTATAGTCATACGCCTTGGGCCACCCATCCGCCCCCGGCACAACACTCATCCGGTCCGAGCGCAAGACGTGCAGTTCAACGGGCAATCCATCCTCGGCCTGGGCCGCCTCAACATAGGCGTTCCCCGACAGCAACAACTGCCCGAACAAAGCCTCCATCAACTCCGCCCGCCCCTGCGCCGCATTCGGACGGCGCATTAGGGATATGATTGGATGCACGTCATAGCGCTGCGCCTGATCCTGCAGCACCAGAGGCAGTGCCGCCGCCGCCTCGGCAATCAGCTTGACCGAGCGGAACCCCACCGGGTTCCCCGAAAACCCCGTCCGCGTCAGCGAAACCGCGTCCCTGGGGCTCCATGCCACGCGCCCACCGGCCTGCCACGCCACCACAGGCCCCGCCGCGCTCGCCTTCGCTTCGGGCGCTTCCCCAGCCGTTCCACGACGCAAGAAATCGAATACCATCTGTGCTCCTTTCTGCCGCCGCTCTGCCCGGCTTGTTGAAAGGAGTTATGACGGAAAGAAGTTTAAGCCTCGGGAATGGGGCGTACGGGGGTTGGGCAACGGGATACCAAAAATTCTGCAGGCCTTCCCATTAAATCAGAGACATTGCATCGCTCAAGAAAGACGGCATAACTACGGAGGATAATTCACAAATATGAGTTTAAAAACAAATGGATCAGCGCTGGGTACCAAACCGACTTTATCGCTTTTGCAAACCCGAGCATGAGCACTTTGAAGATGAGTTACACAACCTCAGCATGGGTAAAGTTTGGCTAAATCACATAAATCGAATGAATGATCCATTTGAAGGGGCTTTAGTGCACGAGCCACAGTCATTTGATGAGTTTTCGTCGCAGATAAACCAAGTTGCCAAACACTGGCCACAAGTTACTCAGGTTACCAAAGAAAACTATGAAGAATACCTGCGGGGAGCCGATAAATTCGCAGCCCAACTGCTCACAAAAGTTGTTGCTGCGTGCTTTTCTCAATCTTGGAATAGTCCGCTTATGTGGGGACACTATGCGAGTTCCTTCGAAGGTTTTTGCTTAGAGTACGAATACGATGCGGGTGTGATGAGCGTAGAGGACAT
Organism: Ruegeria sp. YTSC230; assembly: GCF_059609665.1. Classification (NCBI taxonomy): domain Bacteria; kingdom Pseudomonadati; phylum Pseudomonadota; class Alphaproteobacteria; order Rhodobacterales; family Roseobacteraceae; genus Ruegeria; species Ruegeria sp. YTSC230. The sequence goes on along the minus strand of NZ_JBXWMC010000004.1, from coordinate 278,177 downwards.
TCCGATGCATCAAGTGATCTATTGGCGAGAAACACCACCAAAAATAACTACCTTTGAGTACTTCCGCTCTATGTATTACGAACAAGCTAGGCAATCTGAAGACGCATCTCTGAACAGGACAGCGGCCCATCTACGGGTGCACGCACTCGAGCCTGTTCTACTTGGGATGACGTCTCAGAGTTTCGAATGGGTCTATGAACAAGAATTTCGAATGGTCAGCGGCTTTCTCCAACCGGGCTACTACGAAATTCCACATTTCAGGCTAAAATCAGTGATTTTCGGGCATCGTGCCAAGCAACCTAAAATCGACGAAGTAAAGTATGTTCTTGGAGAAAGTTGTCGGTTTTGGCAGCTGCAGATTCTCGGCGAACGTTATTCATTATCTAGAAGGCAAATCTAGCTTTGCCCTCACAAGCTCCGCACCCTCGGCCGCCGATACGCCCCCGCAGGCCCCACAACCAACTCATGCAGCGCCCAGACCAGCGCGTCGACCCGGTCGGGCGAGCCCTGCCCCTCGAACCCGCGCGCGGTCATCTGGCACATCTGCTCCTCCAGCGCGTCCAGCCCGGCCACATGGCTGACCCGCCCCTGCTCGTACAACGCCGCCACGGGCTCGGCCCGTGCCACCTTGCCGCGCGACGCCCGCACCGCACGATAAGGCACCAGAGGGTCCACCTGTCGGACAACCTCTTCCACCAACTGCCCGCCCTGGTTGACCTCGGCCACCAGCCGTTCAGCTCCGAACTCATCCATCGCGTCAATCGCCGCCTGCGCCCAGCCCGCCGGGCCAACGCCCTGCACTGTCCGGTCGGCCAGCACATAGGCGCGCCACTCCTCGGGCGGCCCTTGCACTTGTGCGCCGACCAACACGATCCCACAAGCATCCGCATTCGACCCCGCCGTCACCGCCGGGTCCAGCGCCACCACTATACGGTCCAACTCTGGTACATTTTCAACTTGCGCCGCATCCAGCATCGCCCCGGTCCACAGCGCCCCCTCGGCATCCGACAGCAGCACCCCGTCCAACTCCTGCCGCCCCAGCCGTGTACCCGCATAACGCGCACGCACCTCGGCCAGAAACGAGTCCGCCAGATTGGCCCTGTTCGCCTCGGTCGGCGCATGGGTCTGCACGGTCGACGGAGATGCCAGCAATTCCTTCAATACCTTCACATTTCTAGGCGTGGTCGTCACACAGACCCGAGGCCGCTCCCCCAAGCGCAGCGCAAATTGCAGCATATCCCAGGTCTGGCCAGCCTTCTTCCACTTGGCCAACTCATCCACCCAGGCTGCATCGAACTGAGGCCCGCGCAACCCTTCGGGATCATGCGCTGAAAACGCCTGCGCCTCAGCCCCGTTTGGCCAGATCAGTTTCCGTTCGGACGCCTTCCAGACAGGTCGCCGATCCGGCGGCGAACACTGTAAAATACCGCTATCGCCAAAGATCATCACATCGCGTACCTGATCGAATGTCTCACCCACCAACGCCACACGACGCGCCTCGCCGCGATCCAGCGGCAAAGACCCATCGACTACCTGTCGCACCCATTCGGCCCCGGCCCGCGTCTTACCAGCCCCACGCCCCCCCATGATCACCCAGGACCGCCAATTGCCTTCGGGGGGCAACTGATGCGGCAGTGCCCAGAACTCGAACAGGAAAGGGAGGGCGCACAGCCCCCCCTCCCCGATCTCACTCAGAAATCTGTCCCGAACCGCAGCAGGCGCGGAGGCGAGCCAGCCTGCACCCAATCTCAAATCGAGCGCGCTCAAGGTCGAGCGCATACCCCCCTTGGGCAATTCCGGCTTGTCTGTGATGTTGTTCGACAAAGCTTGTCTCCACTTTCTGACAACTTCGGATCAGCCCCTCTAACTGCCCGAGTTGCTTGGCTGAACCAGCAAGATCTGCATCCTCCCCGGCACCGATCTGTTTGCGCAGTTCTTCCGCTGCTTGGCGCAGATCGCGAATGGATCTCTCAAGCGACTGCAACAAATCAGCCGTCTGGGACATCCGCTCTTCGGGGGTAATCAAAGTCATGTGTGCCTGTGACCTCATGCGTGAGTGATCTCCGCACGAGAGAAACGAAAAACGGCCACCGGGTCGCCCCGGGGCCGTCGCCCACTTCTTCTAGCATGACACAACTTATACGCGAGAAAGCCCGCAAAGTCAATGTTTTGCGCAACAACGGCGCAACGGGTAACGTGCGCTGGTAGTTAAGAGACCTTTACTGATAGGGCCATGTGGCAGACGGGCGTCAGTGGTTGAGCTCCGTGATTACAACGTTACGTATCGCCGAGAAAAAGAAATGGCTCGGAGGGTTCAAAGCTGGCCGAAACCTCGCCCGCAAGGATGGGCTTTTCGCCAAGTTCCAGTTTCAGGGTAGAAGCCCCTTCGGAGAGATCAAGATTTTCGATATCCACCCAAAACAATGTTGGGCTGAACACGCTCTCATAGTAGTACCGACCCAGCTCATGATCAGCGACCGTACGCCAGGTTGTCGATGCGATGTTTGGGCGCTCCGGGTCCGTCACACCAAATGGTACGGAAATTGATCGCACAAGAGAGAACACCGCTGCCGTCGCATCGTTTTTGTCTTCGAACGAGGGAACGGCATTCAGATTCCAGCTCAACCGCGCAAACCGGTCGGAGGACCGATGGGTGCCGGGCAAAAATGAAAGACCATTAACTTCACCCCAATAAGTAGTGATAGCGAGTTGTTCGTCAAAAGTAGGAGAGTTTGTCATGACAGTAAATTCGCGACCATGGTGGATAACCAACTCGCCATCGAGATACTCGAATATTGCACTGTCACCAGACGCATCGGATAGCGCAATATGCCCCCCTGCCTCATGTCCGCTAGGCAACATCGGCGCTATAATCACGAATGGCTCTTGCTCCATAGCTGCAACGGCTTCTTCAACTGTTGCAAAGTTGTCTAGAAAATACTGCAACCACCCTCCGACAGAAAGGAGAGGTTTGTCTTCGGCCTTTTCCGTCCCGTAGTCCGCTTCGGCAAGATAGAGAGCGTTGCCGACCAGCCCGCCATCATTCATGCCGTCAACAGTTGCTCCGTCATAGATCGTTGCCACGACAGAGCCGTATTTGGACGTCCATTTGACCGAATTCTCTCCGGCACCACCATCACGGTCCATGCCTCGCGGGAAGGCCCAAATGTCTGTTGAAGTATCTTCGAACCAGTCAAGCGTCCTCCCCGTGAGGAAGGATCCGTCTGCCGTTTCATAGACGATCCGAGAGCATGCGATTGCTGAAGACGCGGCTAGAACCACGGTCAAAGTAGAAGCTACAAGTATTTTCACGCACATTTCTGGATTCCTTTTTTGGTAATACACAAAAAGTCATCTCCCCTAAGGATCGGATATTTACCGATGTTATGAAAGCCAAGAAGCACTTCGGGATTTTCAAAGCCCAGCCGGACAAGGTTCTTCTATTTGAACAATCCGTTCCCTGACGGCCGCGGCAGGTACATGTTCCCACTTCGCAGTTCATGCCTTGACAATTGTTAGCAAAACTAGCATGTGCCACCTTAAGACAGCGCTGACGCGTGAGCATTGACGGTCGTAGCAGACCCCACAGCGCATCACTACTTCTCCTAGTTCCCATTCACGCAGGGTTCTTGACGCGACGCCAGATGGCGCAGGGTTCGCCTGCACGTCCCGAGGTTTAGCGGAAACCCTGCCGGTCACGCGCTGCGTGGCCAGACACGTCTTGTCCGTACGGCTATCGCCTTGCGGATTACAAAGGATAGTTATTTGTTCGACTTCGACATGCTGGGTCTTGCACCAGCCCTCAACGATGCACTGAAACGTGCCAGTTTCTCACAACCGACCCCTATTCAGAACCAGGCCATCCCGCTGGCGCTGAACGGTCACGACATCCTGGGCCTGGCGCAGACCGGCACTGGTAAGACGCTGGCCTTCGGCCTGCCGCTGATCGACCACTTGCTGGCGCAGTCCGGCAAACCCGCGCCCAAAACCGCCAAGGCGCTGATCCTTGCCCCCACCCGCGAGCTGGTCAACCAGATCGCGGATAGCCTGCGCAACCTGACCGACAAGACCAAGCTGCGCGTAGCCACCGTGGTCGGTGGCCAGTCAATCGGCAGACAGATTTCGTTCCTGTCGCGCGGCACCGACATTCTGGTCGCCACGCCCGGGCGTTTGATTGACCTGATGGAACGCGGTGCCGTTGACCTCGGCTCGGTGCGACATCTTGTATTGGACGAGGCCGACCAGATGCTGGACATGGGCTTTATCCACGCCCTGCGCAAAATCGCACCCAAGCTGGGCACGCCGCGTCAAACCATGCTGTTTTCGGCCACGATGCCGAAGCAGATGGAGGAACTCAGCCAATCCTATCTGACGAACCCGCAGCGGGTGCAGGTCTCGCCTCCAGGTAAAGCGGCTGACAAGATCACGCAGTCTGTGCATTTCGTCGATAGGGCCGGCAAACCGCGGAAACTCCGCGAAATTCTGTCCGCTGACATGGAAGCTCTGACCTTGGTATTCTCCCGTACCAAACACGGTGCCGAGAAACTGATGAAAGGCCTTGTGGCCGATGGTTTCAACGCGGCCTCGATTCACGGTAACAAAAGCCAGGGGCAGCGCGACCGCGCGATCAAGGCGTTCCGGGCCGGAGAGATCAACGTATTGGTCGCGACCGACGTGGCCGCGCGTGGTATCGACATTCCCGGTGTTGCCTATGTGATCAACTATGACCTGCCCGAAGTGCCCGACAACTATGTCCACCGCATCGGGCGCACAGCCCGTGCTGGTCGCGAAGGTGAAGCTATCGCCTTCTGCTCACCTGACGAGGTGGACCAGCTGCGCCAGATTCAGAAGCTGATGAAGATCGAAATTCCGGTCGCCAGCGGCACCATGCCAGAATTTTCCGAGCCTAAGAAAACCCGCAATCGCGGAGGCTTCCGGGGGCGTAAACCGCAGGGGGCAAATTCGACATCGAAGCCCACGTCCTCGAAGCGTCGTCGTCCACGCGGACGTCCCGCCGCATAACAAAAAAAAAGGCCGCGTTTTTCGACGCGGCCTTTTTCTTAGTTGCTCGAGCTGTTTCTCTCTGCCTCAATCTCTCGCCACTTGGCGACGTTCCGATTGTGTTCCTGCAAGGTTTCCGCAAACGCGTGCCCCCCGGTGCCATCCGCAACAAAGAAGACAAAGTTGGTCTCTTCCGGTGCGACAGCAGCCTCAAGGCTGGCCAACCCTGGGTTGGCAATGGGTGTCGGCGGCAAACCGTCTATCACATAAGTATTCCAAGGTGTTGCACGGCGCAGTTCACTGCGACGCAGCCCGCGCCCCAGCGTGCCTTGACCCTTGGTGACGCCATAGATGACCGTCGGGTCTGTCTGCAGCTTCATGCCCTGCTCAAGCCGGTTCACAAAGACGCTTGCAACCTGCCCGCGTTCATTGGGAACACCGGTTTCCTTTTCGATGATCGACGCGAGGATCAGCATTTCCTCTGGGCTGCTGATGGGAAGGTCGCCTTGGCGGCTCTCCCACACTGCATTGATGCGCAATTGTTGCTTGTCTTGCATCGCCTGCAGAACAGTCGTCCGGTCATCGCCCGGTGCCAAGTCATAGCTGTCAGGCGCCAACATCCCTTCGGCCGGGATCTCGGCAATCTCACCTGTCAGCGGTTCAATCGCCTGCAAGCCTTGCGCCACCTGCCAAGAGGTCACGCCTTCGGCAACAGACACACGGTACCGGGTGTCGGCTTCTTCACGCTTTTGACCATATTCGGCAGGGATTTCTTCGTCGGTCACATCAAACGAAGCGATTTCGACAAACTCCAGCGTTGCCGGGTCCAACTCGCGAACCCGGGTCTGGATGCGCGTGACACCGATACGGTATTCAATCTCAGACCCGCAGGTGCTGGCACCACTGCTGGTGATCTCGTCGATGATCTGCTCCATCGACGCGCCTTCGCGCACCAGAAAGCTACCGGCCTTCAGCTGCTGCGATTTATCTGTGTAGTCCGCAGCCATGCGAAAGATCATGGCGCTGCTGATGGCTCCGTCATCTTCAAGCTCTTGGCTGACACGGGTCATATTCGACCCGCTTCTGACTTGCAGGCACATGGCGGATTCCAGCGGACCCTCGGCCTTGTATTGCGACTGCCCCCACACAACCAGCCCGCCCATCAGGAACAAGCCTACAATCAGCAGAGTCAGCGCGTTCGAAGCAAGAGCCCGCAACATTTAGCTGACCTTTCCGAAGATCACGCTGGCATTGGTGCCGCCAAAGCCGAACGAATTCGACAGCGCCACATTGATCTCACGCTCACGCTTGGCGTTGGGTGCCAGATCAATCGGAGTTTCAACGGCAGGGTTGTCCAGATTGATCGTCGGCGGGGCCACCTGATCCCGGATCGCAAGAATCGAAAAAATTGCCTCAATCGCGCCTGCCGCACCCAGCAGGTGCCCGGTGGCCGATTTGGTCGATGTCATTGTTGCCTTGCTGGCATGATCGCCCAGCAGTCGTTCAACTGCGCCCAGTTCAATCGTATCCGCCATGGTCGAAGTGCCATGTGCGTTGATGTAGTCGAGATCCGAAGGCTCCAACCCAGCGCTGCGCAAGGCGGCTTTCATTGAACGCTCAGCGCCATCGCCATCCTCTGACGGCGCGGTGATGTGATAAGCGTCGCCAGACATGCCATAGCCCAAAACTTCGGCATAGATCTTCGCACCGCGCGCCTTGGCGTGCTCGTATTCTTCCAGAACCACGATGCCTGCGCCCTCGCCCATGACAAAGCCGTCACGGTCCACGTCATACGGGCGGCTGGCTTTCTTCGGATCATCGGCATATTTGGTCGACAGCGCCTTGCAAGCGTTAAAACCAGCGATACCGATCTCGCAGATGCAGCCTTCGCCGCCACCAGCAATCATAACTTCCGCGTCGCCTGCGCGAATGATGCGGCTGGCATCACCGATTGCATGCGCACCTGTCGAGCAAGCCGTCACGACCGAGTGGTTGGGCCCCTTGAACCCGTGGCGGATAGATACCTGGCCGGATGCCAGGTTGATCAGCGCACCGGGAATAAAGAAGGGCGATACACGGCGCGGGCCTTTATCTCGGATCAGGTTCGCTGTTTCAGCAATAGAGCCCAGTCCGCCGATACCCGACCCGATCAGGACACCCGTACGCAGGCGGTCCTCTTCGTCCTCGGGCAGCCAGTTTGCATCCTGACAAGCCATGTCAGCGGCAGCGATCGAATAAAGGATAAAGTCTTCGATCTTGCGTTGCTCTTTTGGCGGCAACCAATCGTTGGGATTGAATGTCCCGTCAGTTCCATCGCCGCGCGGAACTTCGCAGGCATAGGTCGTGGTGACACCGCTTGCTTCGGCATCAAATTTCGTGATCGGGCCCGCGCCGGATTCCCCATCCAGCAGCCGTGACCAAGATTTCTCGACCCCGCTGGCCAAAGGAGTGACCAATCCCAGACCGGTTACAACGACTCTGCGCATGAAATGCCTCTTGCCTGCTTCCTATTTGAGAAACGCTCATACCCCGGCCCGGGGTCCGGGGGCAAGAGCAACGGCACATTCCCACCCGGCACCATTTCGCCGGACGGTCCGTCTGTGCGGCTTGTACCAAAACAAATTGCCCCGGCCCTTTCACGGAATTGAAAGGCCGGGGCAACGACGTGCAAGACAGGATTACTGGAATTCAGCGACCGGCTCGTGGGCTTGCTCGGCCACGTTAAGCGCGTCTGCCAAGTCAATCGTTTTGCGGAACAAAGCCCGCCCAACCAATGCGCCCGAGATGTTGTGCACATAGGCCAGACGCGAGATGTCATCTGATGTCCGAACGACACCGCTGGCAATAACCGGCGTGCGTGACAGCTGTGCAAGACCCGAGATCAGACCCAGCTGCGCATCGACGTCTTCGATGTCGCTGTCGATATCGGTCACCAGAATCGCCGCAAAGGGCGTGCCTTCGAACGCTTGAATAAACGCTTCGGGCGTAAACGCACTCTGACTGCGCCAGCCTTCAGTCATGACCTGACCTTGCCAGACATCCACAGCCAGAACGATCTGGTCCGGATAAAGCTTGGCCAGTTCCTTGACCAGATTCGGATCCCAGGCGGCAAGCGTACCAATCACCACCCGTCCCGCGCCTTTGTCGATCCAGTATTCGACCTGTTCCCGCGTCCGCATACCGCCGGCCAGTTGCACAGACATCTCGGACGTGCGGATAATTTCCTCGACCAATTCGGCGTTGGTATCGCGGCCTTCGATCGCATCGAAATCCGTCAGGTGCATCCACATGGCACCGGCTGCAGACCAGCTGCGTGCCGTGTCCGCCGGATTCACATGCCAGATCATCGCGTCGTCCAGACGGCCTTTGTCCAGTGTGACACACCGGCCGTTCTGCAATTCCATCGTGGGGTAAATCCTCATGAGCATTCTCCTCCGCTCAATCGCTCTGCAATTCCAGAGTACCATACACGCCAAAGATCGGTCCGTTATTACCAGGATCGGCAAACTACGGCCGGTTTGCGGCATTCGCGAAGTCTCAAATTGTCAGTGGCGCGGCGGCGGTCCGTTGCGGCGCATAAGCGTGACGTCGCTGCCGTTGAACGCGCATTCGCGCATCGGGGTATAGCCCAGCTTGCCCGCCAGATTGCGCGAGGCCAAGTTCGCCGAATTCACCATCGCGACCAACGGACCGGGCATGATCCGGTCAAACCAATCATGTGCGGCTTGTGCCGCCTCCAGCCCCAATCCCTGTCCCTGCGCCTCGGGGACCAGAATCCATCCGGCCTCGGGAAAACTGTCGAAATCCTCGCCAATCGAACGGTTACCGTAAAAGAACCCCGCCTGACCGACCATCTGGCGATTCGACTGCTGGACCACGGCCCATTGCCCAAAACCGGCCATTTGCCAGTGCCCGGCATTTCGAAGGAATGAATCCCACGCCTCTCCGCGCGACCGCGGCTTGCCGCCGATATGTCGCACGATGCACGGGTTGCGCCAAATCTCGGCGAACCGGTTGAAATCTTCTGGCCGCATGGCGCACAGCGTCAAACGGGCCGTATTGATCATAGGGGTGGATCGTATCATGCCCTGCCCGCTTTGAATTATGTGCCTCGGGCAAAAGGTTGCGAACGAATACGGCACCTTGCAAGGCAGAATTGAACAAGGCACAAAAAAACGGCGCCTCCGTTGCCCGGAAGCGCCGCTTTTTAATTATTTCGAAGCTTTAGGAAGCTTCCGAGATGAATTTGACGGCGTCGCCAAATGTCTGGATGGTTTCGGCTGCGTCATCGGGGATTTCGATGCCGAACTCTTCTTCGAAGGCCATAACCAACTCAACAGTGTCCAGGCTGTCTGCGCCCAGATCGTCGATGAAGGACGCGTTTTCGGTCACTTTGTCTTCTTCAACACCCAGGTGCTCAACAACGATCTTTTTAACGCGATCTGCGACGTCGCTCATGTCTATTCCTCATTCCGTTTTCAGGGCCTAGTGCCCGGTTCTGCCCTTGCCCGCTCAGGCTGGCTTTGATTTGCCCGGTGCGGGCGGTTGGGTCCCGGATGACCGGGAAAGTAGAAGGCCGACCATTTGGTCGACCCCAGCATTTATGCGCCGCCTATAGCATAGACAACGCGCGAGGCAAACGCTTTCGCACCTGCCCCTGTCCGCGCTCACAACATGGCCATACCGCCGTTAACATGCAAGGTGGTTCCGGTAACATATCCAGCTTCGGGGCTGGCAAGATACAGAACAGCCGCCGCAATTTCCGACGCATCGCCCATACGACCGGCGGGAACCTGCCCCAAAATGCCCGATTTCTGATCGTCGGTCAGCTTGTCGGTCATGGCTGTGGTGATAAAGCCCGGCGCAACCGCGTTTGCCGTGATACCGCGGCTGGCAACCTCATAGGCCAGGGATTTGGTCATGCCGACCATACCGGCCTTGGACGCTGCATAGTTTGCCTGACCGGGGTTCCCGGTGGCACCGACGACGGACGAGATGTTGATGATCCGTCCCCAGCGCGCCTTCATCATACCCCGCAGCACGCCTTTGCACAGCTTGGCGGTCGAGGTCATGTTCACGTCGATCACGCTCTGCCATTCGTCATCCGACATACGCATGAACAGGTTGTCCCGAGTAATCCCAGCGTTGTTGACCAAGATATCAACCGACCCCATCGCCTCGGCAGCTTGCTTCGGCAGCGCGGAAACAGCTTCGCCGTCGCTCAGGTTACATGGCAAGACATGCGCCCGCTCACCCAGTTCGGCGGCCAATGCCTCGAGCGGTTCCACGCGCGTGCCGGACAATGCAACCGTGGCCCCCGCACCGTGTAGGACGCGCGCAATCTCGCCGCCAATCCCACCGGACGCACCGGTGATCAACGCATTCTTACCTGTCAAATCAAACATTCGATCTTCCCTTTGCAGCGCAACTTGCGTCGCACGTTGTTCTTATGATTCGCTCTTAACCATATTCTGCACGTCATCCGGCGTGCCTACAGCCTTGCCAGCAATCGCGCGGTCGATCTTGCGGATCATCCCCGAAAGCGCTTTGCCTGCACCGATCTCCCATGTCTCGGTGACGCCCTGCGCCGCCATACACAACACGCTTTCACGCCAGCGCACAGAACCGGTTATCTGCTCGACCAGCAACTGACGGATCAGGTCCGGGTCGCTGACAGCCTCGGCGCGCACGTTCGCAATTAGCGGAACTGCCGGGGCCTTGATTTCAACTGCAGCCAGCGCCTCGGCCATCACATCTGCAGCGGGTTGCATCAACGCACAATGGAACGGGGCGCTCACAGGCAACATCACAGCGCGCTTGGCACCTTTTTCCTTGGCAATCTCGGCAGCACGTTCCACGGCCGCCTTCGCTCCCGAAACAACAACCTGTGTAGGATCGTTGTCGTTCGCGGCCTGACAAACCTCGCCTTGTGCGGCCTCTTCTGCGACTGCGCGCACGGCCTTAAGGTCCAGTCCCAGAATGGCGGCCATTGCGCCTTCACCAACCGGAACGGCGCTTTGCATCGCCTGACCACGTGTCCGCAACAAACGCGCCGTATCCGCAATCGACAGCGCACCAGCTGCCGCAAGCGCTGAGTATTCCCCCAGCGAATGCCCAGCTACAAATGCAGCGTCCGTGACCGCAACACTTTCGGCCTCCAACGCGCGCATCGCGGCCATCGAGGTTGCCATCAGCGCCGGCTGTGCGTTCTGCGTCAGCGTCAGGTCGGCAATATCACCTTCCCAGATCAGGTTGCTCAGCTTTTCACCAAGCGCTTCATCGACCTCGTCGAAAACTGCCTTTGCAGCCGGATAGGCCTCGGCCAGTGCTTTGCCCATACCGATGGTTTGGGCGCCCTGCCCCGGAAAAACGAACGCGCGTGTCATTGCAACCTCTTGGATGACGTTAGGTTGCGATGGGGTGTAAACCGAGTGAACGAGCGGCACAAGCTCTGCATCCTGACACGCATTCTGTGCGTCAGAGGCTATTGTGTCGGCCTCCGCTGCATTTAGGGTGGTCGCAGCAAACAGATCGGAGTCGTGAACCAATGCCCATTGCCAACACCACCCAAAGCTACGGGGGCGTTTCAAAAACCTTCCACTGGCTGACGGCCTTGCTCATTCTGACGGCGCTTCCGATTGGATGGTTTGCGAACGAACTGGCCCACGCAATTGAAGACCCGGCCATTCCAACGACACCGGAAGACCTGCAACAGGCGGCCCGGCTGTTCTCGCTGCACAAAACTATCGGTGTCACGGTCTTTTTCGTGGCGCTTGCCCGTATCTTGTGGGCGATCAGCCAACCCAAGCCTGGGTTGCTCAATGCTGAAAACAAGCCCGAGGCATTTGCTGCGGAAACCGTCCACTGGCTGTTGTATGGCTCGCTGGTTCTGGTTCCTCTGACAGGCTGGATTCACCATGCGGCCACCGAAGGGTTTGCACCGATCCTCTGGCCGTTCGGGCAGAACCTGCCGTTTGTGCCCAAATCCCCCGCATTGGCCGAAACAAGCGCCGGGTTACACTTCGTCCTGATGCTGGTGCTGGTGGGTGCTCTGGTTTTGCATATCGTTGGCGCGCTCAAGCACCACGTGATCGACAAAGACAGCACATTGCGCCGCATGCTGCCCGGACGGGTTGATTTGCCGGAACCGCCAACGCAATGGCACTCACCTGCGCCCGTCATCGCAGCAATCGCCGTCTGGGCCGTTGCTATTAGTATCGGGTGGTTCGACGGAGCCTACTCGGCACATCCGACCGGTGATCATGCTTCTGCCGAACTGGAGGCGGTGCAATCCGACTGGCAGTTGCAGGAAGGTTCGCTGGCGATCACTATCACCCAGTTGGGCAGCCCCGTCAGTGGCGCGTTTTCCGACTGGACTGCGGCAATCACATTCGACGACCCCGCGGAACCCGGACCGGCCGGAGCTGTTGATGTGACAATCGCCATCGGCTCGTTGACCATTGGCACCGTGACACAACAGGCCCTTGGCGCGGACTTTTTTGACAGCGCTCAGTTCCCGACCGCGAATTTTACCGCAGATCTGTTCAAGACCGATCTGGCCTATGAGGCACGCGGCACTTTGACCATTCGCGACAAAACCATGGACGTCGTCCTGCCGTTCGAGTTGGACCTGCAGGACGGCACCGCCAAGATGCAGGGAGAGTTGGATCTGAACCGTATGGATTACGACGTCGGTACGACGCAACCAACCGAGGACTCGCTGGCCTTTGCCGTCAAGGTAGCCGTTGAACTGACAGCCACCCAAGCCGAGTAAAGAAAAAACCGCCGTGGCCTGACGGGCCCCGGCGGTTTCTTTTCGCATGCAAGGCAGACTTACTCGGCCTTTTGCGCCTCTACCGAAATACGAACCTCAACCTCGTCGCTTACAAATGGTGCGAACTGGCCCAGATCGAACTCGCTGCGGACCAGTGTGGTGGTGGCATCAAATCCTGCCCAGGGCTTGCCCGCCATCGGATGCTCGCCAACCTGGTTCAGCTTGGCGTCCAGAACGACCGACTTGGTCACACCGTTCATGGTCAGATCGCCGGTGATGTTCGCAGTGTTTTCACCGGTGACTTCGATACCGGTCGAGGTGAACGAAATCAGGTCACCCTCGGCGACACCAAAGAAGTCTTCGGTCATGAAGTGATCTTCGCGCGGCTTCCAGCCGGTGATCATTTCGACCACAGGCATCGACACGCTCACGCTGGAATCTGCCGGGTTTTCCTGATCGAACATGATCTCGCCTTCAAAGCCCGAGAACATGCCAGTCGTGGTGGAAAAACCAAGGTGGTTATAGTTGAAGACAACCTGGCTGTGGCTGGGGTCCAAAACGTATTTCTCGGCGCTTGCAAACGCCGAGGTCGCCGATACGGCCAGTGCAGCAGCAAGAAGGGTGGATTTCATGACTATCTCCAAAAATGTTGTGAGTGCAAACCAGTTGGATTGCTCAACAACAAAAATGTGCCGCCCTTGGGCGGCACACAAGACCTATTCTCTAACAATTTCTGTTCCTAAATGAACAGAAGTGAAAATCAGGCGAAGATCGTTACACTTCCGCTCAATTGGCCCTTCAGCGCTCGGCCAACATCCGCCGATTGTAGCGGCAACTTCATCAGCAGGCTGCCGTCCACATCATAGAGTTCGACCTGATCATCATCGAACCGTGCACCACCCAAGGTGTCATAGCTGCGGCGCAGTACTGTCTGAGGACGCCCGTTTTCATTCTTTTGCAGCACGCGTACTTCTCGGCGGATCGGATCAAAATAGGCATCGGGGCGCGCATCAAGCACCTGAATGGTCAGCAGGCTGACGCCGATTAGTAAGAATGTCAGCGACGCAGCCAGTTTGATCGGCCAAACTTCGGTTGCCATCACCGCGCCAGACATCAGCCACATGGAAAACGCGACAACGATCAACAACGCCCCCGCGATGCGTGCCAGAACGGTGCGTGCCCTCCAGTTCGGCGCAAATGCGATAAGAACTGGAACCGATTGATCATAAGTCGTGCTGGTCGCAGACTTCTCGAAGGTATTCGTGTTCATCGCGGTCATTTCTCTGTACCCTAGTTCACGTTGCCGTCTTTGGTTCGGTCTGTCCGGTTAGTTCCCGGTATGCAAAACAACTTTGAGCCGAAAAGCGTCAGGAATTGGGCAGCGCAAAGGAAATAGCGCGACTTCACCAAGGCATGTGTGACGGCCCTTGCCCCCCGACGCGAATGGTGTATATGGGGCCATCCTTCGCAAGAGTTATGAATCGCGCAGCCTCTCGTGGCAGGGTCGCGAAGGACGAACCGGCCCTGCCTTTGAAATGCGCCTTGATAGAAACAGGAGTGCACATGCCACTGTATGAGCATGTAATGATCGCGCGTCAGGACCTGTCCAACGCGCAGGCAGAAAGCCTCGTCGAACATTTCGGCACCGTTCTGGCTGACAACGGCGGCAACGTCGTCGAAAGCGAGTACTGGGGCGTCAAGACGATGGCCTACAAGATCAACAAGAACCGCAAGGGTCACTATTCCTTCCTGAAGACCGACGCCCCAGCTGGCGCCGTTCAGGAAATGGAGCGCCTGATGCGCCTGCATGACGACGTTATGCGCGTTCTGACCATCAAGGTCGACGAGCACAACGAGGGCCCTTCGGTCCAGATGCAGAAGCGCGACGAGCGCGAAGGCCGCCGCGAGCGCCGCTGATCAACGCCTGACGAAAGGACATATACCATGGCCGCAAAACCATTTTTCCGCCGCCGCAAGGTCTGCCCGTTCTCGGGCGACAACGCGCCGAAGATCGATTACAAAGACACACGTCTGCTGCAGCGCTACATCTCTGAGCGTGGCAAGATCGTTCCCTCGCGCATCACCGCCGTTTCGGCAAAAAAGCAGCGTGAATTGGCCCGTGCTATCAAGCGCGCCCGCTTCCTCGCCCTGCTGCCCTACGCTGTGAAGTAAGGAGAGACTGATATGCAAGTTATTCTTCTGGAACGCGTTGCGAAACTGGGCCAAATGGGCGACGTCGTTGACGTCAAGTCTGGCTACGCCCGCAACTTTCTGCTGCCCCAAGGCAAAGCACTGAGCGCTTCGAACGCCAACATTGCGTCGTTCGAATCCCAAAAAGCGCAGCTTGAGGCGCGCAACCTGGAAACCAAGAAAGAAGCTGAATCTCTGGCTGAAAAGCTGGACGGTCAGCAGTTCATCGTGATCCGCTCGGCATCGGATGCTGGTGCTCTGTACGGTTCGGTCACCCCGCGTGACGCCGCAGATGCCGCAACCGAGGCTGGTTTCACCGTCGACAAAAAGCAGATTGCTCTGATCGCTCCGATCAAAGAGCTGGGCCTGCACTCGCTGGCGGTCAAGCTGCACCCCGAGGTCGAAGTCAAGATCCAAATGAACGTTGCCCGTTCGCAAGAAGAAGCCGAACTGCAGGCTTCGGGCAAGTCGATCCAGGAACTGGCTGCCGAAGAAGAGGCCGCCGCAGAATTCGAAATCGCCGAACTGTTCGACGATATCGGTTCCGCAGCTTCCGACGACGACGATCTGGTTACGGAAGAGGCCCCGGCTGAGGAAGACGAAGCCAAAGCCTGATCCGGCTGCCTTTGAAAGATTGATTGGCCGCGCCGAAGGGCGCGGCCTTTTTTTGTGTTCGAACCCCAGGCCGTGACAAAGAGTGACGTCAGGCACGACCAGGAATTTGGATTGAAATTATGCTATCCTACGGTCACGCGGCCCCTGCCGCCCCAGCCGCATTTTTTTTGAAGTTCATTTTATTAGCAATTTGCGTGATCGCACATCTGGGCGGATCGCGATCCGACAGGAGAAATCACTATGGCATCCTTGTGCAACTACATCGTCGTGAATGACGGCTCTTTTTCTTTAAACCCCGGTGAAAGCCAGACCTTCAGCGACCCGATCCCTTCCAACCTGATCATCGGAACCAACCGCGCGAAGCCGATCCTTGCCTTCAAAGCCTGGGCAACGCCGTCCGGAGGGGCTTTTCAGATCGAAATTAACGACACCTTCATTTATGGCCCGTCCATATCGGGCGGCGACATTCGCGGATTATGGGAGGCCTTTCCCGGAACCGTCCTGAATCCGGGGATCAACAACACTGTTCAGTTTCGCGCGACAGAGAACAAGATCTGGTTTGCCGATATCATTCTGTGGTTCCAGGTCGAAATTTAACGACCCGCCTATCCGACCTGACAATTACGGAACACTCTGGCACCAGGTTATGACGCAACGAGACCCGGCATAAATCAGCGCGCGGACTGTGTGTCTGCTTGCGGTTGCATTCGACGGGACTATCATGCGGCCAAACCCCATCCGGAGACTACACATGCCCCACTACACGCGCCGCGCTTTACTTGTTGCATTACTCGGCGCACCTGCCCTGGCTGCCTGCGGCGGCCTGGATGGCAAGCAGAGCTCTCGCAATGCCCCTTTTGATCCGCCGCTATACCCCAATGAGACCCCTGAATTGCGTGCATCAATCAACACGTGGGCTGACCATTATGAACTGCCGCGCGAACTGTTGCACAAGCTCGCCATAAGGGAAAGCACGCACCGGCCATGGGCCGTCAACAGGCCATATTACGGGTTGCTGCAGATCCTGCCCGCGACAGCGCGATCCATGGGGTACAAAGGCAACGCTCAGGGTTTGTTGGATGCAGACACCAATCTGGAGTTTGCCGGAAAATACCTGCGTGGGGCGTGGCTCTTGTCAGATGGCGACCAGAAGCGGGCTATCTTCCTTTATGCCAAAGGTTACTACCCCGAGGCGAAGGCCGCCGGGATGCTGGTTGAAACTGGCCTAAGGTCAGAGTGACGCTGGGTAAGGATATAGCTTGTCATTAGCGTAAAGGTTGCAATAATGACTTATGTAATCGCTAAGGTATTCTGTTGCCATAACCACGCATTATGCCTAAGCGATATACATAATTAGCTTGCGTCAGGCACCACAGTTGACGCAACGTATTCGGTGAAATGGACAGATTTGGCATGTCTTTGGGGAAAGATTTGCCGCCGCAAGGGTTGGACAGGTGAAACTTATAGACTTGGCCGCGATCGACCACGAGGAAAAGTCGGCAGCCGACATAATTAATGCTGTCTGCGATGAATTGGGTTTCGATTACGCGTCTTATGCCACTTTTAACCCTGTAAAGGGTGACGTTCAGGGGTATGCCAACTACCCGGACGAATGGAAGATTCACTATGGCAGCCAAGGCTTCCACCATTTCGATCCGACCTTGTATCAATCTGCGCTCAGCATCGCTCCGGTGGACTGGGGCAGATTTAATCACGACGAAAAGTTCCATTCGGTTTTTCGGGACGCGCATGATTTTGGCATTACTTCCCGTGGCTTAACCGTTCCGGTACGTGGCCCATACGGGGAATGTGGCTTGCTGAATGTGACCCGAAATTGCTCGGATTCCGAGTGGGCAAAGCTGAAGAAACATGTGATGGGGGACCTGCAGATGGCCGCAGTTACAGCGCATGATACCGTGATGCAGTCTGGCCTGCTGGCCAAAGCACTGTATTTACCAGCCCTTTCGACGCGAGAGAAAGAGATCCTGCAGTGGGTTGCGGACGGAAAATCACAGCAAGACATCGGTGATATCCTGTCGATTTCCCACCGAACCGTCGAAGTTCATATGCGATCCGGGCGTGAAAAAATGGGCGCGTTGACAACACCGCAAGCCATTGGAAGAGCTATTGGATTGGGCCTAATTGCCCCAGGATAATCAAAAAAGATCAAAAAATACGGGAAACCCCCAATAGTCTTAGCTCAAATCTTAGTTAACGTCATCCTTACGGTAACCAGACTGTAGGGGGATGGAAATGATCATCGTAATTGATGGTATCAACCAGAATAAGTTTAAGCATGTCTTGGACGAGATGTACAAACTGCGCGCGCGCGTTTTTGGCGACCGCCTTGGTTGGGATGTAAATATCGTTGATGGGCGCGAACGCGACCATTTTGACGACCTTCATCCAGCACATGTAGTTAGCATCGACGACGAGGGGGACGTTGTTGGGTGCATGAGACTACTGCAAACGACCGGGCCACACATGCTGTCCGATGTTTTTCATTCAATCCTAGACGGCGAACCGCCGATCCGCAGCGCGCAGGTCTGGGAAGCAACCCGGTTTTGCGTCGACACCAAAAAGCTTGGGCGAGGACGTGGGGAAAACTCGGTATCCTATGTCACCAGCGAGATCATGATTGGCTCGTTCGAATATGCCAAGATGGCCGGTGTTCTGGACTCTATCGCCGTGATCGATCCGGTGATGAACCGCGTCCTGCAACGGTCCGGCAATGCGCCTTATGACTATCTTGGGACCGCCAAGCCAATGGGCAAGGTTGTGGCCATGGCCGCCCTTATGGACTGTTCGGATGAACGGATCGCTGGAATTCGGGATTACGCCGACATTGAACACGATGTCTTCCTGACCGAAGAACAGGCGCTGGAGTTGTTTGAGGGCGCAAAGGCCAATCCAAGTGCCGCAAACTACGACCACCAGCCGCTGACTCAGTTGGAAAAGTACTTTGTCGAACAGATGAGTTCGGCAACATCGAAAACCGAAGTCGAGTCTGTACTGAAGCTGATCGAGGCGCTTTCAGACCGCTTTACGCCAGAGCAGAAGACCGCTCTGTTAAGAACCCCCCGTGCTTTTGCTCATGAGGCCTGACCCCCTCACCTCATAGGTTAAAGCCACCCAAGCGGAGCCGTCATTTTTCAGACGGCTCCGTATTTTTTTATGCCCATGGGGATGGTTGAACGAGGATTACTCCTCGTCCAGTGCCTCAACGGCTTTCTGAAGATCGTCTTTGCTGACTTCTTTGTCCGCGACCTGAGCCAGTTCAAAGACGTAGTCGATGACTTTGTCTTCGAAGATCGGCGCGCGCAGCTGTTGCTGCATCTGAGCGTTCTGCTGCACGAACTCAAAGAACTGACGTTCCTGACCCGGGTACTGACGTGCCTGGTTCATGATCGCCTGGGTCATCTCAGAGTCGGTGACCTCAACCTCGGCCTTCTGGCCCAGTTCAGCCAACAGCAGGCCCAGACGCACGCGGCGTTCGGCCAGCTTGTTGTGCTCGTCTGTGGGCTCGATCTCAGCGTGGTCGTGACCTTCCACTTCCGGGTTTTCCTCGTGCCACAACTGATGTGCGATCTGCTTGGCTTCGGCTTCAACCAGCGACGGCGGCAGGTCGAAGGATACCTTCTCGTCCAGCGCGTCCAGCAGGCCACGCTTCATGACCGCGCGCGATGCACCGGAGTATTCCGCTTCCAAACGCTCGGCGATTTGACCTTTCAGCGCGGCCAGATCTTCCGCGCCAAACTTGGTTGCCAGCTCATCGTTTACTTCCGCAGCAACGGGTTCCTTCACCTCTTTGATGGTGCAAGTGAATACGGCGTCTTTGCCGGCCAGATGCTCTGCGCCGTATTCCTCGGGGAAGGAAACGTTGACGTCTTTGACTTCTTCGGCCTTCACTCCAACCAGCTGCTCTTCGAAGCCGGGGATGAAGCTGTTGGAACCCAGAACCAGCGGATAGTCTTCAGCCGAACCGCCTTCGAACTCTTCGCCGTCAACTTTGCCAACAAAGTCGATCACAACCTGATCGCCGTCCTTGGCTTTCGAACCCTTGCGGCGCGCTTTGAAGTCCTGCGCGGTTTCGGCCAGGCTGTTCAGCGCTTCTTCGATGGCTGCATCGTCCGCTTTGACAACCAGCTTTTCCAGCTCGACCGATTTCAGGTCAACTTCGGGGATCGCAGGCAGTGCCTCATAGGACATTGCGACCTCGACGTCGTCGCCTTCTTTCCAGTCTTCGTTGGTCATTTTGACCTCTGGCTGAAGCGCAGGACGCTCGCCGCTGTCTTCAAAATGCTGGTTCATCGCACCATCGATGCTTTCCTGCATCGCTTCGCCCAACAGGCGCTGACCGAACTGCTTTTTCAGCAATGCCATCGGCACTTTGCCTTTGCGGAAACCCTTCATTTCGACTTCCGGCTGCGCTTCGACCAGTTTCTCGTTAACTTTGTCGTCCAGCTCGGCTGCGGATACGATGATATTGTAGCCGCGTTTCAGACCTTCGTTCAGCGTCTCGGTAACCTGCATTATGGTAGTCCCCATAGGATTCGGGGCGCGCAAAACGGCGCGCCGGGCAAATTTGACGCCTTCTATTTGCCCAGCCGCTTACGTGCAAGAGGCAATGGCCAGATCAGCCTTGTTTTGCCGCCGATTTGAACAAAAAAACGCCCCAGCCAAACTGGGGCGCCGTTAGTTTACGGGGAAACGTCGTCAGAACTTCCAGAGCGCACCCAGTACCCATGCTTCGTTCTTGTCAAAGTCGACCGTGTCGTCAAAATCATGGTTGCGGTATTTCAGGTAGGCATCCGTGTTGATCGCGTCGATCCGCTGAACAACCGCAATACCCCAGGACTTGGTGCTGGACCCCTGATTTTCGAAATCAGAACCGTCGAAATAGTCGATACCAACGCCGGTTTTACCCCAGGACACCCAATCCCCTTCATAAGCAAGCTTGGTGTACCAGTAATCCGGATCGCTCGCGCCGGTAGAGGTATCGTCCCGCGTGCCGAGGGCTGCAGTAAAGCTGAACCCGCTGGGCAACAGGACGGACGCGGACCCGATGGTATCCTTGCGTTCGCCGGGTTGGCCGTCGAAATCCCTTACTGCGTAGGCAATGCTCGCTGCGAACTCTACACCGTTGGTGAAGGTGTTCCGGTACTTGACTGCGAGATCGTAATAATCGTCGTCGTCGCTGCTGGACAAGATGTTCTGACCATAAGCAATCGCCGCTGAGAAGCCGTTGAAATCGGGCGTGTCATACCGGACCCTGCCCCGACGCGCGCCATCAAAGTTGCTGGCCGAGTCGCCAACGGTGATGCCACTCAAGACACCGTCTGCTCCCCGGTAGAAAAACGCGCCGTTTTCATCGTTCGTAAAAGAATACAAAGCCGTCCCGACGTAGGACAAATCAGTCTCGGCGGCCCCGTCCGAGGCCATACTGCCCTGACCGGCAGAGAACTTGCCGTATCCACCCTTGAGCGAGAAATCGACGTGGCGGATATCTTCACGGCTCCAACCGTTGGTGTTGGTACCATCCTGGTTGGCTGTCCCGGTACTTGGCAGACCCAGACCGGTTTCGAACCGGAACATGAACTCATTGCTGCCATAGGGCTGCATGACGCGCAAACCTACGCGGCTGTTGGACAGGTCATTGTCCAGCAACCGGGTCTCGGTCTCCTGGCCGTCATCAACCGATACGATCACCGGATCGAGTTGACCGTACAGCACCACATAACCGCCGCTGTTATTCTCGTACTTTAGTTCAGCAGCGGCAGGGATCGCCGTGGTCATCGCCAGAACAGCGGCAACCGAGGGAAGTTTCAAATTCACTGTCATTTTATTCACCTTGAACGTTTCGTTTGTGGGAACCGCCAAAAGAAAAACCGATGTGACGGACCACTCCGCAAGGAACCGATTTAGTCGCGTTTAGGATTTCTGCCTTACGGCTCAAATCGGCAGAAAGTAAATTTTAATCATATCAAAGATTTGGCTACCAAGGCTTCGTAGGCAGGAAAATCTGGGTACAAGTCTGCCACTCTGTCTGATGTCTTTCAAAAGGAATGACATGCACTGATGCGTATACGTGCGGCTATTTCTTGCCGAACGCTGAAAAAAGTGGCTAATTTCCGCCCATGCGTCATTTGGCCAGATGTTGAAAGACTGCAGGAAGTTGCTCGGGCAGGTCCTCGGCAATCAACCCGGGGCCGAAATGGCGCGCACATTCCACATGCAGCCAGGCCGCCGTTTCCGCAGCCTGCATCGGAGCGAACCCACGCGCCAGCAACCCGGTGATAAACCCGGCAAGCACATCGCCAGAGCCAGCCGTCGCCAACCACGGTGCCGAACGCTCATAATGGGCCGAATTGATCGCGCAGCGCCCATCCGGCGCGGCAATCACCGTGTCCGACCCCTTGAACAGAACGACGCACCCTGCCCGCTTGGCCGCCTCACGCGTTGCGTCGACCTTGGAATAGGCCGGGCCTTTGGTTGGAACCGCATTGAGCTTTTCAGATATGTCAGGGAACAGCCGTGCGAACTCTCCACCATGCGGTGTGAGAACGCAATTATCGTGCAATTGGTCAAACAGAGCCGCAGGGTCGCCCGCAAACGCGGTCAAAGCGTCGGCATCCAAAACCGTTGCCCGATTTGCCGCCAGAGCAACCGGAACCAGATCCCGCGCACGCTCCAATCCCAGACCAGGGCCAAGACAAAGGGCATTCAACCGTTCATCGTCGAGAACATCGGACAACTCGTCGCCACCCTCAACCCGCTGCAACATAATGGCCGTAACCTGTGCCGCAACCTCCATCTGCGCCGCCGGGGGAACCCCCAATGTTACCAACCCGGCCCCAATCCGCAAAGCGCCGCGCGCCGCCAATCGCGCCGCGCCGGTCTTGCCAGAACCGCCCGATAGGATGAAGGCGTGGCCATGGGAAAACTTGTGTTGCTGTTTGAATTTGGGCATTCGATAGAGCGGCAAACCACC
Source organism: Ruegeria sp. YTSC230 (assembly GCF_059609665.1). Taxonomy (NCBI): domain Bacteria; kingdom Pseudomonadati; phylum Pseudomonadota; class Alphaproteobacteria; order Rhodobacterales; family Roseobacteraceae; genus Ruegeria; species Ruegeria sp. YTSC230. The sequence continues at coordinate 255,606 of NZ_JBXWMC010000004.1, read as the reverse complement.
CCATGTTCGCTCGTCCTTCACGCGGCCAGGTGCCTCGGCAAGGGTTAGAAAAGCAGGTCGGTTCGCCCCGCGAAAAGGTTTTGGTCCTAACGTGAACGCATCGTCATATGGTTCACCGTTAAAGCGGCAACGCTGCTTGGAAATTCCGATGTCTTTCACAGCAAGCTTGCCACACAAATCCGGCCCTTGCGCAAGAAAATGCCCAGGCTTTGGGCTGTCGAAACACACTGTCAACCAAGCAAAACGGTCATGCAAAGCGCGCGCGCCGCCCGCATTAGCGACCTTGTTTCGCATCTCTGCGGGCACACCGTCCAGAAATTCGCGAGGCCATAGGTTCAATGGCTCTTGATGCAACACCCGCCCGCTGTCCAAACACAAGCCGGATGGGGCATCTATGCTGACCAGGCGGTCGGTGTAATCGTCCCCATCCATACCAGAAAGATGCCGAACGACCTTGAACAGTTCACCGTCCAAGCCGCGTTTCAGTCCCGTCCCAAACAGAGCGTCAACGTAAAGATCGGCAAAACCACCCTTGCGCATGTCCTTTTCAGTCAGCGGAACAACCTCCCCCAACTCCTGCCACCGATCATAGTTCATTTGCGCATCTGCTGGCAGCTTGTCGGCGTCCCCATACAGAAAAACCTCGACTTCCCAGCCCCACTCTTTCAACAGGCGCGCGACGACAAACCCATCACCGCCATTGTTGCCGGGGCCACACAAAACCACAGCACGCCCCGAAGTTTTCGCCAACTCCGGCCATTCCTCAAAAATCGCCTCGACAACCCCGCGACCGGCGTGCTCCATCAGTTCCAGACCGGTCACCTGACCGGACTCAATCGCCGCTGTTTCAATTGCTCGCATCTGCGCCGCTGTCAGCAATTCCGTCATCTCAAATCCTCTGGCGATTCAGTTTCGCTTACTTTTTGTGCAAGTTGATCAAAAATTGAACCGACGCCCATTTTCTCAGCGCTCGGCTCGAGCCGGTAACGCAATCACATTGCCGCCCGAATTTAGACGTGGTCAGTGCCAAACTGACAAGAGTTAACAGGAGCCCGGAATGAAGAAGATCGAAGCGATCATCAAGCCGTTCAAACTCGATGAGGTTAAAGAGGCGCTGCAGGATGTCGGCGTCCAGGGTCTCAGCGTGATCGAGGTTAAGGGCTTTGGCCGTCAAAAGGGCCACACCGAACTGTATCGCGGCGCGGAATACGTCGTCGATTTCCTGCCCAAGGTGAAGGTCGAGGTTGTGCTGGACGACGATCAGGTTGACGCAGCCATCGACGCCATCGTTGCGGCAGCCAAAACTGACAAAATCGGCGACGGCAAGATCTTTGTCTCGCCCGTTGAACAAGCCATTCGCATCCGGACCGGGGAAACCGGCCCGGAAGCGCTGTAACAGAACAAACTCAAAGCAGAGGAATATTAAGTTATGAGCAAGGACGCAGTTCTTCAGCTGATCAAAGACGAGGACGCCGAGTACGTCGACGTTCGCTTCACTGATCCCCGCGGCAAGCTTCAGCACGTCACGCTGATGGCAGACCAGGTTGACGAGGACTTCCTGGAAGAAGGCTTCATGTTCGACGGTTCGTCCATCGCGGGCTGGAAGTCGATCGAAGCATCCGACATGAAACTGATGGTCGACACCAACAGCGCATATGTCGATCCGTTCTACGCGGAAAAAACCATCTGTGTGCACTGCTCGGTTGTTGAGCCCGACACCGGCGAAGCCTATGAGCGTGACCCTCGCGGCACCGCTCAGAAAGCCGAAGCCTATCTGAAAGCATCGGGTATCGGTGATGTGGCCTATATGGGCCCTGAAGCGGAATTCTTCCTGTTCGACGACGTCCGTTTCTCCAACAGCATCAACAAGGTATCTTACGAAGTTGATGCGACCGACGCGTCGTGGAACACTGACACCGAATACGAGATGGGCAACATGGGCCATCGTCCGGGCGTCAAGGGCGGTTACTTCCCGGTCAACCCGATCGACGAAGCGCAGGACCTGCGTTCAGAAATGCTGTCGACCATGAAGCGTCTGGGCATGAAGGTCGACAAGCACCACCACGAAGTGGCATCGTGTCAGCACGAGTTGGGTCTGATCTTTGACAGCCTGACCAAACAGGCCGACGAGCTGCAGAAGTACAAGTACATCATCCACAATGTTGCGCACGCCTACGGTAAATCGGCCACGTTCATGCCGAAACCGATCGCAGGTGACAACGGTACCGGCATGCACGTGAACATGTCGATCTGGAAAGACGGCAAGCCACTGTTCGCAGGCGACAAATACGCCGATCTGTCGGATGAGGCACTGTACTTCATCGGCGGCATCCTGAAACACGCCAAAACGCTGAACGCCTTCACCAACCCGGCGACCAACAGCTACAAGCGTCTGATCCCGGGCTTTGAGGCCCCCGTTCTGCGCGCCTATTCGGCCCGTAACCGTTCGGGTTGCGTCCGTATTCCGTGGACCGAAAGCCCGAAAGCCAAGCGCGTTGAGGCTCGTTTCCCCGATCCAGCGGCAAACCCCTACCTGGCATTTGCCGCTCTGCTGATGGCCGGTCTGGACGGCATCAAGAACAAGATCGATCCGGGCGAAGCCATGGACAAGAACCTGTACGATCTGCCTGCCGAAGAACTGGCCGATATCCCGACCGTCTGCGGCAGCTTGCGCGAAGCTCTGGAAGCTCTGGCATCGGATCACGACTTCCTGCTGCAGGGTGACGTGTTCACCAAGGACCAGATCGACGGCTACATCGCACTGAAGATGGAAGAAGTCGAAACCTACGAGCACACCCCGCACCCGGTTGAATACGGCATGTACTACAGCTGCTGATCCGATTTGCGGTTTAAAATTCAAGGGCGTCCACTCGGGCGCCCTTGTTTCGTTTGGTACGATCTCTCACACTCGACCCACTCGGTTAGGAGAGATCGCATGTCATCTGACGCCCCCTTTTCTCAATTCACAGACTTCGTGACTTCGAGCGATGAACTGGAGCGCATAACCGGAGCGCCCCTGCCCCAGATCATCGCCAAAGAGCTGTTCGGGCTGGACCAGATGTGCCGCGACTTTATTGCTAAATCCACATTCTGCCTGATCGCATCAGCCAATCCAGGTGGTCATCTGGACATCTCGCCCCGAGGTGATCCAGAAGGGTTCGTAAATGTGTTATCCGACACACTGATCGCAATCCCTGATCGACCCGGAAACAAGCGCGTGGATACGTTCCACAATATTTTGCTGGACCCACGTGTCAGCCTGATTTTTTTCGTGCCGGGTAAGATGGAAACTCTGCGCCTTCGTGGCACTGCCCGTTTATGCAAAGACCGCGACTTGCTGGATAGCATGGCAATAAACAACCGCTCGCCGAAACTGGCCTTGGTCATTCACGTCGAAACAGTGTTCGCACACTGCCCCAAATGTGTGATCCGCGCGAACCTGTGGCGACCGGAGGAATGGCCGGATTCCTCGGACCTACCCAATATGAACGCGATGATGGTCAAACACGCCAAAATCGACAAAACACCAGATGAGTGGTTTGAAAGTCTGAAAGGTACCGGAGAGCTGGACCTGTACTAACGTCTTTTCGGACAGAGAAATGCAGCGTACTCTTTTCCTGACAATGCAATTTTCCGGGTTTCCCTGATGCTTCGCTTCGCTCTCTTGTTCGCCCTATCCCTTCCCGCCCTTGCTTCCGCGGCACCTTGCGGCAACACCAGCAGCGGCTTTGAGACATGGAAGAAGGACTTTGCCAAACAGGCGAAACGCGCGGGCGTCAAAAAGAAAGGATTGCAGGCACTGGCCCAATCCCAATACGCCACGCGAACCATAGCCGCGGACCGCAATCAAAAGAGCTTTAAATACTCGTTAGACAAGTTCATGCGCGTCCGAGGGGCAGACACCATCGTGGCGCAAGGGCGCAAACGCAAAGCGCGCAACCCACAATTCTATGCGGCACTCGAACGTCAATACGGCGTACCGGCCGGGGTGCTGATCGCCATTCACGGCATGGAAACCGGGTTCGGAAACTTCATGGGGGACAGTCAGGTTGTTTCCGCAATCACAACACTGGCCTATGACTGCCGCAGGTCCGAATTTTTCATTCCTCACGCGATCGGGGCGCTGAAGCTGGTCGATCAAGGCAGCATTACGACAGCGACAAAAGGGGCAAAACATGGCGAACTTGGGCACACCCAGTTCCTACCGGGCAATGCCATGCAATACGGGGTTGATGCCACCGGCGACGGTCAGGTCGACTTTTACAATATGACCGATGCATTGGCCTCAACTGCCAATTTTCTGCGTAATAAGGGCTGGAAACCCGGTCGGGGCTATCAACAGGGTCAGCCAAACTTTGCAGTCATTCAACAGTGGAATGCCGCCTCGGTTTACCAACAATCCATTGCAATAATGGCTGCCCGAATCGACGGTTGAAGCTGGCTTGGGATTCCGGCAGTTACACCCGATTTCGGCCACATTGTCGCCACAGACGCCAAAAGGCCCTTAAAATGCCTAGGTTTCCATAGCGTAATCAATCAGCCCGATTTCTCATTTTTTTCCATTTTTGCCCAAATCTGCCCCAGATCGCTTGCTAGATTGTTTCCAAACAAAGGATGCGACAAAGGACAGCGCAGTGACTCCGAAGCACAGCTATCACGGTGGTCTGCAATTCGACGGTAAGACCGAGGACGCGATCGAGCGGTTCAGCGACATCGTTGCCAAGACCCTTGCGGACTATGGTCACCTGGTCGAGCGCAAGTCTCTGCAGAACAGCACCGAAGCCAGCATTGTGTCCAGTCAGTATCTGGTGCGCCTGACGCTGGATACTAAGGTTGCCGAAACCGAAGACCGATTCGAGCGCCTCAACCGCGCCGCAGGTCTGAAGACAATCCAGAGACCCATCGTCACCCTGCCGAATAACCGGCTGACGATCACTGTGACCCCGGTTTCCCCCCTATTGGATGACAGCGAAGTTTCCGAGCTGATGCTGGTCGTGATCCTTTACAGAATGGTTGACGTCTGCGCGACCCAGCGGGTCGAATGGCTGTCGCCCAACACCGTTCTGACCATCGAACAATTCATGAGCGCATTTGACACGCTGGCCCCAAGCAGGCCGCGTGACAGAAAACAGATTTTCGAGGCAGTGACAGGCCCGTTTGCCGGACTGAATGTTACTGACGCAGAAGACCTGGATGAGCCAGAAAAAAAGGCGCTGACCCCAGTAGCCCGGCCAATCCAGCTGTCAGATGAGCAGTTGCTCAGCATCGCTTTTCGGACAGAACCTATCGAGCAGCCTACCGATCGGGACGACACGCCCCCCCTCGTCCATGAGCAACCCAGCGATATCCTCCGACTGACCAGTTGGGGATTGACGGGTGCCGTGGCAAGCGTGTCCGTCCCGATTGCGGCCTCTTTGGCCGCTGTGAACCTGATAAGGGGCGAAGACTTCCGCCTGAACACTCAGGTGCTGGTGTATTCGATCGCGATCTCCGCTCTCAGCACAAGCGGGGCACTTGCGGGCGCTGCCAGCGCGCTGGGCATGTAGCCTGGTATGAAATGACCCTCCTTGGAGGCCCCGCCATCAGGCGGGGTTTTCCATTTTTGGCACCTGCTCTGCCGCCAGAACATATGTATGGATCGAGAAAACCACGGCCTGCGTCTCAGGCAGTCGCAACAGCGTCTGCCGCTCACTCCGCAGGAACCGGGCGTGCCCTGGCTCCTGTGCGGCCCGCCGGTCGTATGCACTGCGGGGTTGATGCAGCTCGGCGTCCTCATACCACAGCGCATTGAATCGCCACAGAGGGCGTCCCGGTTGTATCCCGTCAAACAACCGCTGAACCCGCCGAGCGATGTCGGCGTTGTAGCTGTCAACAGGCAGATGGATGTCGATCAGAGGCCGCATGAATTTCTCGGACAAGCGCCAACTGGCAGGAAAACACAGGATGGCACCGGTCAGAACATGTTCATCCCCCTGCTTTTGCAGGATGCAGAAATCTTCCTGCACCAATCGGCACAGTGTGTCCAATGGCTGATCCGGATCGATCGTAACATCTGTCCCGTCCGGGCGAGCGACGTGATCTGTGCACTCGGGATAGACTTGGTTCAGGACAAGATCCAACAACTCCTGCGCAGCGGGTTTAGCACCTGCATCCATCGCCAGAACATCCGAACGATGACCGACCAACAGGTCCTCGCGTCTTTGCATCTGGGCGGCGAACGCATCATCGCGGTGCAACCAGTTGTCCATGCTTGCTGGCTGAATGCCTGGCAAAGAGCGCTTGTTCAGCGGGTCATACGGAATTGAAGTCTGAAGAATGGTCGTCATGAATTTGACGTATCATCAGAATTTCCACTTGTCGGTCAAAAAGCGACGAACGCACCGTCGCAAACCTTCAAGACGTCGGGAGATTGATTCTTCACGCTCAAAGAACAGGCAGGGAGACCCACCATGAACCGACACTACCGCGACAGCCGCAAGATCGACCCGACCAAAGGTGCGACTCTTGGTGATGGTACCCCGAATGAAAACGACCGGATCGAAATTGGCCCTACGCAGCTTGCGTTTTCAGAATGGGAAAAGGCCGGCCTTGCCCTGCCCGATCTGGCCCGGATGCGCGAACACAGGTGGAAACGACTGACTCAAGCCATTGTCGATCGCGGTTATGGCGGGCTGCTGATGTTCGACCCGCTGAACATTCGTTATGCCACCGACAGCACCAACATGCAGCTGTGGAACACGCACAATCCGTTCCGCGCGGTGTTGCTGTGCGCTGACGGCTACATGGTGATTTGGGACTATAAGAACTCTCCGTTCCTTTCCACGTTCAACCCACTGGTGCGCGAGCAACGATCCGGCGCCGACCTGTTCTACTTTGACCGGGGCGACAAGGTAGATGTGGCAGCGGACGTGTTTTCAAACGAGGTGCGCGTCCTGATCGACGAACATGGTGGCGGCAACAAGCGCCTCGGCGTGGACAAGATCATGCTGCACGGCCTGCGCGCGCTTGAGGCGCAAGGGTTCGAAATCATGGAAGGCGAAGAGGCGACGGAAAAGACCCGCGCCATCAAAGGCCCGGACGAAATCCGTGCCATGCGCTGTGCCAATCACGCCTGCGAAACCGCTGTGGCGGAAATGGAGAAATTCGCGCGCGCCAATGTGGGTGACGGCAAAACCTCGGAAGACGACATTTGGGCGGTTCTGCACGCCGAAAACATCCGGCGCGGCGGCGAGTGGATCGAAACCCGCCTGCTGGCCTCGGGCCAGCGAACAAACCCGTGGTTTCAGGAATGCGGCCCCCGGATCACGCAACAGAACGAGATCATCGCTTTTGACACCGACCTGATCGGTTCATATGGCATCTGTATTGATATCTCTCGCACATGGTGGATCGGCGACGAAAAGCCCCGGCCTGACATGGTCTACGCTATGCAGCACGCTCATGAGCACATTATGACCAACATGGAGATGCTGAAACCCGGCGTGATGATCCCCGAACTGACGGCCAACGCACACAAGCTGGACGACAAATTCCAGGCTCAGAAATATGGATGCCTGATGCATGGTGTCGGCTTGTGCGATGAGTGGCCTCTGGTTGCTTATCCGGACAAGGCAGTGGCGGGCTCTTACGACTACGCGCTCGAACCCGGCATGGTCCTGTGTGTCGAGGCTGCCGTTGGAGAGGTTGGCGGAGATTTCTCGATCAAGCTGGAGGATCAGGTTCTGATCACCGAAGACGGATATGAGAACCTGACCACCTATCCCTTTGATTCACAGCTCATGGGCCGGAGCTAACGTTTCAGTTCGACCAATGTGACCGCCTGACATTTCCGTGCCAGCCTTCGGACACGGGATCAGCAACCTGCGCCTCAGCAGATGCCACCGGCGGCAGGGTTTGACCAAGCGCAAATCCGATCACCCCAGCCAGAGCAATCACGGCCAGTATATCCGGGCGTAGAACCACGCCCCTTGGATCCATTGCAGTATGTACCATTTGAACCTCCTGGGCTGCACGTTTGCGATGGTCGTAAGATGGGGAGGTGACGTAAATTAGTAAAACGAATATTTTTTAGAATATACTTCACAAAATTTGATTCTTTAGGTTCACAGGGCGGACAAAGGATTGCGCTCAATCTGTTCGCTTCACTCACCTTCCCGTGACGCTTCTTACAATGGGGTTGAGCGGCCAGTAGGAAGCACACACTATTGGTCATCCCGACGAACAAGGAACTGTCATGCCCACCGAACGCATTACCTTTGCCGGTCACGACGGCAACCAATTGGCCGCGCGCCTGGATTTGCCGGACGGGCCGGTCTTGGCCACGGCGCTATTTGCGCATTGTTTCACCTGTTCCAAAGACATCCCTGCCGCGCGCAGGATTGCGGCCCGACTAGCGGCGATGGGCATCGCCGTTCTGCGATTTGATTTCACCGGGCTGGGTCATTCCGGCGGGGAGTTTGCCAACACAACCTTTACCTCCAATGTCGAAGACCTGATCGCGGCCTCGCATTATCTGGCTGGCCGCAACATGGCTCCGGCATTGCTCATCGGCCATTCGCTGGGTGGTGCCGCTGTGTTGCGCGCCCGTGCTGGCATTCCCAGCGTCAAGGCCGTGGTCACTTTGGGTGCACCCGCAGATCCCGGCCATGTAGCGCATCACTTCGAAGATGCGCTGCCTGAGATCACGCAGGCTGGATCAGCGGACGTGATGTTGGGCGGACGTCCCTTCCGCATTGGCAAGGCCTTTGTGGATGATATTTCCGAAGCGGCCCTGATACCGGCCATCGCAGACCTGAAGGCCGCTTTGCTGATCTTGCATGCGCCTCGGGACGAGACCGTAAGCATCGACAATGCCAGCACAATCTTCCTGGCCGCCAAACATCCCAAGAGCTTTGTGACCCTCGACGATGCCGATCACCTGATTACCCGCGCATCTGACGCGGAATACGCGGCGGACGTGATCACCGCATGGGTTACGCGCTACGTCAAGCTCTGCCCGCCGGCCCCACCACCTGGCGCACCCGAAGGTGTTGTTCGCGTGACCGAAGCTGATCCGGAAGGGTTCCTTCAAGACATTCAATCCGGTCCCCGGCACCATGCCGTCGCGGACGAGCCCGCCTCATACGGTGGCACCGACCGTGGCATGTCGCCCTACGGGTTCGTGTCATCTGGACTGGGGGCTTGCACATCGATGACTATCCGCATGTACGCGCGGCGCAAGCGGTGGCCGCTGAAAACCGTTTCAGTCGATGTGTGCCACAACAAGGTGCATGCGCAGGACGCGGGGCTGGCCAACGAAGGAAAAGTCGATCAGTTCCGCCGCAAGATCCGCCTTGAAGGTCCGCTGACGGCCGAGCAACGCGCGCGACTGCTGGAAATCGCGGACAAATGCCCGGTCCACAGAACCTTGGAAGGGTCAGCCCAGATCACAACTGAATTACTGGACTGACCTGTCGGTTCAGCGCCGGCCTGCGGGGCGGTGAATAGGCGGCCGTGCCGCCGGGGGTCGTGCAACCGGTGGCCGTGGCCTGTTCGGCGGTCGCGACACCGGTGGTCTGTTCGGTGGCTTGGCGATTGGCGGAACAGGGCGTGCAGGTGGGCGACCATCAGGCGGCCGGGGGCGATCCGGCCGGTCGATGTCAATATCCACGTCTACGTCATGATAATAGTCATTCCACAGCATCGAGTCGTAGAACGGGTCATACCCGTAACCTACCCCGACGGTTACGCCATCACAGGCCGAAAGCGTCAGGCTTGCTGCCCCCAATCCAAGGGCGAGGGCTGCGCGTTTGATCAGTTTTCCGGTCATGTGCGCCTCCTCACTGCAGGGACCGGAACGACGCGAACACGGCGTTCAGATCGTCCACATAAGCCGGATCGGCGCCGTCGCGCAGGATCGCAACTGCGATGGCCACGCGCCCCTTCGGCAAGTCAATCACGGAAACAGTAAAGTTCACACCGCGCCCTTCGCGACTGCCGGTCCCGCGAATAACCCGTGCGGGCAATCCGCCGATACGCGTCGTCGTGGTTTCGGACACAGTCGGGTCCTTGACCAGAAACCTGTCTATGTCTTCAAGATACCGCAGACCGCCATCGATCGAGGCCACGCCTGCAGGCGACACAAAGCCCATCCAAACATTATCGTCCGTGACTGGCCGCATCCCCATGACCCGTGCCACGGCACGTGCATCGCCCAGCTCGGTATCTTCAATTTCGCGCGGGCCACCGGTGCGCAGCGCCCAGAAATCGGGTACAGAAAAGCCGAATAGCGCGCGCCCGTTGTCCGTATAAGTGACAGGAGTGTCGGCGGATGCCGTCCCGACGCTCAGCAAAAGCGAAGCGCAAACAGCGAGTGCCGAAGCTAATTGAATACGCATATCTCAATAACCTGATGATTTCATTGAATGCAGATTGACCTGCAGTGGCCCCTTTTGTCCAGCATTCCGATCTGCGGGTACAAAAAAACCGCGCCGGGATATCTCCGAGCGCGGCTTCGTCAGATTTGGATTGGTTGGAAATTACGAACGAGCGTCGCCCACCAGTTTCCACAGGCCAGGGATCAGCAGTGCAGCCAGCACCAGCTTGATCGCGTCGCCCACCAAGAAGGGTGTCAGACCCCACTGCAGGATCGGCTGATCCCACCCAAAAAGCTGACCCAGCCACAGCAGGCCGGGTACATAGATCACGACATTTGCCAGAACCAGAGCCAACGCCATCTTGCCGAACGAACGGTCCCAGCCGCGCGCGGCCAGTGCGCCCAGCAGAACGGTTGCCAGAAGGTAGCCAACCAGATAGCCGCCGGTGCCGCCCATCATGTAGGTCAGACCGAATTTTTCGGCCGAAGAGCCCGCGAACACGTCGAAGCCCAGCGCGCCGATCAGCAGGTAACCCAGCATGGTGACCAGACCCAGACGCGTGCCATAGGCGGTGCCGATAGTCAGCACGGCAAAGGTGCCCATTGTGATCGGGACAGGCCACATCGGAACCTTGATCTTGGCAGCAATTGCCAGCGCAAGAATACCTAGTGCCACCAGCACAACTTGCTTGACGCGCAGCGCGGTGCCTTCGCGCGGGCCAATCGCATTGGCCAGTACATTCGCATTCATTCTTATGTCTCCACCTATTTTCAACTGCAGAAATGCCCGCTTAGAGCTTTGACTGCAACATGATTACGCTATCTTAACCGATATTCGGTGCTCATTTCATAAGATTTTCTGGGTCCCGAGACGATCCAGCGCATTGACCAGACTGGCCAGGCCGAAAAATCGTAGACAGCATCGTAGCTGTCGGGCGGGCAATCGTGGTGGTCAGACGCATGTGCCTGGCCCAAGGCCAGCCGGTGAAAATAGCGGCCGTCGTCAAAATGTATGGCAATCGCCTCACCCGCCGCGTGCCACAGGTACCTGCGCGTGCCTTTCATCTCGGCTTGCCCCGGCACACGCAGCGTGACTTCTTCGTCGTATATCAAGCCGTCCTCGGTCGGGCTCAGGACCGTGTGACCATGGGCCTGCACCACCTGCCCCGCCTGCATATCCAGAATGGTCCGGGTCAGGCTCCAATGGCCTTCGAAATCCGACAGTCTGCGCGGCAGGTTCATTCGGCGAGTGTCCCGTCGGTCGTGGCACCGTTATCATCCACGAACCGGATCACTTTGCCGCTTTGTTGGACCTCATAGCAGGCCCAAAAATCCGAAGGCGGCCAGACCGAGCAATAACGATCCTCGCGCACCGCCCACCGCCCGGCGCTGGGCCCGCCCGAGAAGTATTGCGTCAGCATCGTATCATCGAAGGTCTGCCAGATACCTTCCCCGTAATCGAGCTTCTGTTCGGTCAATACCGACAGTATTTCATCCCCCGTCAGCGTTCTGAACTCCTCAGCCGCCAGAAAACCGGGCCAAAGGGCCAAAATCAGGGCAAACCGTCTCATATTCGCACTCGCGCCTTGTTCCTTTGGCTGCGCGGGTTTAAACCCCGCCGCAACGCCTCCTGCCAAATCACAATAAGGTGCCGCTGCCAATGATTCCACGCTATTCCCGCCCCGATATGGTCGCCATCTGGTCGCCCGAATCCAAGTTCCGCATCTGGTACGAGATCGAGGCCCATGCCTGCGACGCCATGGCGGATCTGGGTGTGATCCCACGCGAGAATGCTGAGGCCGTCTGGAAGGCCAAGGATGTGGAATTCGACGTGGCGCGCATCGACGAAATCGAAGCGGTTACCAAGCACGACGTCATCGCCTTCCTGACCCATTTGTCCGAACATGTTGGCAGCGAAGAGGCGCGTTTTGTCCACCAGGGCATGACAAGCTCGGACGTACTCGACACATGTTTCAACGTGCAACTGACCCGCGCCGCCGACCTGCTGATCGCAGATCTAGAAGGTCTGCTGGCTGCCCTGAAACGCCGCGCGATTGAACACAAGGATACCGTCCGTATCGGTCGCAGCCACGGTATCCACGCAGAGCCAACCACCATGGGCCTGACTTTCGCGCGTTTTTACGCCGAGATGGACCGCAACCTGTCCCGCATGCGCGACGCCCGAGCTGAAATCGCCACTGGCGCGATCAGCGGCGCGGTTGGCACCTTCGCCAATGTTGACCCACGTGTGGAAGAGCATGTCTGTGACCAACTGGGTCTGGTGCCCGAGCCGATTAGCACTCAGGTCATCCCGCGCGACCGTCATGCTGCGTTCTTTGCCACGCTGGGGGTTATCGCCAGCAGCATCGAGAACGTTGCCATCGAAATCCGCCACATGCAGCGCACCGAGGTGCTGGAGGGGGCCGAATTCTTCTCGATGGGTCAGAAAGGCTCCTCGGCCATGCCACACAAGAAAAACCCGGTCCTGACCGAGAACCTGACCGGGCTGGCCCGCATGGTGCGCGCGGCAGTGATCCCGGCGATGGAAAACGTGGCGCTCTGGCACGAGCGCGATATCTCGCATTCCTCGGTTGAACGCATGATCGGGCCGGATGCCACGATCACTTTGGATTTTGCACTGGCGCGACTGACAGGCGTGATCGACAAGATGTTGATCTTCCCCGAGAACATGATCGAAAACATGAACAAGTTCCCTGGCTTGGTAATGAGCCAGCGGGTTCTGCTGGCGCTGACCCAAGCAGGTGTCAGCCGCGAAGATGCCTATGCCATGGTTCAGCGCAACGCGCTGAAAGTCTGGGAACACCGCACCGATTTCAAAGAAGAACTGCTGGCAGACGCGGACGTCACCGCCGCGCTGAGTCCGGAAGAAATCGAAGAGAAATTCGATCTCGGCTATCACACCAAACACGTTGATACGATTTTCGCCCGCGTGTTCGGCGAATAACCCGCGATTGATCAAATGCTTCGCAGGGCCCGGTTCGCGTGACGCGATCCGGGCCCTGCTCTTTTGCCAGACAGGCCAAAACAGGCTATGATGCCAGTGTATGTCCGGACAGGAGAAACACGATGATCCGCACTTTGATTTGCGCTGTGGCCCTTAGTTGTTCAGCCTCCGTTGCCTTAGCTTGTAGTGGCCATTCCAAGCAAACCCAGTCCTGCGCGCCGGGCACGTATTGGGATTCAGAAGCCCAAACCTGCGCCAAAATTGTGAATAGCTGAGAAAAAAATTCCTTATTCGTGAATAAACGCGAGCCTTCGGTTGTTAGCTTTTGAGAGAAACGCACTATGCTTTCTGTAAGTAGCCCAGACAACGGAGTAGGAAAATGCGCCTAGTACTCGCTTCAGCCATCGCCCTTCAGGCCTTTGCATTCGCGCCGGTCGCGATCGCCGCTGGCGGTGACAGCAGCCCGCCAAAACCGACCAACACGACCAAGAAGTGTTTCTTCGGTCGCGTCTATGACAAAGACGCCGGACGGTGCGTGAAGCCGGACAAGACCAACTTTACTGAAGAAGAGCTGTATGACGCCGTGCGCGAACTGGCCTATGACGGACAGTTCGAAAATGCTCAAGACATCCTGCGCATCATGGATCAGGATGATGATCGCGTGTTGACCTACTGGGGTTTCACCTACCGCAAAATGGGTGAGCTTGATCTGGCGAATGCCTTCTATTCGAACGCCATTGAGGCGAATCCCGACAACATACTGGCGCGCAGCTATATGGGTCAGGGCTTTGTCACCGAAGGCAAAACCGATCTTGCCATCGCACAGTGGCGCCAGATCAAGGCGCGCGGCGGTGAAGGCACCTGGGCCGAGTCATCCTTGCGCGAGGCGATCCGCACCGGGCTGACTTACAACTATTAGACTTCAGCTTTTCTTTACCCGACTCTCCGTAATCTGCCTGTGGAACAGAAACTTGGCACCACAGGCAGATGCAGGACACAAACTCTTTGGTTCAACTGGCACCGGGGACATCAACACCCACAGCCGACGCCCAAAACGACGCGCCCCGCGTCGTTCCCAAGGCGCTGAGCAGCCGACAAAAAGCCGCCGTCGTTGTGCGCCTTTTGTTGAATGAGGGCGCAGATATCCCCCTGGAAGAGCTTCCCGACGATTTGCAGGAAAAGCTGACGCACCAGCTGGGTCAGATGGGCCTTGTGGATCGCATCACGCTGGCATCCGTCGCACATGAATTTGCCGAAGCTCTGGACAGTGTCGGCCTGTCCTTTCCGCATGGGCTGGCCGGTGCTCTGGATGCGGTCAGCGACAAGATTACGCCGGCAACAGCGGCTAGGTTGCGGAAGGAAGCCGGGGTGCGCCAGATCGGCGATCCGTGGCAACGGCTGCGCGAAATCCCGACAGAAGATTTGGCCACCATCGCTCTGGCCGAAAGCACTGAAATTGCAGCGGTCATGTTGTCCAAGCTGGAAACTGCGAATGCCGCGCAACTTCTGGGTCACCTGCCCGGCCCGGTCGCGCGGCGCATCACCTATGCCGTGTCTAAAACGGCCAACATCACACCCGAGGCGGTTGAACGGATTGGCTGGTCTCTGGCGGCGCAACTTGATCGACGCCCTGCCACGGCCTTTTCGGATGGCCCCGGAGCGCGGGTCGGTGCGATTCTGAACCAATCAGCCGCAGCGACGCGCGACGGGCTTTTGACGGCCCTGGATGAAGAAGACACCGACTTTGCAGCTTTGGTGCGCCAATCAATATTCACCTTCGCCCATATCCCGGCCCGCATCCTGCCCAGGGACGTGCCTGCGATTCTGCGTGGATTGGATCAGGCTGATCTCGTCACCGCCTTGGCTGGCGCCACGGTCGAGAATGACAAAGCCGCGGTCGATTTCCTGCTATCCAACATGTCGACGCGTATGGCGGATAACCTGCGCGAGGAAATCACCGAACGCGGCAAGGTGAAGCTGGCAGAAGCCGAAGAAGCGATGACACTTGTCATCGGCTCAATTCGAACACTGGTCGACGAAGGCGCAATAGCGTTGATCGAAGAGGATAGCGAAGAGTGACGGGCAAGTCCGATCCGGCAGGACAAAGCATGGCTTTGGTTTGCAACGCTTGTGGTTGCGGTTTCCCCCTTGTATGTCTTGCCCGGCAAATCGCAACAGCCGGTGAGACCTATTCATGCCCGTCGAAAAGTCGGAACTAAGCCGCACAGAGCTTAGAAAATACTACATCACTGGATTGTTCATGAAGGGCGTGATCGGGACCTTGCGGTTGCTGCCCTATGAAGCTCGCCTGGCCACCATGGGCGCAATCGCGCGTGGGCTTTCACCGTTTATCGGCTTTACCAAACGCGTGCGCAGCAACTTGAAATTGACCCGCCCTGACCTGTCAGAGGCCGAGGTCAACAGAATTTGCAGTGCCGTTCCGGACAATGCCGGTCGCGCGATTATGGAGCATTTTTCGCCCGAAGGCTTCACCAAACGTCAGCGCACGGCAAAGGTAAGCGGTTCGGGTGTTGCCGCATTTGACACTGCCGTCGCCGAAGGGCGACCCATCATGATGATCACCGCGCATTTTGGTCACTATCTTGCGGCACGCATCGCCCTGCAGGAACGCAGCGGTCAACCGATTGGGTGCCTCTATCGCCGCATGGCGAACCCTTATTTCAACGACATGTATGTCGAGGCATTCCATAAGACCGGCTCGCCGATGTTCGAACAGGGCCGTCGCGGAATGGTCGAGATGGTTCGTTCGCTCAAGAAAAATGGGATCATCGCGATCGTATCCGATCTGCACGCCCATGGCGGTGAAGAGCTGACATTCTTTGGCAAGCCCGCCGTGACCTCAGTCCTGAATGCAGAACTGGCAATGAAATACAATGCCGTCCTGATCCCATGCTATGCGGTGCGGCAACCAAACGGCGTGGACTTTGAAATCGTGCTACACGATCCGGTGCCGCATACAGATCCGAAGACCATGACCCAGTTCACCAATGACGATCTTGAGGCCATGGTAAGACAGCATATGGGTCAGTGGTTTTGGATCCACCGGCGCTGGAAAGCCTGGAACGGTTTGGGCGTGCAGCCCGAGGACATGCCCTGATTATTTGACCCGCGCGGCTGCCACGATCGGGCCGTGCCCTGCCCTTTGCACCAGCACAACTGCCGGATAATCTGTGTCGACGGTTACCGAATACGCCTGAGGCGCGACGCCGTCCCATTGACCTGCCATATGCCAGGCCTCGACAACATTGGCATAGTCCAGATCGTGGCCAGCCAGCTCTCCGCGTCGGATCGAGGCATGGCGCATCGGTGAATACTGAATGACCCGGATGTCATAGGTTTCTCCGGCCGGCAGTTCGACCGGCGTCACATCCACCGATACATCATCACCCGAGCGCACGGCCGTCACGGATGCTTGCGGGGTGGCCTTGAGATGTGCATTGATCAGGCGATCCAGTTCCCGCGATTGCGCCCCGACCACATCCTGCTGCCCATTCACCACCATCTGAGGCGTATAGATCATCGACCGCCCACCTTCTCGCGCATAAGTGCGCTGGCGCAGAGTGTGATCCGGGTCGGCATATTCGTCCTTCCAGCCGATGTAGTCCCAGTAATCCACATGCAGTGCCAGGCCGATCACATCGTCGCGTTTGGCCAAATCATGCATGATCCGGTCGGCAGGCGGACAGGACGAACAGCCCTGAGATGTGAACAACTCAACCACAACCGGGCCGCCCTCGGCCAGGGCTGCTGTAGAGAGAAACAAGGAAACTAGCGCTGTCGCGCGAATGGATCTGAACATTACGGGTCTCGGGCCTTTGGCTGGGTGTACTGCCCGGTTTAAACGCAAGCCCGTTCAACCTCCAATCAACGTTTCTTGAGACATGCGACCATCGTTACCCTTAAATTTTGTGTGCAATGGTATACATAACTCAACGAGCTCACCACCTTGGTCCTTGAACCAAAGGCGTTGGTGATGCAGATAAAGATTAGCGAATCCCGGGATCTAAGTCATTTCAGAGGGAGGCCACAGATGCCCATCAAAGTCGGACAAGATACCGCCAGAACACGCCGCAACCTTAGCGTGAATGGCAAATCCATTTCATATTATTCTATCCCCGCCGCGCAAGAGGCCGGTCTGGGTGATTTTTCCAAGCTTCCCGCCGCGCTCAAAGTGGTGCTCGAGAACATGCTGCGGTTCGAGGACGATGGTTTTTCCGTCGCGGTCGACGATATCAAAGCCTTTGGCGAATGGGCACGCAATGGCGGCAAGAACCCGCGCGAGATTGCGTATCGCCCTGCCCGCGTGTTGATGCAGGACTTTACCGGCGTTCCGGCTGTTGTTGATCTGGCCGCGATGCGCGATGGCATCAAAGGGCTGGGCGGCGATGCGCAGAAGATCAACCCGCTGAACCCGGTTGATCTGGTCATCGACCACTCGGTCATGATTGATGAATTCGGCAACCCGCGCGCATTCCAGATGAACGTGGACCGCGAATATGAGCGCAACATGGAGCGTTACCAGTTCCTGAAATGGGGGCAGTCAGCCTTCAACAACTTCCGCGTTGTTCCCCCCGGAACCGGCATCTGCCATCAGGTGAACCTGGAATACCTGGCGCAAACAGTCTGGACCGACACCGATCAGAACGGCGACGAAGTCGCCTACCCTGACACGCTGGTTGGCACCGACAGCCACACAACCATGGTCAACGGCATGGCCGTTCTGGGCTGGGGCGTCGGCGGGATCGAGGCCGAGGCCGCGATGCTGGGCCAGCCGATCTCGATGCTCATCCCTGAGGTAGTAGGCTTTGAGCTGACCGGCGCGATGGTGGAAGGCACCACTGGCACTGACCTTGTTCTGAAAGTCGTCGAGATGCTGCGCGCGAAAGGCGTGGTGGGCAAATTTGTCGAGTTCTACGGGAGCGGTCTGGACCGTTTGCCGTTGGCTGACCGCGCAACGATTGCCAACATGGCCCCCGAGTATGGCGCGACCTGCGGCTTCTTCCCGATTGATGGTGAGACCCTGCGCTATATGCGTAACACCGGTCGGGATGAGGATCGCCTGGCACTGGTCGAAGCTTATGCCAAGGAAAACGGCCTTTGGCGTGATGAGAACTACGCGCCTATCTACACCGACACTCTGACGCTGGACATGGGCACGATCGTTCCCGCTATCTCCGGCCCGAAACGACCGCAGGACTATGTTGCGCTGACCGACGCCAAGGCGGCATTTACCAAGGAAATGGCCGAAACCTTTAAGCGCCCGATGGGCAAGCAGGTCGTGGTCAAGGGCGAAAACTACGGCATGGAATCGGGCAAGGTCGTGATCGCCTCGATCACATCCTGCACCAACACTTCGAACCCTTACGTGATGATCGGGGCCGGTCTGGTTGCAAAAAAGGCGCATGAGCTGGGCCTGAACCGACAGCCCTGGGTCAAAACTTCGCTGGCCCCCGGCTCGCAGGTTGTATCTGAATACCTTGAGGCGGCTGGCCTGCAGCAACATCTGGATGCCATCGGGTTCAACCTGGTTGGTTATGGCTGCACCACATGCATCGGCAACTCCGGCCCGATTCAGAGGGAGATCAGTGAAGCAATTGCCGAGGGTGATCTGGTCGCTACGTCCGTTCTGTCCGGCAACCGCAACTTTGAAGGCCGGATTTCGCCGGACGTGCGGGCCAACTACCTGGCCTCGCCACCGCTGGTTGTAGTCTATGCGTTGGCTGGCACCATGGATATCGACCTGACATCCGAGCCGATTGGGCAGGACAAGGACGGCAATGACGTCTTCATGAAGGACATCTGGCCAACCCAAAGCGAAATTGCCGAATTGGTTCAGGAAACGGTCACACGCGAAGCGTTCCAGTCGAAATATGCGGATGTCTTCAAGGGCGATGAGAAATGGCAAAGCGTCGAGGTTCCGCAACAGGAAACCTATGACTGGCCGCCGACTTCGACCTATATCCAGAACCCTCCCTATTTTCAGGGAATGGGTGCCGAGCCGGGCACGATCTCAAATATCGAAGGGGCCAAGGTGTTGGCGGTTCTTGGGGACATGGTCACGACCGACCACATCTCACCCGCAGGGTCTTTTGCAAGCACTTCACCTGCCGGTCAGTACCTGATCGAACGTCAGGTGCAGCCACGCGAGTTCAACTCCTACGGTTCCCGCCGCGGCAACCACGAGGTCATGATGCGTGGCACATTCGCCAACATCCGCATCAAGAATGAGATGCTGGACGGCGTCGAAGGCGGCTATACCAAAGGTCCTGACGGCGAACAGGCTTCGATCTACGACGCATCAATGGCCTACCAGGAACTAGGCCTTCCGCTGGTCGTCTTTGGTGGCGAGCAATACGGCGCCGGCTCATCCCGGGACTGGGCTGCCAAGGGCACGGCCTTGCTGGGCGTCAAAGCCGTGATTGCCGAAAGCTTTGAGCGTATCCACAGGTCCAACTTGGTTGGCATGGGCGTGATCCCGTTCGAGTTCACCGACGGCGACACCCGCAAGACACTGGGCCTGACAGGCGACGAAACCGTATCAATCCATGGCTTGGATTCGGTCGAGCCGCTGCAAGAAGTGCCCTGCACCATCATCTTCGGCGACGGAACCGAGAAAACGATCACGCTGAAATGCCGGATCGATACCGCGCCCGAGATCGAATACATCGAAAACGGCGGCGTGCTGCAATATGTGCTGCGGAACCTTGCCAAGGACGCTTAAAGCAACAAAGCCCCGGCCAATGCGCCGGGGCTTTTTCTTGGGTGCCAGCGCAACTAGCAGAAATAAGAAATAGAGCGCGTGCAGCAGGCACGCTCCGGATGGCAACGGATCAGATCACTCGCCAGCTTTTTCCAATGCCGGGCGGATCCTGCTTTCGATGACGCGCTGCGTAATCGGACCGGCAAAGCGCAGGATGATTGTGCCCTCTCCGTCGATTACATAAGTTTCCGGAACACCGTAAAGACCCCAGTCCAGCGCCATGCGCCCTTGTTCATCCCGTCCGATGGCCTCATATGGGTCGCCCAGTTCGGTCAGAAAACCTTCGGCATTGGCCAACTGATCCTTGTAGTTGATGCCATAGACCGGGATGCCCTCTTCGGACAGCGCCTCAAGGTTGGGGTGCTCAGCCCGGCAGGGCGCACACCAACTGGCCCAATAGTTGACCAGCTTGACCTCACCATCACGCAGGGTGTCATCGTCGAACAACGTTTTGCCCGGGAACTCGGTCAGAACGACAGGTGGGGCGGGCTGCCCTTCGCGTGCAGATGGCAAGGCATCGGGGTCATCCCGGAACATGCCAATGCCGGCCAGAACGGCAAAAGCGCCGAAGATCAACGGCGGCGCAATCATCAAGGGTGAGATTTTAGCCATTGCGCGACATCCTGTGTTCGACCTTTTCCATTTCCGCCCGGACTTTGCGCCCGCGCATTACGCTGAGAGCGACCAGTGCAATCAGCAACCCCAGCGAAGCCGCATAGGACCACAGGACCACGTCGGCATATTTTCCAAGATCAGGGATCATCCGTTTAGCCTTTCTCGCGCCAGCAGCGCCTTGATCCGTCGCGCCCGGATTTCCGTTCCTGTGCGATACAGAACCAACGCAATGAACAGCAGCACAAATCCGATGATACATACCAGCAGCGGATAGAAATAAATGTTGCTGACTTTTTCTTCGGTATCCGCGCCGGTGACGGCTGCGGCGCGCATCACGGATGCCCCCTGATGCAGGCCTTGGTTCCAGAAGTTCACCGCATAGCGGCTGAGCAAGGCAAAAACCGACCCCACCAGACACAGGACCGAGGTCAGATCAGCGGCTGTATCGGAATCCTCGATCGCTTCCCACAGGGCTACGTAGCCAAGGTAAAACAGAAACAGGATCAGGAAAGCCGTCAGGCGTGGATCCCAGGCCCACCACGTGCCCCACATCGGTTGCCCCCAGATCGCGCCGGTTGCCAACGCGATCAGGGTCATCACGATACCGATGGGAGCTGCCGCTCGCGCAGCGAGTGCACTGACATGGTGGCGGCGCACCAGCCAGACCAAAGATGTGGCCAGCATCATCAGCCAGCAATTGATCGCCATCAGCGCCGCAGGCACATGCAGGTAAATGATCTTGACGGTCGAGCCCTGCTTGTAGTCATCCGGCGTGAAGAAAAAGCCCCAGATCAGCCCGACGACCAGACACACAAAAGAAGTCATCCAGAAGAACGGCAGGACCCGCTCGCTGGTCGCGAGGAATTTACGCGGGTTGGCGTATTCCCAGAGGGTATTGGCTTTGGCTGCGATAGACATGGGCTCTTTTTAGTCCGACTCGTGTTTGTTCTCAATTGACATCAGTCAAACTGCGACCGTGTCACCGAAGGTTGATCCGCAGCACGGCTGCACTGGCAAAAGGCAACAGAGCAATCGTGGCCGCCGTGATCCCTGCCAGCATCAACAACGGTGTCTGCGTTTCCATCCCCGTGGCGCCGCGGCGTGCGACTTCGGCCCCGAAGATCAGCGTGGGAACATACAGCGGCAGGACAAGCAATGACAACAATAGCCCCCCGCGTTTCAGGCCGACAGTCAGAGCTGCGCCAAAGGTCCCGATCACACTCATGGCCGGGGTGCCGACCAAAAGTGAGATCACCAGCCAGAAAAAGCCTGGCACCGGCAAGTTCAGTAGCACACCCAGAAACGGCGCGGCTAGAACCAGTGGCAAACCCGTTGTTATCCAGTGGGCCAGCGCCTTGATCGACACAACCGCCTCAAGCGGCAAGGGCGCGGTGGCCAACAGGTCAAGCGACCCGTCTTCCCAATCCAGCGCAAGCAGACGATCAAGCGATAACAGGCAGGCCAAAAGCGCGCCCAGCCAAAGCACACCCGGGGCAATGGTCGACAGCAGCGAAGATTGCGGGCCGACTGAGAACGGCACCAGAACGGTCACAATCAAAAAGAACGCCAGACCAAGGCCAAACCCCCCGCCCGCGCGGAAGGCCAGTTTCAGGTCGCGCAGCAGCAGGGCGATCACAGGAAGCCTCCGTCAAAGTCGTCGATGGGTTTTGGTTTGGCTTTGTTGGGACCCACATCCAGAACCGCGCCGTCCAGACCAAGGTCGATATGGGTTGCGATCAGGGCGGAACCGCCCTGCCCCAGATGGGCACGAACGGTATCGGCGAACATCTGGACGGCGCTTTTGTCCAGTGACACCGTCGGTTCGTCCAGCATCCAGATCGGCCGCCCGGTGACCAGCATCCGGGCCAGTCCAAGGCGACGTTTCTGCCCGGCGGACAGGTTTCCCGCATGGCGGTCCGACAGCTCGTTCAAAGCAAAGGCATCCAATGCCGGTTGGATGTCATCTGTCCCAAAGACCGAGGCCCAGAAGGTCAGGTTTTCCACAACCGTCAACGTTGGCTTCAACCCGTCGGAATGCGAGGCGTAGGCAATTTGATCCTCGGCCCCGACAATGGTTCCGCTCAACGCCGGCTGCAACCCCGCAAGTGTACGCAACAAAGTTGTTTTGCCGATCCCGTTTGGCCCACGCAGGATCAGTGCTTGCCCGGATTGAAGCGAGAAGTTGAGCCCCTCGAGCACGGGGATACCCCCGCGGGTGATGGCAAGATCGGTTACGGTCAGTGTCATACGGTCCCGCTTATCTTATTGCGCATAGGGGCAAAAGGCGGGATTTGCCGCAGGGCAATGCCCGAGCCGCTTTCGGGTAAGCATGAAAATGAGGGGCCAGCCCCTCGCGCTCCTGGGATATTTTTGGCCAGATGAAACGGATCCCGTCAGGTGGGAAGCAAAGCCAGCGCGATGCGGCGACCTTCGGAGAGTAGTACATTGTAGGTACGGCAGGCTGCAGGAGAGTTCATGATCTCAACGCCTATACCGGCCTGCTCGAGCGCCGCTCGAAGGTCAGAGGGGATGTGGGCCAGATCTGCGCCCGTTCCGATCAACAGGACATCCACATGCCCAGCCAGTGCAAGCAAAGAGGATTGATCGTCGTATCCGCCCCAACCGGTGGTGCCCGATGGACCGGTCAGAACCGCCCCTTCGTGGACCTGGCCACCAATACGGAAAAAGCCGGGCCCATAGCCATCGACCGGTGTTGCGTTGTTATATGTTATCTCATTCAACCGCATGGATATCTTCTATGCCCCAAAGCGGCAGGCCCGACAAGGCGGCCAGCGCGATGACCACGTAGGCGGCGGTGCGGTAGAGCTTTTCCTTTTCGGGGTTGAATAGCCAGCCGCCCAGCCAATTGCCCAAAAGGTTCGGGACCGACAGAGCCAGCCCCAGAACAACACTGTCGAAGGTCACACGCCCCATGACAGACAGAGAGCCGAAAATAAGAAAGTCGAAGCCGAAAAGGAACAGCAGGATCGTGGCCCGAATGACTTCTACCGGCAGCGGACGGGACATGTAAAACAGGATCACCGCCGGTCCAGGCAACCCAGCGACGCCGCCGAGAAAACCCGCAGCGCCACCGATGGCTGTCACCATCGCGCGTCGCACGCGGCCTTGGTAGCGTAATCCAAGGATCAGGATAGCGAGCATGAACAAGGCCAGGAAGCTGACCGCGTATCGGAACACCTCGGGCTCGACCTGCGTGAGGACCCACAAGCCAACAGGCAGGATCAAAGCGCAGCCAAGCAGCAGCCGTGCCAGGTCTCCGCGGTCTACGGCGCGCCACGCCCGTCGCAGGTTAGGCAGGGGCCCGAAGATATCCATGATCGTCAGTCCGATCAGCGCCCCAAACGGGCCGAGGAACGGAGTGGCCAGAGGCAGAAAAATCAGCGCGGTGCCAAAGCCGGAAAACCCGCGTACGATGCCGCCTAGCGTCGCTGCAAAAAAGATAACGGCCAGCCCCGTGGGGGACTGGCCGAGAATATCAGGCATCCACATTTGCGAACTGGTTGCCCGCGTTGTTGGACGGCTTCGACCAGTCGCGCTTGACGCCCAGCCACAGCAGGATGGTCGAGGCCACAAAGACCGAGGAATACGTCCCTACGATCACGCCCCAGATCATCGCGAAAACAAAGCCGCGGATCACGTCCCCGCCCAGCACATAAAGCGAGATCAGAGCCAATAGGGTGGTAACCGAGGTCATCACCGTCCGGCTAAGCGTTTCGTTGATCGAGATGTTCAGAACCTCTTTGAGGTCCTTCTTCTTGTACTTCCGCAGGTTCTCGCGGACGCGGTCAAAGACGACCACGGTGTCGTTCAGCGAATACCCCACTATGGTCAGCAATGCGGCGATGATGGCCAGATCGAACCGGATTTGCAGTTCCGAGAAGATGCCGATCGTGAGGATTACGTCGTGAACCAATGCGGCCACCGCGCCCAAGGCGAACTGCCATTCGAAACGCAGCCAAATATATACCAGCACCGCTCCGATCGCCAACACCACCGCGATAACCGCAGTTTGGATCAGCTCACCCGAGACTTTGGGGCCGACGGATTCAACGCTTTCAAATGGCAATTTGAGGCCGGGATCAGCAGCGGCAAGCACCTCGCCGACCTGAGTGATCACGTCCGATGTAACTGCCTCGGCGTCTTCTTGCGCCTGGATGCGGATCATCGCAACATTCTCATCCGGCCCAAAGTTTGGATCGAAGATCTCTGTGATTGTCACATCCCCCAATTCCAACGGGGCAAGGGCGTCACGATAGACTCCGACATCAATCTCTTGGGTGCTTTGCGTCCTGATCGTTGTGCCACCGCGGAAATCGATGCCGAAGTTCAGCCCCTGAAGCATGAAGGACGTGAACGCCACGATCATCATCAAGGCCGAGATACCCAGCCAGATTTTCCATCGGCTGAAGAAATCGAACGAGGTATTCTGGGGTACGAGTTTCAGTCTCATGTCAAACCTCGATCGTTTTCGGGCGGCGGCGTTCAAACCAGATGACGATCATCAGGCGCGTCACGAAGATCGCGGTGAAGACCGAGGTCAGAATGCCCAGACCCAGCGTGATGGCAAAACCGCGGACCGGACCGCTGCCCATGGCAAACAGGATAACAGCGGTGATGAACGTGGTCACGTTTGCGTCCAGAATGGCCGACAACGCCTTTTCATAACCCAGTTCGATCGCGCGCGCCGGGCCTCTGGCGGATTTCAGTTCTTCGCGGATACGCTCAAAGATCAGCACGTTGGCATCCACCGCCATACCAACCGTCAGCACGATACCGGCGATACCGGGCAGCGTCAGGGTGGCTCCGATCAGGGACAACAGACCAAACAGCAGGCCGACGTTGATGATCAGGGCGATGTTGGCAAAGAGACCAAACAATCCATAGCTGAGCGCCATAAAGGCAAGCACCGCGACGAAGGCCACGATGGTTGCGACCTTACCGGCGTCGATGCTGTCCTGCCCCAGTTCGGGGCCGATGGTACGCTCTTCGAGGAATTCCAGCCCGGCTGGCAACGCGCCTGCGCGCAACAGAACGGCCAAGTTGGTGCTTTCCTCAACGGTGAAGTTACCGGTGATGATGCCCGAACCGCCAGGAATGTGGCTTTGAATGACAGGGGCCGAGATGACCTCATCATCAAGAATGATGGCGAACGGCTGGCCGATATTTTCCAGCGTATAGTCGCCGAACTTGCGTGCCCCCGAAGTGTTGAACCGGAAGCTGACCGCAGGGCGACCGTTCTGGTCGAAGGCTGGCTGCGCGTCCACCAGCTCTTCGCCGGTGACGACTGGGGCCGACTCGACTGTGTAAAACAAACCGGTTTCGTCGATGGAGGGGAGGACCTGTTCGCCAATCCCCGGGACCGCGTCCGGGTTGGTGCCCCGCCCCACAACGGGATTGAATGTCAGCTGAGCGGTGGTGCCGATGATCTCTTTCAGTTCACCAGCACTGCCGATACCCGGCACCTGTATCAGGATACGATCCGCACCCTGCCGTTGGATCGTGGGTTCACGCGTTCCGACCTCGTCAATACGACGGCGCACAATCTCAAGCGACTGGCGCACAGTGCGGTCGTCTGTGGCAAGTTTTTCCGCCTCGGACAGTTGAACGACGATTGTGTCGCCCTCAGCCCGCGCCTCGATATCGGTTGCACCTACACCGGTCAGGGTTTGCACCTGACGGGCCAGGCCGCGCACAACTTCAAGCGCGCGGGCCGTGCCCTCGGGCTGGCTGATGCGCACCCGAATCTCGTCCGGGGCCGACTCTTGCTTGCGGATGGTGCCTACAGTGGCGCGCTCATCCCGCAGCGCATCGCGAATTTCGGGCCACATGGCCTCCATCCGGGATTCGTACACATCGCCGACCTGAACTTCGGCCAACAGATGCGCACCACCGCGCAGATCGAGGCCCAGATTGACCAGCGACGACGGCAGCCAGTTCGGCCATTGCGCCGCCTCGGCCTGCATTTCGGGGGTGTCGATGCCAAGCTCAATTGCGGCCTTAGCATCGTTGGATTGCTCGACGCGCGTATAAAACGCATTCGGCAGGGCAAGGATCAGACCGATCACGCAGACCAGCCAGATCAGAACCCGCTTCCAGGTATCAATTTGCAGCATTACCCTGCCTTTTCAAGGAATTGTGACGCGAAGTTACTTCGCGGGCTCAGTCTTGTTCAGAACCTGCGCAATGGTCGACTTGACCACACGAACCTTCACACCCTCGGCGATTTCAACTTCGATCTCGTTGTCGCCTTCCTTGACCTTGGACACCTTGCCGATCATTCCACCCTGGGTGACAACCTGATCGCCGCGACGCACGGCTTCGACCATGGCCTGATGTTGCTTCATCTTTTTTTGCTGCGGACGGATCAGCAGAAAATACATGATCGCGAAGATCAGGATCAGCGGGAGAAACTGGGCGATTGCGCCACCTTCCATGGGATATTCCTTTGTTTTGGTGCTGCGGAAATGCTCCGCAAATTTGGCGGGAACCTATGCTCTGAATTGCGCCTTTGCAAGCGAAGGCAACGCTGTACACCGCCCTGACCCGGCCACAGTGCACAAAGAACAAGCCAGGCGTTGCAGATATGTCCTAGGCACCTCGCTGAAACCGGGTATAGTTCGGATTAAGGGGGACATATGGCAAGGCAATTCAAGCCCTTCCTTTTGCTGGTTTATTTTCTGACAGCCCTGGTGTCCAGCCTGTGGTTTTCCGATGTCGTACTAGCACAGGAAACACCGACAGAGTCCCCTGCTTCTGACGGGGCGGATTCGGACAGTTTCGTGGCTCCGGTTATCGTGGACGGGGACGTATTGTTCCAGGTCCGGGGATCCAGTGCCCTGCCCGCGCCAGAGCGGGCGGAAGACGTTCAGGACAAGATCATCGAAATCGCCGAAGCCTCGGACGCGTCGACGGTTGAGCTGACATACGAAGAGACCGAGTTCGGCATTTGGACTCTGGCCGACGGCGAGAGAGTCTCGATCGTCACCGAAGCCGATGCCGAGTTGGATCAGATGGAGCTTAGCGTTCTAAGCGTTTTGCACGGAAACGCGATCAAACAATCCATCGAAGACTACCGCGCCAACCGCACCGATCGGGCGCGCGTGTCCGGTGCAATTGAGGCAGTGGCTTGGACCATTGGTTTTGTGGCGTTTGTGGTGGCAATCCTGTGGGTGCACCGTCGGATTCGACGGAAGACATTAAAGTTTGTCTCACTCCACCTCAAGGACGTGGAAACTGCCACAGCCAAAAGCGTTCAGGCCGAAGCGATTGCTGCGCTGGTACGATATGGGCTGAACTTCGTTCTGCTTATCATCTTCTTTCTCGGCTTTTATTACTACCTCTCGTTTGTTCTGCTGGCTTTCGCCGAAACCCGCTATTTTGCGCAGCTATTGCTGACCTATCTGACCGAGCCGGTACTGCTGATCTTCAAAGGCATTATCAGTTACATCCCCAATTTGATCATGCTGGGCCTGATTTCTTGGGTGGCGCTGTACATCATCAAGGGGATGCGGGTGTTCTTCGACGCGGTCGAAGCGGGTTCCTTCGACATGGGCGATTTCGAAAAGCACTGGGTCAGCCCAACCTTTAACATTGCCCGTGTTGTGGTGATCATGATCGCATTGGTCTTTGCCGTTCCCTACATCCCCGGATCGGATTCGGCGGCGTTCCAGGGGTTGACGATCCTGGTGGGTGCCATGCTGTCGCTGGGTGCAAATTCTGTCGTCTCAAACATGCTGGCCGGACTGTTTGTGATCTATCGTCGCTCGACCTCGATCGGGGACCGCATTCAGATCGGGGATCACATCGGCGATGTCGTTCAGATCAAACTGATGGAGACACATCTGAAATCCATCAAGAACGAACTGATCTCGATCCCCAATGCGCAACTGATGAATTCGGATGTGGTGAATTTCTCGAAGAAAACAGACGGCAGCGGACTGCTGCTACACACAACGGTTGGCATCGGTTACGAAGAGCCGCCCGAGAAGGTCGAGGCGATGCTGATCGAGGCCGCCAACCGCACCAAGGGGATCAAGTCCAAGCCGGAACCGTTTGTTTTGTGGACAGCATTGGCCGATTACGCGATCAATTATCAGATCAACGGGTATTCGACACGCGGCAGTATTATTCCAAAGATAAAATCGGACCTGCATCGCAACATCGTGGCCGTGTTCAATGAAAACAGTGTGCAGATCATGACGCCCTCTTACATGGCTGATCCGCCAGATCCCAAGATCCCAACCGAACATTGGGATGGCCATCTGGCGCATGAAACACACGAGGATGCCGATAAGTCGTAACCGGCGCTACACCCCGCCTTTCAGATGGTGCATAAGCGGTTTCAGTGATTCACGCATTTAAGGATCTGAACCATGCACGACATCCGCGCCATTCGCGAAAACCCCGCCGCCTTCGACGCCGCACTTGCGCGCCGTGGGGACGCGCCGGTGTCGTCAGATTTGCTGAGACTGGACGAAAGCCGCCGGGCCAAGATTCAGTCCGCAGAAACGGCACAAGCCGAACAGAACAAAGCCAGCAAAGAGGTCGGTGCCGCCAAGGCACGCGGCGACGAGGATGAATTCCAACGCCTGCGCGCGTTGGTCGCCGAGAAAAAGGCCGAAATCGCCCGGATGCAGACCGAGGCCAAGGATCTGGATGCGCTGCTGACTGATCAGCTGATCCGCATCCCGAATCTGCCAGCCGAGGACGCGCCAGAAGGTGCGGACGAGAACGACAATGTCGAGGTCAACCGCTGGGGCACTCCGCGTGAGTTGGATTTTGCACCGAAAGAGCATTTTGAAATCGAGGCCGTTCAGAACGGCATGGATTTTGAAACGGCGGCAAAGCTGTCCGGCTCGCGCTTTGTCCTGTTGTCCGGCGGCGTCGCCCGCGTTCATCGCGCACTGGCGCAGTTCATGCTGGACACGCACATCAACGAAAACGAACTGACCGAAGTGAACGGCCCGGTTTTGGTTCTGTCCGAGATGATGCAGGGCACAGGCCAATTGCCGAAGTTTGGCGAAGACAGCTATCAGACCCGCGAAGGCTGGTGGCTGATCCCGACGTCCGAGGTGTCGCTGACCAATATCGTCAACGACACGATGATTGAAGAAAACTATCTGCCCCGCCGTTACACCGCGCATTCCTTGTGCTTCCGGTCTGAGGCCGGATCGGCTGGCAGGGACACGCGCGGCATGTTGCGCCAGCACCAGTTCGAAAAGGTCGAGATGGTTTCGGTCACTCATCCCGACAAGTCGGATGATGAGCAAAAACGCATGCTGCGCTGTGCCGAAGGTATTCTGGAAAAGCTGGGCATCCCCTATCGCACAGTGATCTTGTGCACAGGTGACATGGGCTTTGGCGCGCGCCGAACCTATGACATCGAAGCATGGTTACCGGGTCAGGATACGTACCGTGAGATTAGCTCAGTCTCGACTTGTGGTGATTTTCAGGCCCGCCGGATGAACGCGCGATTCCGTCCCGAGGCTGGGGGCAAACCGGAATACGTTCACACGCTGAACGGATCCGGTCTGGCTGTTGGGCGCTGCCTGATCGCCGTGCTGGAAAACGGCCAGAACGCAGACGGCACCGTCACCCTGCCCGAGGTTCTGGCCCCCTATTTGGGTGGCAAGCTGACGCTGCAGCTGGACGGCACGCTGGCATAAGAAAACCGGCGACCAACAGGGCGCCGGTTCAAGAAGCTGCAAGGCGGAGAAGGCTTACTTCTTCGCCTTTTTCTTATCCTTCTTCTTGTCTTTTTTCTTATCTTTCTTCTTGTCCGTCTTGTCGGCCTTTTTCTTTTTATCCTTCTTCTTATCCTTCTTCGTCTTGGCCTTCACCTTGTCCTTGGCTTTCGAGAAGACGGCTTCCATCTCCTGAAGCTTTTTTGCGGCCTTTTCAGCCTTGGCTTTGGCCTTGGCCTTCTTTTTTGCCTTGGCTTCTGCCAGTTCGGCTGCGGCCTTTTCCTCAGCCGCTTTGCGCGCAGCCTCTTCCGCCCGCTTCTCGGCAGCGGCGGCAGCGATCGTTTTGCGGGGCGCTGTTCGGCGCGCTGCAGGCTTTTTGGCAGGCGCGCGGCGCGTACTTGTTTTCGCCGCAGGGCGTTTGGCGGCTGGTTTCGCCGCGGCGGGTTTGGCGGCTGGCGGTTTCTCTGCAATCGCCTCTTTCGCGGCGGCAATCAAGACGGCTGCGCGGGCTTTGCCGATACGAGGAACTTTGACCAGTGCAGCGGGGCTTGCCTTGGCAACGGCTTCAGCGGTTTTGAAGCCGTTGGCTGTAAGTGACTTTCCTAGCCCCTCTCCAACGCCTTTTATTGCGGTCACTGCGGTCATTCTTTGTCCTTTCCGATTTTCCCTGCGTTATCTTATGTATACCAGATACACGTTCTCACAAGCCAGTGCCCAGGGATGCAGGTCATTTGTGTCAGCTACTGTGTGCGAGGTTACCGGATTGATCCTTTCCGGGAAACGGAACAAGCCGCTTGGCGTCTTCGTCCCACAGTTTCAGGTTTAAAGCGGCAACAGCCTCGGGGAATTTGATCCGGCGGGGCGTGAATTCGGGCGGTAGGTTATAGTGGCATGCACGCAGCCGATAAGACGGAATGCGCGCATTGAAATGATGGATGTCGTGCAGCGTGATGCACGCAACCGCATTGTCGAACCACCACCCGAAATCCAGCGCCGATGATCCCTGAAGCGCCGCTAGTTGCGGGTCCAGATCCGGACGACGGTCCCAGTATGTGTCTTCGAAATTGTGCTGCAGATAGACCAAAAACACACCCAGCATCCCGCCCAAAAGCGAAAACACCAACCAGACCAGAATACCCGTGGCGCCAGCTATCAGGTAAAGAAGGCCAAGAAAGACGATGATCGACAAGTTGTGGAGCAATACCCCCTTCACGCCAAACCGAATCGTGTTTTTGGGCCACCGATAGCGGACGAAATACGTGAACAGAGCCCCGGCCGGAACCAGGATGAAAGGATTTCGGTAGAGCCTGTAAAACAGGCGCGCTTTCCAATCCGCCTTGTTCCATTCCCGCACGGTCATCGTATGGATTTCGCCCGTTTCACGGTGCTCGAGATTGCCGATACCGGCGTGGTGCAGGTTGTGATTCTGTTTCATCACCTCGAAGGGCGCAAAGGTGAACGGCGAAAGCCCGTGCCCCGCCCACTCGTTTTGGCGACGTGTCTCAAACAGCGAGTGATGCCCGCAATCGTGCTGTAGCACGTAAAGGCGCACCGCCGAAAAGGCAAAGACGACCCCGGCCGGGATCATGACATACCAGCGATCCACATAGGCAATCGCCAGCGCCAGCGATGTGAAATACATCGCGAAGGTTCCAAAATAGCTCAGCGCGGCCAATCTGTTGTCCTGAACCGCGTATTGCCGAGTGTATTCCCTCAGATCCATCCAGCCGCTCCTCACGTTGGTCAGGTCCAATGGTTGTCAAAAACTGGTGCGGAAGCTCCGCGTGAAATTACGCACATAAAAACAGATGCACGCCAGTGAATGCTAGCGCGGGGAAATGGGGCTGTCACGCCCTTCAGCCGAAAATGCTGAAAATTGGCGCAGTTACGCGCGACCCTTGAGATGTTTGGCCAAGGCGCCCGCGTTTTTCTTACGGCGTCCCTTGTACGGGTTCTTGTCCCCCTGTCCGCGCAAAGTCAGGCGGATCGGAGTACCGGGCATGTCAAAAGATTCGCGCAGACCGTTGACCAAATACCGGGTGTAACTGGCTGGCATCTTGTCAGGGTGCGAACACATGACGACAAAGCCCGGCGGGCGGGTTTTGACCTGAGTCATATACCGCAGCTTGATCCGACGACCCTGCGGGGCTGGCGGCGGGTGCTGCTCCAACATGGCTGTCAGCCAGCGGTTCAACGCGGCCGTCGGCACACGGCGGTTCCAGATATCATGGGCCCGCAGAATAGCGGCACGCAACCGTTCCAGACCCCGGCCTGTCTTTGCCGAGACCGTCACCAGCGGTGCGCCACGCAATTGCGGTAGCAAACGTTCGAACGACTCTTTCAGATCCCGCAGCTTTTCCTGTTTATCTTCTTCGATGTCCCATTTGTTGATGGCGACAACAACAGCACGACCCTCACGCTCGGCCAGATCGGCAATACGCAGGTCCTGCTGTTCAAAGGGGATGGCCGCATCCAGCAGAACCACCACCACTTCGGCGAATTTCACGGCGCGCAGACCATCCGAGACTGAAAGCTTTTCAAGCTTTTCCTGAACTTTGGCTTTTTTGCGCATACCGGCCGTATCAAAGATACGCATCGGCGTGCTGTCCCCGTCCGGGTCGGCCCAATCGATCCGCAGACTGATGGCATCGCGCGTAATACCAGCCTCTGGCCCGGTCAGCAGGCGGTCTTCCCCAATGATCTTATTGATCAATGTGGATTTGCCGGCATTCGGGCGACCAACAACTGCCACCTGCAAAGGCTTTTCGGCGGAGATCATTGGCGTCTCGCCCTCACCGTCCTCATCCAGTTCGATATCGGTTTCCGGCGCATCCACGACCGCCTGTTCTTCGGCGGCATCGGCCAATGGCATAAGCTGGGAATAAAGATCGGTCATCCCCTCGCCATGCTCGCCCGACAGGCGCACCGGCTCACCCAGACCAAGGTTATAGGCTTCAAGCACACCCGCATCCGCCGCGTTTCCTTCGGCCTTGTTGGCCGCAAGGATCACGTGTTTGGAACGTTTGCGCAGAATCTCGGCAAACATCTCATCGGTTGGCGTGACCCCGACGCGCGCGTCAAGCATGAACAGACAGACATCTGCCATGTCCACCGCACGCTCGGTCAGGCGGCGCATGCGACCCTCAAGGCTGTCGTCGGTTGCGTCTTCAAGCCCCGCAGTGTCGATCACGGTAAAGCGCAGATCCCCCAAACGCCCTTGGCCTTCGCGCAAATCGCGCGTCACGCCGGGCTGGTCATCGACCAAAGCCAGACGTTTGCCCACAAGGCGATTGAACAGGGTGGATTTGCCCACATTCGGGCGCCCCACGATGGCGAGGGTCAGCGACATGATACTCAACTTTCAAGACTCAGACGCGCCCTTTAGCGCATCTTGCCGTCAACGGAAAGCGTGCAAATCACCTTTGGTCGACACGACGTACAGTGTTTGACCCGCCACAACCGGTGCCGTGGTCGCGCCACCCGGCACTTCGACACGGTTCACCAGTGCTCCGTCAACAGGGCTGAAGAACCGAACATAGCCGTCATTTGAGGCGATGACGATGCGCCCACCCGCCATGATCGGACCATAATGCGCGTAGACCGGACCGCGGCGTCCCGGCTTATCCTTAACAAAACCCGGCAGGTCCTGCGCCCAGACAATCGCTCCGGTCGCAGCGTCCAGCCGCACCAGTTGGCTGCGATCACTAATCAGGAAAATACTGTTGCCAGCGGCCCAAACCGTATCGACGGCCCCCTCATCTGCGGTCCATATCCTTTCGCCGGAATTGGCGTCAAACGCGACTGTGCGCCCAGAATGGTTGCCGATATAAATCTTATCGCCCGCAACCATTGGTCCACCAGTTACATCGACGATCTGCGCCGCCGCACGTCCGCGACGTCCCCCGGCCACTGACGCGTTCCAGCGGCGAATACCCCCCCGACGGAACGTCGCTGCAACATCACCCGAGCCAAAGGCGAACACGGAAAAATCTGATGCAATCACTGGCGCCGGCGCACCCAGAACGTTTCCAACGCTTGGGGTGCCCTGAATTTGCCAGGCAATGCGGCCGTCCTTGGTGTTGACTGCCCAACCGGTTTCGTCACCGGCCACCAGATACAGCAGCCCGTTACTGACCAAAGGCGCGCCGCTACCGGTCGCATTCAGCCTTTTCTGCCAACGAACTGCACCAGTCTTGGCATTCAGTGCTGTCAGGCGGCCATAACCGGACGACACGTAAAGCACACCGTTGTCGTACGCCATGCCACCACCCGTGGCATCCGAGTCGCCATCACTTGGCGGAATAAGATCGGTGTTCCAAACAACCTGCCCTTGCGGCGACACTGCAGACACCGTTGCGCCGGCATCAAGCGTATAGATCAAACCGCCCGCAACAACGGGATCAGCCGTGATCCGCTGCTTGCGCGAGTCACCCTGACCGATCGATGCGGACCAGATGCGCTGCGGCGTTGCCCGTAACTGTGCATTGGTCGTCCGGAACGCAGCCGTACCCGGGCTTTGCGGCCAACTCGCGTTGGCTCTTTGCGCCGGAAGGCTGATCGGTTTTGAGCCCCGGGTTTCCACCGTTTCGGTATCGGCAGTGGGCCGGATATCTTCTCGCGGCCCCGGCAAGATAACCTCGGGTTCCCGGCAGGCGGCGACCAGGGTCAGTGAAAGGGCTGCCATCGGCAATCCAATACGGGAGAATAGACTTGCTACCATGATGTTCCGAACTCGCCTGTAAGTTTTCCTGCCGCCACCGGATCAGCCCTGCCGGGCGATCAACGGCTCTGGTTCGCCACCCAGCGCTACAATCAACTGAGCCGCACGCTGTTGCTGATCCACGCCAACTTCTGCGTCCTGACGCAAGGCCTGAAGCCGCGTGATGGCCGCGTCAACATTGCCCTCGGACACATCGATCAGGGCCAACTGTTCTTCGGCCAGCAACCGCAGCGGAGCACCCGGTGCGGCCAGCGCTTCGAACTGAAGACGGCGATCGGCTGCGGGCAGAGTGTCGCTCTGCAGCAGCAGCGCCTTGAAAGCCGCGATCGCGCGATAGATTTCCGGCAGATCCCCTTGGGACGCAATGGCATTCAGGCTGGTAACCGCATCCTGTTCCGATCCGGCCTCAACCTGAGAGGCCGACAACAGCATGTTAAGAACTGCATCCCCACCCGGCGATTGTGTTTCGACGGCGGCAAGACTGGCGGCACGGTCTTCCGACTGATTCTGTGCCAGCGCTGCCAGGATTGAATCACCTAAATCCTGCGCCTGACTGGTTGCGCGCGACTTGCGGACTTCATTGAACGCAGCACCGCCCACGATCAGGACAACCACAAGCACACCGACCCAACCCCATCTGCGCAATAGCAAGAACAGGCGGTCCCGGCGTACCTCTTCGGTCACCTCATCAATAAAACTGTCGACGTCGCTCATCCCTGCCCTCCGGGGCTGCATCCTTGGTGTATGGCGCCATGTCATACCCCGGCGCAATCGCCAAGCCAAGAGCCCGATTTTTTGCAATCCCGCCGGTGGCCTGCCCTCTTGTAGAAAAAAATAAACCGAACTATTCAGTTTAGTGTGGAAACGATACATAATCGTCCCCACTTTCTAGCATGACCGCAAAAAAAATGTGGCGCAGAATTCTGGGAGTTGTCCTGCATGCGATTGATTTCATTAGTAAACGCCGCTTTGGTTATTGTTGTTTTGTTTTTTTTGGTTTTCGAACGGGATAGCCTGTTCTCTTTCGCCGGGCGCGCGGAAGCCGAGGCCAGCCCTGATTTTGCCAGCGAATCTGGCGAAGTCGTGGACGTGGATCAGGCGACGATTGGCGTCGTTGCCCTAAGGTCAACCGCACGCGAAATTGACAGCGCCGTGTTGTTGCGGGGCCAGACCAAGGCCAATCGTCAGGTCGAAGTTCTGGCCGAAACCACATCGACGGTCATCTCAGAGCCTAAGCGCAAAGGCACGTTCGTCGAAGCCGGCGATCTTCTGTGCGAGCTTGACCCGGGCACCCGCCCCGCCAGTTTGGCCGAAGCGAAGGCTGCCAAGCTAGAAGCCCAAAGCCGCATTCCGGAAGCCGAAGCCCGCCTGGAAGAAGCACATGCGCGTGTCGCCGAGGCCGAGATCAACCTGACGGCTGCGAATAAACTGTCTGACTCCGGGTTTGGATCTGAGACGCGCAGAATCTCAAGCGAGGCGGCGATGAGAACCGCCGAGGCCGGTATCAAGACCGCCGAAGCCGGTCTTGAGGCCACCCGCGCCGGGATCGAAGCCGCAACCGCCGAGGTCAAAGCCGCGGAACGCGAAATCGATCGCCAGACGATCACAGCACCCTTCAAGGGATTGTTGGAAAGCGATACCGCAGAATTGGGCAGCCTGATGCAGCCCGGTGCGCTATGCGCGACCGTTATCCAACTGGACCCGATCAAGCTGGTGGGTTTTGTGCCGGAAACCGAGGTTAACCGAATCATTGTCGGAACCGAAGCCACAGCGCAGTTGGTCACTGGCCTGCAGGTTTCTGGTCGTGTGACATTCCTGAGCCGCTCGGCCGATGAAACAACCCGCACGTTCGAAGTCGAAATCACTGTTCCGAACCCGGAACTGGCCATTCGGGACGGCCAAACCGCCGACATCCGCATTTCGGCCGCCGGGGCCAAGGCGCATTTCCTGCCGCAATCGGCACTGACCCTGAGCAATAACGGTCAACTCGGTGTCCGCACCATTGGCCAGAGCAACGTGGTCGATTTCCAGCCCGTCGTTCTTCTGCGTGATACTGCCGAAGGCGTTTGGGTCGGTGGCCTGCCGGAAACTGTGGACATCATCGTCATCGGGCAAGAGTTCGTAACCCGCGGCGTCACAGTTGAACCTACATATCGGGAAGCTTCGAAATGACCGGAATCGTCAGTTGGGCCGCTGGCCGGGCCAGAATGGTTCTGGCCTTTATCGCCATCTCATTGGTGATTGGCGGCTTTGCCTATGTCAGCCTGCCGAAAGAAGGCGAGCCCGACATTGAAATCCCTGCCCTGTTTGTCTCGGTTCAGTTTCCGGGCATCTCAGCCGAGGATTCCGAAAACCTGTTGGTCAAACCAATGGAGACCGAACTTGCGGACCTTGATGGGCTGAAAGAGATGACCTCGACCGCCGCCGAAGGGTATGCGGGCGTCGCGCTGGAGTTCGATTTCGGCTGGGACAAGACCGCGATCATGGCCGATGTGCGCGACGCGATGAACAGTGCGCAAGCAGAATTCCCCGACGGAGCTGAGCAATACTCGCTGACCGAGATCAATTTCTCAGAATTCCCCATCGTTATCGTCAACCTGACGGGTGCAGTCCCCGAGCGCACTATGGCGCGGGTTGCCAAGGCTTTACAGGACGACCTTGAGGCGATGGATTCTGTGCTCGAAGCCGGTATCGCGGGCAACCGCGACGAATTGCTTGAGGTCATCATCGACCCTCTTCGGCTTGAGGCATACAACGTCACCGCCGCCGAGCTTATCGATGTAGTGCGCAACAACAATCAGCTGATCGCTGCCGGTGAGGTCGAAACCGCACAGGGCACATTCTCGGTCAAGATCCCCTCTTCCTTCAAAACTGCGCAGGATGTTTATGGCCTGCCGGTCAAAGTGAATGGCGACCGGGTCGTCACCCTGGGGGAATTGGCGCAGATCAACTATACCTTTGAGGACCGCGAAGGCACCGCCCGTTTCAACGGCGAACAAACCGTCGCGTTACAGGTGGTCAAGCGCAAGGGCTACAACCTGATCGACACAGTCGAGGGTGTGAAACAAACCATTGCCGCTGCGCAGGCCAAATGGCCACCCGAGATGCAGGCCGCAATCAAGCTGGGCACCTCGAACGACCAAAGCCGCATCGTCGGTTCGATGGTCAGCCAGCTCGAAGGCTCGGTTCTGACGGCCATCGCACTGGTGATGATCGTTGTTCTGGCCTCTTTGGGCACACGCGCGGCATTGCTGGTGGGTTTTGCGATTCCGACCTCATTCCTGCTGTGTTTCGCCTTCCTGGCAGTCATGGGCATCAGCATCTCGAACATCGTGATGTTCGGCCTGATCCTTGCGGTGGGTATGCTCGTCGACGGGGCCATTGTTGTCGTGGAATACGCTGACCGGCGCATTAAAGAGGGCGTTGGCCCGATGCACGCCTATGTCGAGGCTGCGCAGCGTATGTTCTGGCCTATCGTGTCATCCACGGCCACAACCCTATGTGCCTTCCTGCCCATGCTGTTTTGGCCGGGTGTCCCGGGTGAATTCATGGGCATGCTGCCTGTCACGCTGATCTTCGTTCTGTCCGCTTCGTTGATCGTTGCACTGATCTATCTGCCTGTCATGGGCGGTGTTTCGGGCCGCCTGAGCCGGGTTTTTGACCGCACCTCTGACTGGCTGCGCGCGCGCACTGCTTGGTGGGTTCGTGCGGTTATGGTGCCGCCATCGCTGTACCTGATCTTCCTTGGTGCGATGCAACTGCTGAATCCGACCTATCTGTTGCCCGAAGGCGCATTCGGAGCAGTTCTGCTTGGTGCCTTCCTGTTCATTTTTGGGGCATTTGCCGGTTCTGTTACGTTGAGTGCCGCCAAAATAGAACGCGCACCCGATCAGCATGTGCATACAGCACGCGAACACACACCCTTTGGCTATGTCATCAAGTTCCTCGTCGGCAACCCGATCATGCCGATTGTTTCGATTGTCGTCATTGGCTTCGCTGTGATGTCAGTCATGACCGCATTTGGGAACAATAATCGGGGCGTAGAGTTCTTCGTCGAAAGCGAACCCGAGCAAGCCACGGCCTATGTTCGTGCACGTGGCAACATATCACTGGTCGAAAAGGACCAGATGGTACTGGCGGCCGAAGAAATTATCAGCGCACATCCCGCAGTCGTGAACGTGTTTTCCTTTGCCGGAGAAGGCGGGCTGAACCAAAACAATGGAGGTGCGCAAGCACCGGCAGACACTGTCGGTCGCGTCCAGTTCGAAATCATCCCGTGGGAAGACCGGCCCAACGTGTCCGAACCGATCTTCGGCGGGTTGATCGACCGTGAAACGGTTGCCCCGGAATATGACGGTGACTTCGTGCTCGATCAGTTGAACGCCGAACTCGCGAAAATTCCGGGCTTCATCGTGGAAATCCTACCGCTGGAACAAGGCCCGGCCTCGGCCAAGCCCGTTCATTTGCGCATCAAGGCGGATGGCTGGGAAGAACTGACCTCAGCCACTGTTGCGGCCCGTAAAATATTCGATGAAACACCCGGCCTGATCAAGATCGAAGATACCCTGCCCTTGCCCGGCATCGACTGGCAGATCGACGTGGATGTTGCCAAAGCGGGTCGTTTCGGCGCGGATGTGGCAACCGTCGGCGCGATGGTGCAACTGGTCACGCGCGGGCTGCTGCTGGGCGAAATGCGCCCCGACAGCGTGGACGAGGAAATCGAAATCCGCGTTCGCCTGCCCGACGAAGATCGGGTTTTGTCGACACTGGATACGCTCAAAGTGCGAACGCCTGATGGGCTGGTGCCTTTGTCGAACTTTGTCACCCGTAAGCCAGTGGCCAAACTGGCCGAGATCAACCGGATCAACCAGCAGCGCTATTACGATGTGAAGGCCGACGTTGAGCCGGGTCTGAGCAAAGTTGTGATAGATAACGCGGACGGCTCGGAACAGCGGCTGGCCGTTGTGCGCGGCGTCGTGGAAGGTACAGAACCCACAGGTGCGGTCTTCACTGGACCGACCGGCAGCAATTTCGAGCTTGTCAAGTTGACTGGTGCAGAAGATGTCGATGCAGTGCGCGCCGATCTGGAATCTGGAAACGCCCGGATTAGCCTGATCAATGCCAACGAACGCATTGCAGTGCTGACCGAGTGGCTTGAAACCAATCCCTTCGGCAGCACCGTCAGTTGGGAATGGACCGGCGATCAGGAAGATCAGGCAGAAAGCCAGGCTTTCCTATCCAGCGCTTTCTTGGCTGCTTTAGGCCTGATGTTTGTGATCCTGCTGGCGCAGTTCAACTCGTTCTACAACTCGGTGCTGGTTCTGCTGGCTGTTGTGCTTTCGACCACCGGCGTTTTGATCGGGATGATGGTCATGCAGCAGCCTTTCTCGATCATCATGACCGGGACAGGGATTGTGGCCTTGGCGGGGATCGTGGTGAACAACAACATTGTTCTGATCGATACCTATCAGGAATATAGCCGATATATGCCCCGGATCGAGGCGATCATCCGCACGGCTGAGGCGCGTATCCGCCCAGTTCTGCTGACCACCCTGACCACGATGGCCGGTCTGACACCGATGATGTTCGGATTGTCGCTGGACTTCATCAATGGCGGCTATTCTATCGACAGCCCAACTGCGCTGTGGTGGAAACAGCTAGCTACGGCGGTTGTGTTTGGGCTGGGTATTGCAACGGTTCTAACCCTGATCGTGACGCCATCGTTCCTGGCGCTACGGGTGTGGGTCACCACCTATGCGGTATGGCTGGCCAAGGCGCTGGCACGGGCCACTGCAGGTCGTTCCAGCCAAATCGCTCAGGATATGGCGGTTGGTCACGCTGCCCGTCAGGTACAGGCCACCGAGGTTGTCTGGGGGGATGAGACGCCGCCTGCGCCCGCACCGGATGCAGACAGGGATGAGCGTCCCGATCACCCGCCAACGTCACCCCTAAAGGCGGCCGAGTAATGCAAATGGCGAACCGCAAGGTTCGCCATTT
Organism: Ruegeria sp. YTSC230; assembly: GCF_059609665.1. Classification (NCBI taxonomy): domain Bacteria; kingdom Pseudomonadati; phylum Pseudomonadota; class Alphaproteobacteria; order Rhodobacterales; family Roseobacteraceae; genus Ruegeria; species Ruegeria sp. YTSC230. Next base: position 214,470 of record NZ_JBXWMC010000004.1, on the reverse strand, counting down.
TTCTTCTCCGGGACCTAGTCTCTAAGACCTAGTCGGTGAATACATATTCACCCAAATCACACAGGTTCAGACCGAAGTCTTCAGCCAACGAACCATCGTCGAACGCCCCCCGAATATCGTAGACACATGTGGTCAGACCATCCGCGATGACAACATCGAATTCATAATCGGGCGCGACATAGCCACCGCTCAGCAGGTTCCCCTCCCAGCTGCCGGAAGACGCAGGCGAGACATTGAACTCGACCAGATCCGCGCTGGATTCATTCACAACCAGAAATTCAAGATCCTCGGCAAATGCCGAAGTCGCCATAAGAACAGTTGCGGCCAAGGCTGCTGCTGCACGCATTTTCATTAGATATTCCTTTGATTAAGGTCCGGCCAAAGAACCTGGCACCGTGACTTTAGGTGATTTGTCACCAAGGAAAATGAACGTCAAATTAAACCTGCGGGAATGAACGCATTTTTGCAGTGCTGTTCTACCTGGTCTCTGGAATTACACAGGTGACCGGATCAGGCCGCGTCCGCTTGTTGTCGACTCCAGAGCTGCGCGTAACGGCCCTCGCGCTGCAAAAGCTGGTCATGGGTGCCTTGTTCAAGGATTTCTCCGCGTTCCAGAACGACAATGCGGTCCGCTTCGGCAATCGTGCTAAGGCGGTGCGCGATCGTCAACACGGTCCGTCCCTCGCCCGCCCGCGCCAAGGCATCCTTGATGTCCTGCTCGGTATCTGTGTCCAGCGCCGAGGTCGCCTCATCCAACAGCAGGATCGGCGGGTTCTTCAGAAGGGTACGCGCAATGCCCACCCGTTGTTTCTCACCACCCGACAGTTTCAGCCCCCGTTCGCCTACCTTGGTGTCATAGCCTTCTGGCAACGTCACGATAAAATCATGGATCTGCGCAGCTTTAGCAGCTGCTTCGACTTCTTCCTGCGTGGCCCCGTCCCGGCCATAAGCGATGTTGTACCGGATCGTATCATTAAACAGCACCGTGTCCTGCGGCACGACACCGATGGCTGAGTGCAGGCTGTTCAGGGTCACGTCGCGCACGTCCTGCCCGTCGATCTTCAATGCGCCTCCGGTGACATCATAGAACCGGAACAGCAAACGGCCGATTGTCGACTTGCCGGACCCGGTGGCCCCCACGATTGCCACCGTCTGACCCGCGGGGACTTTCAGCGACACACCATTGAGGATTTCGCGGTCCGCATCGTAGCCAAAGTGAACACTGTCCAACGTCACCTCACCACCTTTGACCAACAGATCGGGCGCGTCGGGCTTGTCCTGTACTTCGGTCGGTTGCTCAAGCAGGTCGAACATCTGCCCCATATCGACAAGCGACTGGCGGATTTCCCGGTAGACGGTACCCAGAAAGTTCAGCGGCACTGTGATCTGGATCATATAGGCGTTGACCATGACGAAATCGCCGACGGTCAGCGTACCCTGCTGCACCCCCATGGCCGCCAGAACCATCACGCCGATCAGCCCGCAAGTGATCAGAAGGGACTGACCAAAATTCAGGAAGGCCAGCGAATACGCCGTTTTAAGCGCAGCCCCGGCATAGGCCTTCATCGACACGTCGTACCGAGCCGCCTCGCGCGATTCAGCATTGAAATACTTGACGGTTTCGAAATTCAGCAGGCTGTCGATCGCGCGTTGGTTGGCCTCGGTATCCTGATCGTTCATCTCGCGGCGCAACTTCACGCGCCATTCGGTCACCGCAAAGGTGAACCAGATGTACAGCGCGATGGTGACAGCAACGACAACCAGATACCAGACGTCGAACAGCCACATCAGAATGATCGCGACCAGCAACAATTCCAGGATCAATGGACCGATGGAAAACAGCAAAAAGCGCAGCAGGAATTCCACGCCTTTCACACCACGCTCGATGATCCGGCTCAGCCCCCCGGTGCGGCGCGTCACGTGGTAACGCATGGACAGCTGGTGGATGTGCTGGAAGGTCTCCAACGCCAGTGCGCGCAAGGCCCGCTGCCCTACAGGGGCAAAGGCCGCATCGCGTAACTGCTGGAAACCAACTGTCATCATGCGTGCGACACCATAGGCCACGGTCAGACCAACAGCGCCCAAGGCCAGTGGCGGAACACCCTCACCTGCCAGCCCATCGACAGCGCCCTTGTAAAGGATGGGGGTATAGACCGCGATCAGCTTGGCCAGCACCAGCATGCCCATGGCCAGAACGACGCGACGTTTTACCCAAGGCTCGTCCTCGGGCCACATATAAGGCGCAACCTTCCGGATCGTGCGCCAGCCTGAGCGGCGGTCGTCGGGCGTGGGCGTATCGGCTGAGGTCATTGGCGCTGCTCGTCTCATCACGTACCTGATCTGCGGTCAGAGATAGACCGCTGGCCCACCAAGGGCCAGCAGCAATAGTTCATTCCGGGATGGTGAATATCTGACCGGGATATATCAAATCAGGATCGCGGATCGCGTCGCGGTTAGCCTCGAACAATTTCACGTAAAGGATACCATCGCCGAACCGATCACGCGATATGGCCCAAAGCGTGTCGCCTTCCTGCACAGTGACCGCGCGGATCGGGGGGGTATCTGTTTCGCCCTCGGGCTGGTCGCCACCCTCTGCCGCGCGCAGAGCTTCCAGTGGTTCGCGCTTGAACGGCGTTTCAAGGCGACTGACCACGGTGCCATCCGTGGCGATTTCATCCACACGCAGGGTGTAGATCCCAGGGTCAATCCCTTCCAACTCGCTGCGCCATTTACCATCATCAACCAGCGGCAGATCGGCGACAAGCTGGTTGTCCAGATACAGCCGCACCGCAGACCCGTCCGGCACCCGGCCTGTCAATTCAACGTCGCCAACGTCAGAATACCCAATCGTGTCCAACGCCACCTCATCCGAAGTATCGGGTTCGGCTGTTGGAGATTGAACCAGTTCAACCCCGTCTTCACCTGAACGCAAAATAGCAACTTGTTGACTTTCATTGCTTTCTTCAGCGGCTTGTTGTGCAGTTTCCTGGGGTTGATCCTCTGGTTGATCTGCAACTGCCTCCGCCGTTTCGACATCACCGGTTGTCGATGTTTCATCGGTCGACGCAGGCGTCGATGTGTCTTGCGCCCCTGCAGTTTGATCACTGGCGGCGTCACCTGTTTCCAAGGCAGCTATCTGCTCAATTGCCGGTTCCGGTTCAGGTAAAGCTGCAATCAAATAATCGTCCGAACGGACAGGTTGATCCTCACCCGCAGTTTCCAGCGTTAACCCGCGTGCATCATCTGAGAATGGGATCGACAGAAACTCGGCAAACTGACCGGAGTCGTCGACGGTAAAGCTGTGTACCTGCTCACCATCCAGCAAAACACGAACGTCCGCACCCGGTTCTGCGTTGCCCGAAAGAACAGTATTTCCGTCAGGTTCTACGAAAATCTGGTCCAGAGTCGGTGGTGCGGCAACCGGCTCGACCTCGGCTGTGTCAGTCGCTGGTGCAGAAGTGTCATCAGACTGATCAATGGCTTCCTGTTCCTGAATTGCCGTGCTCTGATCCTCAGAGGCGGTGGAATTCGTACTGGCCGCTTCCGTGGTCTGGACTGCGGTGTCTTGTTGCGGCACAGCGTCCTGAGGACCAGCACCAAAGATACCGGACAGGTACAACCCACCGGCTCCGACCAGTGCAACGACGCCGGCAATCACCCCCCAGGTGAAAGTTCCGGAACTTTCGCTTCCCGAATTGGAATTCATTCTTTTCCCTTCACTCCGCAGCGCAAGTGCTTTGAGTATAACACATTCTGCCTGACGGTTGAGCCAATCTATCAATCCCGCTATCACGGGTCAAAACACCATATACAAGCCCGGAGAAGCCATCCCATGTCTCAGAAATCTGTCTGTGTGTATTGCGGGTCACGAAATGGCGCGAATCCGGCCTATTCCGACGCAGCGCAGCACTTTGGAACCCTTTTGGCCGAAGAAGGTTGGCGACTGGTCTACGGTGCCGGAGATGTCGGACTGATGGGCGAGGTTGCACGTGCCGCGCAAGCCGCCGGTGGTGACACGTTCGGCGTCATCCCCGTGCATCTTTTGCAACGTGAAGTCGGTAAAACGGATTTGACCCGTTTCGTGGTCACCGAGACTATGCACGAACGCAAAAAGGTCATGATCATGAACGCCGATGCGGTCATTGTCCTGCCAGGCGGTCCCGGGTCGCTGGACGAGTTGTTCGAGGCGCTCACTTGGCGTCAGTTGGGCCTGCACGACAAGCCCATTCTAGTCATGAATGTGGATGGGTATTGGGATACGCTGCACGAGTTGTTGCAACAGGTCATCGGCCAAGGCTTTGCCGATGCGTCTCTGTCAGACTTCATCACATGGGTCGACGGCCCCAACGCCGCAATGTCAGTTCTCAGGAAAGTTCTGAACTAACGCGGCTGGCAAAACGGGCGGTCAGAACCGCCCGTTTAATTTCACCGAATTCAAGTCGCAGGGGCAAGGCGCTGTCGCAACACTTGCTCAACCTTGTGCAGCGGGTGATTGGTCAGGGTTTTATCAACCTCGGCAACCACTTTTCCCAGCACTTCGCTGTGCAACCGCCGACGCAGCAGCCCGAGAACATGCGGGCTGGCCACCAGGACCAAACGTTTATAGGCCCCTTTTAATCCCTTGCGGTTCAACAAGTTGGCGACATCCTGCACGAATAGGGACTTCGCGTGGGTTTTCCATTTGCTCTCTTCCACGGCCGATTTCTGGTGTGGCGCCGTGTCAAAACGACGACCGGCTCGGTCCGAAGGCTTGGTCCTTGGTCCATCGCTTTCTTCTACGGATACGACAACCAGATTGGGATCTTCAGCGTCGGTGATATTCTCCATGAACAGCGCCTTTTCCCCGTCGGCAATGACAACCCATGTTCCCTGTGCAAGTTCGACCATTGTATTCTCCTGTAATGGCGTTTTTTGGCCATCCCTCATGCGTCAGGCAAAGCTTACCCGAGACGCACCGAAGTCATTCGGCGCGTTGCCTGACCGTTTTCTTAGTGGTTTGCGGCTCTCTCCCTCCGCATACTTTAGCTAGGTATTTCGGGACGGCGTACAATAGGTCTCAATTCGAAAGTTGACGTATAGGCAGGTTTTCTCCTGCGGCAGAGTTGCAGGGTCACGTCGACACTGTCGAATGGCCTTTCGACTAAAGTCAGTTTTGCGGACAAACCCGCTGTTCGCTTATCTGAGCACAAAGGTTGTCCGCCAACGCAAAGCGGTATTTTGCTGAAGCAACCCGGCATTCACGACGACTTGTCAGACAACATCTTTTGCACAGTTGGGAAGACTGATTGCTGTCGGAGGCGACATTAAGACCGGCGCATATTATCTCCGCAAAAACTCTGTCAAAATCCTTTCGCCCTATTGGCTTCAGCGATGGGCTTCTCCCCAATCATTCCCTCAAATCCTGCTTTAGCAGGAACTGATTCTTGAAGTTCTTCAGCCCCGGCATAACGTCGGCATTGGCGATATCGTCATTCGCGTGGATTTCATGCTCCAGAAATTCCTTCAATGCGTCATCATCGTCGCTGACCAATTCAATGATCAGGTCATATCGACCCGCGACCCACAGAATGAAAACAACCCGAGGGTTCTTTTCAAGCCGCTCCGCCACCTGGCGTGGGGTCACGCCAACAGCCACATTCAACCCAATCATCGCGTCGGTTGTGTACTCTGTGGCCACGGGATCCGACATCGCGACGATCCGCAACATGTTATTGTCTCGCAGACCGCTCACCCTGTTGCGGATGGTTCCTTCGGACACGTTCAACTGCTGCGCAATCTCCGAAAAGGCCATCCGGCCATCTTGCTGCAACAGCCGGATGATCTGTTGGTTCAAGTCATCCTTTGGGGACCTAATGCTCTGTGCGGTGGCGCGCACGTTTGATTGCTTTTTGACTACCATATACCTGATGCTCGATTGCTGCATTCGTAGCTGAGACTAGGTGAGGACATCGAAATCCGCAATTCTCCCCTGAGAATTCTGTGGCAGGAAGTGCAGAAAACGACATCCTTTGCCCTCGACACCGCAGATTCCAAGGACGGTGACGGGGATCTATTGCCAAATTTTCTGTAAAATCCCGTTGGAATTGCGACTCTCGCAATCCACACGACCTCGTTATTCGAAATTCGTATCATCATGCCGTTTTTTGACCAGATCATTTCCGATTCTTGCCCCAAAATCCCAATTAGTCGCGGAAATCGAAATGTCGCTAGACGAAAAATGCGATATTCGCAGTCGAAACCTCAAGTCCCGGCGCGGCGGGACAGAGCCGCAAGTAGGAAGACCGCGAGAAACGGAAAAACCATGCGCCTGTCGTTGGACTGACGGGTGCGGGTGGCAGTGTCGAAGGGAGGACAAATGACAATTGCCGAGGATAGAGCCCAGGCCATTGGAGGGCCTCAGCACGGGCTGACAGCCGGGGCGTATCGCAGCGAAGAGTTCTGGCAGCGGGAATGCCAGACGGTCCTGGCCAAGAACTGGGTATTCATCGGGTTTGCCCATCAGATGGCAAACCCCGGCGACGCTCATCCGGTCACATGCGCAAACTTGCCACTGTTGGCGGTGCGCGGTCGTGATGGCGACATCCAGGTTTTTCACAACGTTTGCCTGCACCGGTGCATGACATTGGTCGACAAGCCTAAGAACGTCGGCAAGCTGATCCGCTGCCCCTATCATGCCTGGGCTTATGACCTGGATGGCCGCCTGCGAGCTGCACCTCATTTTGCCGGAACCGGCAAGCAGGAGTTCGACGGCTTTGACATCAAAAATCATCGCCTCAAGCCTGTACGCACCCATGTCTGGCATGACTGGATCTTCGTCAATCTGGATGGGAACGCGCCTGATTTCGAAGACTATGCCGCGCCTTTGATCAGCCGGCTGGAGGGGATGGATTTCACCAGAGTGGAACCAATTGGCCTGCTCGACTTTGGTGAGATTGGCACCAACTGGAAGCTGATCATGGAGAACTTTATCGAGCCCTACCACGTTCAGTTTGTCCATGCCTCAACCACTGATCAGCCGTTGGAGAACCACTATACCATCACCGATGGCACCTGCATCGGCAGCGCGGTGGATCTGAACGAAGAGTTGGGCACATCCGGCAGTCTGGGCGTCAGCTCTCGCTATCTGACCCTGTACCCCAATTTCATTCTGGGCCGCTATTTCCCGGATCAGCTGGGCGTCTATCTGAACGTGCCCATTGGTCCCGGAAAGATGCGCCAGTACCGAGCACTTTACACGACAGAAGGTCAGGAGCTGAGCGCCGAGGAAATACAAGCCCTCAGAAACCTTTGGTGGGATGTCCACAAGGAAGATCACGAGATGGTTGAACGCATGTTTGAGGGCCGCAAATCCCCGGTCGCCGAGGATGGGGGCCTGTTGTCGCCCGCCTGGGAGGACAGCGTGCGCGCCTTCCAGGATCTGATCGAGCGCGACGTGGCCGGTGCTTAAGCAAGAAGGAACAATATCGATGAATAAGTCCATATCCAAAGGGTTTCGTCTGGCCCATACGATGATGCGGGTCACCGACATGGAGAAGTCACTGGATTTCTATTGCGGAATTCTGGGTATGGAAGTGCAGCGGCGCACGGACTACCCCGAAGGCAAATTCACCAATACCTTTATCGGCTATGGGCCCGAGGCCGAGTTTCCCACGCTGGAGCTGACCGCCAATTGGGATCAGGGCACGCCTTATGACAAAGGCGACGGCTGGGGTCACATCTGCATCGAAACGCCAGATGTTTATGCCGCGTGCGAACAGCTGGCTGCGGCGGGCGTAAACATCACCCGCCCACCGGGGCCAATGAAAAACGGCACAAGGGTCATCGCCTTTTGCGAGGACCCTGACGGTTACAAGGTCGAATTGAACGAATCCATACTGAAACACCTGGCACAGGAAGGCTGACCAAATGGGTGACACACCTCAACTTTTCAAATTCGATCTGGTTCAAAATCGCTACGACTCGATGGGCGACAGCGACACCTACATCAAACCGATGGTGACCAGTGAATTCAGCAAGTCCATGTGCGGCGGTATCAACGTCCTGAACAACATCAAGGTGCCGTGGGATCTGACCTGCGACGAGATCATTTATTGCCTTGAGGGTACATTCCGACTGGTTTGCGATGGCAAAAGCTATGTTTGCAATCGTGGTGATGTGCTGTTTGTCCCGAAGGACAACCACATTTCCTACGAGTCGGACGGCAAATGCGTGATCTTCTATGCCGCCTACCCTCACAACTGGAAACAGCTTGCCGGGATCACGCAGGTTCCGGGCATCGATCCTGACGATTTTGTCCCCGGCTGAACATCTTAACCGCTGAGCGACAGAACAAACGAAACCAGCACCAACACTGAGGGATCACCCTCGGTGAACCAAATCTGATTGCCATTCGATGGGAGGACGCCGAATGCCCAAGGATAATGCCAGCACCCGCATCTACTACGAGACTTTCCATGACGCTGTCGAGCGTAACCGCCCGCGTATCGCAGAGGTACGGCAACGTCTGGAGGAGGCTGGTGTCAAATACGTGATGGCCGCCTGGATTGACCTGCACGGTATTCCAAAAACAAAACCCGTACCGATGAGTGATTTTGAACCGCTATGCCTTGGAAAAGGCCCGCAATTCGCGGTGCATTCGATTTCGTACGTGCCCGAGCTAAGCCCCGCCGACAGCGATCAGGTGGTGGTTCCGGATCTCGATGCCGTCTACGTCTGTCCGTGGGACACATCGATGGCGATCATCTTCTCGGATCTCTACTGGGAAGACGCTCCTTACAACGTTTGTCCGCGTCAGGCCCTGAAACGCGCCATGCACGAGGCCGCGCTGGAAGGGTACACTGGTTACGCCGGGGTAGAACCCGAGTTTATCGTGATGAAATATGACGACGCCGGGCAGCCCGTTAAGGCATTTGACGATGACCCTGCAGATGGGCTTCGTCCGCGTCGTCAGGCATTTGGCTATGATGTTGAGTATTCCATCGACTCGATGCCATTCCTAAAAACCCTGATCGACATCATCGAAGGATTAGGCTGGAACCTGCATGACGTGGTGGCCGAGGGTGCGTACTCCCAGTTTGAGCTTGATTTCCACTACACCAACCTGCTGGAGATGTCCGACCGGTTGGCTTTTCTGCGCATCACGTTGAAAGAGGTGGCCAAGCAGCATGGGTTGTTTGTGACCTTTATGCCAAAGCCAACGGTGGGGGACTGGCGGTCCGGGGCGCATATCAACATGTCGATGCAGCATGAAAGTCGCCCCGGCGAAAACATTTTTGAGACACCCGATGGCAACTGGAGCGACGAGAGCCGCTGGGCCGTAGGCGGGCTGATGCAGCATGCCGAAGCAATCACGGCGATCACCTGTCCGACCGTGAATTCCTATAACGGGTTGGTGCCGCGCGTTGGCGGTTTTGAAGGCGGCACGGTCACCTGGGCTCCGACCAATATCACATATGGCTTCAACAACCGCTCGGCCCAGTTCCGCCTGCCACAGAGCCGCCACTGCATCGAAAACCGTGCCTGCGACATGACCATGAATGTCTATCTGGCAATGGCGATGCATCTGAGCTGTTGTGTGAAGGGGATCAAAGAAAAGACCGACCCGGGCGAACCAACTGATTTTGATCTTTATTCTAAGACCGAAGCTGAACTTGCCGAGCTCGGAATCCGCCGATTGCCGCGGACCCTGTTTAACGCGATCGAGGCCTTGCGCGGCGATGCCATGGCGGAACATGTGATGGGTCCGGTGATGCGTAATTCTTATCTCGAATACAAAAACGACGAGTGGGAGCGGTATCACCAATCTGTCACCGATTGGGAAGTGCAGGAATATTTGCGACTCTACTGAGGCAGGAGATGACCAGATGGTGTCGGACTTTGAGATATACGAGCTTGGCGACCTTCCACTTTTGTCGGGCGAGGTATTGAAGGATGCCAAGCTTGCCTATCAGACCTACGGAACAATGTCGGCCGCCCGTGACAATGTCATCGTTCTGCCCACCTTTTATACCGGCACAAACTCCCGTAGCGAGGGGTTCTTTGGCCCGGGTCGCGCGATTGATCCAAGCCGCCATTTTATCGTCAGCCCGAACCTGTTCGGCAATGGTCGCTCATCGTCGCCATCGAATACGCCTGCGCCGCAGGACGGCCCGCGATTTCCGCTGGTGCAGATGTGGGACAACATCGCTGCCCAGCATCGGTTGATCCATGATCACCTGGGGATCGAGAAAATCGCCCTAGTCGCTGGCTGGTCAATGGCGGGCTGCCAATCCTACCAGTGGGCGGCGCAATACCCGGACATGGTCCAAGCGATCCTGCCTTTCTGCGCCTCGGCCAAGACCTCACCGCATAATTTTGTCTTCCTCGAAGGGATCAAGGCCGCCCTTTGTGCGGATCAGAATTGGAACGGCGGTAACTATGACAGCCCACCCGAGGCCGGGCTTAGCGCCTTTGGCCGGGTTTACGCAGGCTGGGCCTTCTCTCAGACCTTCTATCGCGAGGGGCTATATCGGCAGCTGGGATTTCAATCCATTGAAGAACTGATGCAAGATTGGGAGCAGGACCATGTGCAGGGCTGGGATGCCAACAACTTACTGGCAAAGCTTGCCACTTGGCAGGCAGGCGACATCTCAGCCGGGCCGCTTTACAATGAAGATTTTGAACTGGCGCTAGGTGCCATCAAGGCTCGTGCCATTCTGATGCCTTGTACTCAGGATCTATATTTCCCTCCCGAGGACAACGAAATTGAGGCCCACCACATACCTCGCGCCGTCTTCCGCCCTTACAATTCCCCTTGGGGCCATTGCGCTGCCAACCCAGGCAATGACAAAGGTTTCACTGCGCAGCTAGATGCCAATATTCGGGAACTTTTAGAAGATTAACACTTGGTAAATAACTGGGGGGCCGTACGCATTCACTAGTTACCGATATTTTTCGTTAATCGAGGGGCGGCAACGCGGCAACTGGAACGCAAACATGTTGGTTTAGGTATAGCTCTACTTTGGTTTGTTCGATCAACTTTTTTAAGTCCGCTTTACCGCAAACAGCAGACGCCAATACCAGTCACAGCATTCGAAACATTGGGCTCACTGCTGCCATTCGACGCCGATTGCAAAACGCCGCATCACCTTCAGAAACACCCATCTAATAAAAAAAGACCTGCCGACGTCACCGCCAGCAGGCCCTTGATAAACCCTTATCGGGTTAACAATCACATCCGCGATGCAACGTTTTCCCAGTTCACCAGATTGTCGAGGAAGTTCGACAGGTAAGCCGGACGTTTGTTACGGAAATCGATGTAGTAGCTGTGCTCCCACACGTCGCAACCCAGCAGAGCGGTTTGACCGAAGCACAGCGGGTTCACGCCGTTTTCGGTCTTGGTCACGGCCAGCGAGCCGTCTGCGTTTTTGACCAGCCACGCCCAGCCCGAACCGAACTGACCGGCACCAGCCGCGCTGAACTGCGACTTGAACTCGTCAACCGAGCCAAAGCTCTCGGTCAGGGCTTTTTCCAGGTCACCGGGCATTGCTTTGCCGCTGGGGCCCATCATTTCCCAGAACTGGTTGTGGTTCCACAGCTGGCTGATGTTGTTGAAGATGCCGTTTTGCGCGACGGCATTTGCGTCGTAGGTGCCAACGATGATCTCTTCCAGCGACTTGCCGTCCCACTCGGTGCCAGCGATCAGCTTGTTGCCGTTGTCGACATAGGCCTTGTGGTGCAGGTCGTGGTGATATTCCAGTGTTTCCGCGGACATACCCTTGGCTGCCAGCGCGTCATGTGCATAAGGAAGATCAGGAAGTTCAAAAGCCATATCGGCCCCCTGTAAAAATGTAAGTTGCGGTTCCTAAGGTTAAATGCTTTGGCAGCCGCCGCAGGTCAAGAGCCGAGACAAGAAAACCCGGAGGCAGGCGATGCTTACACAAGCGCGCAAGATGTTTTACCGCGCCCGCGGATACTATGCGGGTCAGCTGAATGGCGAGCCGTTTCGTCTGGACCCTTATCATTCGAAATTTTGGCGCAAGGCGTCTGATGGCAAGTGGGAGACTGAAACTTTCGCGGTACTCGACAAGTATCTGTCGGCAGATCGGGATTATCTGGACATCGGCGCGTGGATTGGCCCCACGGTCCTGTACGGTGCCCGCAAGGCGCGACACGTCTGGTGTTTCGAACCGGACCCGACGGCATTTCGGCATCTGGCTTGGAACCTCGACCTGAACGACATCCAAAACGTTTCGGCCTTTGGCGTGGCGTTGTCGGATCAGTTCGGAGTGGCTCGCATGGCGTCGGTGCGCGGCGAGCCGGGCGATTCCACCAGCTCACTTTTGCACGACGGAACACATGGCAGCGACGCCTTGACGATCGCATGGGACCAGTTCGAGGCCGCGAATGACCTTTCGGGCGTATCTCTGGTCAAGATGGATATTGAGGGGGCTGAGTTTTTTGTGCTGCCAACGATCCTGCCCTGGTTGAAACGGACGCGACCTACACTGTACCTCTCACTCCACTCACCGCTTTTGCCCGAAGAGGACAGACATCAGCGGACCTCAGACCTGCTGAGCAGTCTCTCCTTTTATTCTGAAATTACTGACGAAACCGGACGCCCGCTGGATGTTCAGAAAGCGCTCAGCCCAAAGGAAATGACACGGTACCGTACGGTTTTGTTAACTGGCTAGATTGCGGCTATTAGCCCTGTCGACTTAGGTGTTTCCCCACTTGCAACCCATGCGTGAGCTTTTTGAAGTGCACCCACGGAATAGTTTGAAGGATAACAAAAATGAAAGCTTCGCTTACTGCGATTGCTGTGTTGATCGTTTCCGCGCAATCAGTTTTTTTGCCGGTACCTTAGAATTCAAATGTAAAATCACGAAACCCCGCGGCCATGGCTGGATCGTTATTTTCAAGTAGATATTGACACGCGTGAGGCCAAAGTCGTCAGCGGTTATCACGATTGGACCAGCGCTCTCCTCAAAGTGAAAAAGTGGCGAGTATCGCATGTTTTGGAACGTCACCGTCCGGTCAAGCGAAGGGCAAAATCTGCGCATGAAATATTAGGCAAATCTTAATTCAGCAAAAAGCACTGTCAAAGTTCGCGCCAGTTTTGCGCATAAAAGCGCTGCCAACAAACCATATGGATCCGGAGTTTGCAGCGTATTCACCGGGTAAAGAAAGCCCCGGCATAGCCGGGGCTTTTCAGTTCAATTCGGTTCAGTAAACTCCAACTTCGCTGCCCTGCTGCGCCGCTACTTTAAGCAGCTTGAACACGTAGTCTGCGGCCGACCGAAAGCAGACAACGCGGAAGGTTTCAGCGTCATCCATCCAGAACGCCCCTGCCACCTGAGCCAAGCGCGAGCGGCGGATCTGACCTGGTTGAAATGCCTCAGCCGACAGCTCGACTGGGGCAAGTTTGCCCAACACCTCACGCGCATTGCTGCCCGAGATACTGAACACGGCGCGGGCGTCCGAGACGTTGACGGCCAACGCGTGTGTGCCGCTCAGCGCGTTGGTCATGGTCGCCAGTTTGGCCTCAACCTCGGCGTAGGGAACAAGCACCAGCAATTCATCCGTGGACATCCAGCAAACGCCGGACTCACCGTCGACCAAGGCTTCGCGCTGACCGGGCATCTTCTGACCCGTTGCGTCCTTGACGGCCTTGGCCAACACCTTGTCGGACAGGTCGCCGCGCAAGGTAATCATACCCTGCAGGCCACATTCCCGGACCTTGGCGATGCCATCATACCTTGCGTGGTTCAGTGCGCTGATGGGTTCAGACATTCTGCTTCTCCCCGTCCTTATCGAAGAAGATCGGGTCCACGATCTTAGCTTTGTAGGTTTTGCCATCGGTACCCGGGAACTCGACGATCTCGCCCATGCGGTCGGGACCGTGCTTGATCAGACCCATTGCGATGCCCTTGCCCAGATTGGCCGAGTAATAGGTTGAGGTCACCCGTCCGATCATATTGCGCTGCCCGTTGGCGTTGACGCCCTCGCCGACTGCGTAAGCTCCGTCAGGGATAACCGAACCATCCACAGTCTCAAGACCAACCAGTTTCCAGCGGTCCGGATCGGCCATGTGGCTGCGCGAATGGGCGCGTTTTCCGAGGTAGTCCTCTTTCTTCTTCGAGAGCGCCCAGTGCAGCCCCAGATCCTGCGGGATCACGGTGCCGTCGGTCTCGTCCCCGATCATGATAAAGCCCTTCTCGGCCCGCAGGATATGCAGACATTCCGTGCCGTAAGGCATCACGCCGAATTCTTTGCCAGCCGCCATCAGTGCATCCCAGAACGCCTGACCCTGCGATGCGGGAACCGCGATCTCATAAGACAACTCGCCAGAGAACGAGATGCGGTAAGCGCGGCAGCAAAACTCACCGATCTTGCCATCACGCCATTCCATGAAGGGCAGCGCTTCTTTCGAAACATCCATACCGCCCAATTTTTCCAACACCTTGCGGGCGTTGGGGCCAACAACCGCGACCTGAGCGTATTGCTCGGTCACGTTGGCGACGTAGACTTTCCAGTCCCACCACTCGGTCTGCAGCCATTCCTCCATATGGGCATGGATGCGCTCCGCTCCGCCGGTGGTTGTGTGGCACAGCCAGGTCTCCTCGTCGATCCGTGCTACAACGCCGTCGTCGATCAGGAACCCGTTTTCCGAACACATCAGGCCATAGCGGCATTTGCCGACCTTCAGCGTGGACATCATGTTGGTGTACATCATGTCGAGGAACTTGCCGGCGTCCGGGCCTTTGACGATCAGTTTACCCAGTGTCGACGCGTCCAGCAGACCAAGGTTTTCGCGGGTGTTCTTGACCTCACGGTTTACTGCGTCGTGCACAGATTCACCAGGACGTACATAAGCGTAGGTCCGGCGCCAATGGCCGACCGGCTCCCAATCCGCGCCGTTCTTGTCGTGCCAGTTGTGCATCGGCGTCTGACGGATCGGCTGGAACACATCCCCACGCGCCTCGCCGCCAATCGCACCCATCGAAATGGGCGTGTATGGCGGGCGGAACGTGGTGGTTCCTACCTTCGGAATTTCTGATTCCAGCGCATCAGCAAGAATCGCCAGTCCGTTGATATTGCTTAACTTACCCTGATCTGTCGCCATACCCAGTGTGGTGTACCGCTTAGTATGCTCGACGCTTTCATAGCCCTCGCGCGCGGCCAGTTGCACGTCAGAGACTTTGACGTCGTTCTGGAAGTCCAGCCATGATTTCATGCGTAACTGCACTTCGGCGTTGGCGGGCATCAGCCAGACCGCTTGCATAGCGGCCTCTTGCGTGGCCTCACCAGCCGGAGCTTTGGTGTTCTTTGGCTTGAAGCCAGCTGCTTTGGCGGCCGCTTTGCCCGCAGCGTGCGCGTCCGTCAGAACATCACCCAATGCCAGAGGGCCATTAGACGCACCAGCAGCCACAACAAATCCCTCGCCGTTCGCGCCCAGTGGTGGCCGTGCCGGATCGGGGCGGAAATGCGCGTGCGCCTCGTCCCAAATCAACTTGCCGCCGCAATGCGACCACATGTGAACAACCGGGGACCAACCGCCAGACATGGCAACCGCGTCGCACTCAACTTCTTCGCGAGCGCCACCGATGCCTTCCTGATTGCAGATTTCGACCTTTTTAACGCGCTTGCCGCCTTTGACTTTGGCAATGGCTTTGCCGGGGTCGACCCGGATGCCAAGCTGTCGCGCCTCTTCGGCCAGCGGTCCGGCTGCAGCGCGCGCATCAATAACACGCAGAACATCGACACCTGCCTGTTTGAGGATGATCGCTGTGCGATATGCGTCGTCATTGTTGGTCGCAACGATTACACGTTCGCCCGGGGTTACGCCCCAATTCACCACATAGTCGCGCATGGCCGCGGCCAGCATGACGCCCGGCACATCATTGCCCGCAAATGACAGCGGACGTTCGATTGCGCCTGTCGCAGTGACGACCTGCTTGGCCCGGATACGCCACAGGCGATGGCGTGGACCTTGTGTGCCCGGTTTATGGTCGTTCAGACGCTCATACCCCAGCACATAACCATGGTCATAGACGCCCGCGCCCATGCAGCGGTTGCGCATGATAACGTTGTCCATTGTTTCCAGTTTGGAAACCATTTGTTCCACGAACTTATCCACAGGCTCATCATTGATGGTCCCGCCATCGACCGGAGCACGCCCACCCCAATGCGCGGTTTGCTCGATCAGCAGAACCTTGGCACCGGTCTCGGCCGCAGCCATGGCCGCCTGCAACCCGGCGACACCGCCACCGATCACCAGAACGTCGGTGAAGGCGTAGAAGTGCTCATAAGTATCTGCGTCGCGGTTGTCCTTGTCGGGTGCTTTACCCAGACCGGCCGACCGCCGGATGATCGGCTCGTAGACGTGTTTCCAGAATGGCTTGGGGTGGATGAACGTCTTGTAGTAGAAGCCCGCCGGCAGGAACCGCGCCAGCGCTGTGTTCACGGCACCGATGTCGAATTCCAGGTTCGGCCAGTGGTTCTGTGAAATTGAGGTCAGACCATTGAACAGCTCGGTCGTTGTGGCGCGCTGGTTCGGCTCGAACCGGTTGCCCTGACCCAGGCCAACCAAGGCGTTCGGCTCTTCTGCACCGCTGGCGACAACACCGCGCGGCCGGTGGTATTTGAACGACCGGCCCATCATCATCTGATCGTTGGCCAACAGGGCCGAGGCGAGCGTGTCGCCCTCGTACCCCTGCATCGAGGTGCCGTTGAAGGTGAATGTGACCTGTTTCGACCGGTCAATCAGCCGGCCTTGTTTTGCGAGACGGGTGCTCATGTTGCTGACCTTTCGCAGGCGGAATTAGGGATGGCAGCGTGGATCATTCGTAGTCTCTCCACGTCCAGCCAGGGCGCTTTGCAGTGATCGCGTCCTTGAGTTCTTTCGGCGGCTCGGTGGTCTGGGCGGAATAGGTTCCGAACACTTCGAGCGTTTGTGTGCAGCGAGCGGCGTGGAACCACTTGCCGCAGCCGTTGCTGTGGCGCCAGCGTTCGAAATGAACGCCTTTGGGATTTTCACGCATGAACAGGTAGTCGTGGAATTCGCCATCCGACGAGCCGGGACCGAAGCGTTTCAGGTGCGCCTCACCTCCGGCGGACAGTTCAGATTCTTCGGCGTCGACGCCGCAATACGGGCAGTTCAGGATCAGCATATGGTCATCCTTTTGGCGGTCGGCTGGCAATGTGGCCAACCAGAATTCTATTAGGTGGCACCTTCGGGCCAGGGTGTTAGTGCGCCACCCCGGCGGCGACGCTTTCGTCGATGAAGCGGCCCTCTTTGAAGCGGTCCAGCGTAAAGGCTTCGGTCAGCGGAGAGTGACCTGTGGCCATCAGCTGCGCCATGCCCCATCCAGATCCGGGGATCGACTTGAAGCCACCCGTGCCCCAGCCACAGTTGATAAAGCAACCGCCCAAAGGCGTTTTTGACAGGATCGGAGACCGGTCGCCGGTCATGTCCACAATCCCGCCCCACTGGCGCAGCATCTTCAGGCGCGAGATCATCGGGAAAGTTTCGACCAGTGCCCGAACGGTTTCCTCGATATGATGGAAGCTGCCGCGCTGGGTGTAGTTGTTGAAGGCATCAGTGCCGCCGCCAATCACCATCTCACCCTTGTCGGACTGTGACATGTAACCATGCACGGTGTTGGCCATCACCACCACGTCCATGCAGGGCTTGATCGGCTCGGACACCAACGCCTGCAGGGCAATCGCCTCAAGCGGCAAACGGAATCCCGCCATCTCGGCCAGCTGACCGGAATGGCCCGCAACCACCATACCCAGCTTGTCACAGTCAATCGAACCCTTGGTAGTATCGACGCCAACAACGCGGCCATTCTCAGACCTGACGCCTTTGACCTCGCATTGCTGGATGATGTCCATGCCCATTGCGGAACAGGCGCGCGCATATCCCCAAGCCACGGCGTCGTGACGAGCGGTGCCCCCGCGTTCCTGCCACAATGCGCCCAGAACCGGATAGCGCGGGCCGTCGATGTTGATAATCGGTACCAGCTCCTTAACGCGCTCAGGGGTGATCCACTCGGTCTGCACACCTTGCAAAGCGTTGGCATGTGCCGTGCGCTGATAGCCGCGAATTTCGTGCTGAGTCTGGGCCAGCATCATGACGCCACGGGGGCTGAACATGATGTTATAGTTCAGTTCCTGGCTCAGATCCTCGTACAGGCTACGCGCTTTTTCGTAGATCGCTGCCGAAGGGTCCTGCAGATAGTTTGAGCGGATGATAGTCGTGTTCCGACCGGTGTTACCACCGCCCAGCCAGCCTTTTTCGATCACGGCGACATTCTGGATGCCGTAGTTCTTACCCAGATAATATGCTGTGGCCAGACCATGACCGCCCGCACCAACGATGATCACGTCGTATTTCTTCTTGGGTTCGGGCGAACGCCAGGCGCGTTCCCATCCGGTGTGATAGCGCAGCGCTTCGCGCGCTACAGCAAAGGCTGAATAGTGTTTCATAGGCGAATCCATCCGGTTCGGTGATTGCGCGAAGATATGCCGCGTAACGCCAGCGCGCCCCTGCCGTTCAACGCCGTAATATCGCACTATTGCGACATAGGCCCCATTATTGCGACACGAAGTCTGCCAGCGGCCATTTGTCCCTTTTGTCGGCCCGCCGAGAGGTCTAAGTCAGGGCAGCCACTTCGGAGAAGCCATGTCGTTCTGGGTCCTGATCATCCTAACAGCTGCCGTGACTGCAGTGTTCCTGGGCTATTCTATCCTGCGCGCGCGCGACACACGCGAACCCGCAGCGGCCTATGACCTGCGTGTTTATCGCGAACAATTGGCGGGCGTGGACAAGGATCTCGCCCGAGGTGTCATCGGGGAAGCAGATGCCGAGCGTGTACGCACCGAGATTTCACGCCGCATTCTGGCCGCAGACGCACAGATACAGGCACAGTCGACTCGACCGGGACCGCCACTTTGGGCTTCGGTCACCGCTATCGCAGCCGTGGGTCTTATCCTGGTCGGCGGTGCGACCTGGATGTACGACCGGATGGGTGCGGCGGGGCTGCCGGATCAACCTCTGTCGCTGCGCATTGATCGAGCGGAAACCTTGCGTGCGGAACGCCCCAGCCAAGCTGAATTCGAAGCCACCACAACACCAGCCCCCCTGCCGCAGCTGGAAGAAAGCTATGCGGCGCTTTTGGAGCAGTTGCGTGAAACCGTCGAAGCGCGTCCCGATGACCTGCAAGGCCATGTTCTTTTGGCGCAACACGAAGCGAACGCAGGCAACTTTCCGGCCGCTTACAAGGCCCAGCAGCGCGTGATCGAATTGTCTGGCGACGCTGTCCCTGCAGACGCTTATTCGCATTTGGCCGAAATGATGATCTTGTCGGCGGGTGGATATGTATCCCCCGAAGCCGAAGCTGCATTGCGCGAAGCGTTAAAACGCGATCCGCGACATGGCCCGGCACTGTATTACCTTGGCCAGATGATGGTGCAGGTCGGGCGCCCCGACATCGGGTATCGCATCTGGACCGACGCATTGCGCAACGCACCGGCCGGCGCGCCATGGGTCGACGCAATTCTGGCCCAACTGGATGAGCTGGCCTTTCGCGCAGGGGTGTTCAACGCGCCCGAGGTTTCGGCCCCCGCAGGACCCGGCCCCAGCCAGGATGACGTCGAGGCCGCCGCTGCGCTGACCCCGGAAGAACGACAAGAGATGATCCGAGGCATGGTTAATCAGCTCTCCGACCGGTTGGCCACCGAAGGAGGAGCGCCCGAGGATTGGGCCCGTCTGATCGCGGCACTGGGCGTTCTGGGCGAAGGACAGCGCGCCATCGACATCAGGAACGAAGCCATGGCGGTCTTTGCCGGAAACGCCGACGCGCTGGAGATCATCGACGCTGCCGCACTTCAGGCAGGTATCGCGCAATGATATATGACGAATTCGAAGACTTCGCCGCCGCATTATCCCCTATGACTGCCCTGATGGGGTTGGATCTGGGCGAAAAGACCATCGGCGTGGCCGTGTCCGACCGGATGCGCGGCGTGGCCAGCCCGCTTGAGACCGTGCGACGCAAGAAATTCACCCTGGATTCGGCCCGATTGCTGGACATTATCGCGGACCGAGAGATTGGTGGTGTCGTACTCGGCCTGCCCAAAAACATGGACGGCACCGAAGGCCCCCGGTGCCAATCGACCCGCGCTTTTGCCCGAAATCTGTCACGTCTGACCGAGGTTTCAATCAGCTTCTGGGACGAACGGCTAAGCACAGTCGCGGCGGAAAAAGCACTTCTTGAGGCGGATACGTCACGAAAACGTCGCGGACAGGTTATCGATCACGTTGCGGCAGGCTATATTCTACAAGGAGCGCTGGACAGGCTGCGCTTTCTTTAAGGGCAACGGGGTGTACCGATGACAAACATGGTCTGGAAAAGGAACGAGGTCGAGAGCCCTTGCATCCAGATATGCGTCGTGCACCCGACCGAGCGCATCTGTACCGGTTGTTATCGCACAATTGATGAGATCACGCGCTGGTCGAAAATGGACAGCATTGAGCGTGCCGAAATCATGGAAGATCTGCCTGCACGCAAACCCCGACTTGCCAAACGGCGCGGTGGGCGGGCTGCGCGAATGAACAAATCCTGATATCCACTTCTGGCTTTTTGGCTGAATTCGCGCCGCTGCGGGTCGGTCTGAACTCCGAGGGGGGATCAAGTTCGACGACATGCGTAAGTGAGTGGCAACCCACAGCGGCGCTCTTCAGCATTTAAGTTCTTCCGAAGTGGTCATACGGAAGACTAAAACACGTTTAATCTTTTTTTGACCGACTGATCAAGAAAAAATAAACAGCCGAAAATTTAACCTTACGTAATGGTAAAGCCAGGCGAAATCTTTCGCTCTGCCGGCCGCCGCCTTACCCGGCTGCAAGCCAGGATTTTGCGTTTTCGAAATCCTCAGAAGGAAAGAACTGCGTGCGGGCACCCAGAACGTGACTGGCGACACGCTGCGCCATATGCTGCCACGCTTTGTCCCCGACGATGGCGGCGCGATCCAGCATTCCCACATGCCCTCGGGCCAGGCGGAAATGCGCGGCCAGTGCGGTCAGCCCCTGCCAGCCGTCAAACTCGCGCAGGTCGATCAACAGACGGAACCCGTTCTTTGAGCTTAGCAAGGTATCCAGATCACGCTCTGCCTGCTGGTACTCCTCGGGATCCAATTTGCCCATCAGGCTGATCTGCACGCAGGGTCCGCCCAGATCGGTCACATGAATGGCACCCAGCGACTCGCGCATCCAACGGCGCGCGGCCTCTAGTTCCGAAAGTTCAAACACCTGAACGGGGCATGGCAGAATCGGCGCGGCCAGACGGATGCTGGTCTGCACCCAGCCCTGATCAGCCGCAACTGCGATACGGTCAAACCCGCGCCAGTGGCTGAGACCCAGCTTGGTATCGGACCACGCGGCCCCAAGATCATAGCCTTTGAACTCTGGCTGCACGATCGCCAACAGACGCACCGCATCATGAGCCTCTAACGCCGCTTCGATCGCGGGGACCAATGTCTCGCTGTAATCTTTGCTTGTCACTTCGCCGGACAGCTCGACCTCAATCTGGGCCCCTTCAGAATGCGTATGAACCGTAATCATCGAAAACCTCCAAACCTGAATAATGGCAACAGGTTACGGGGATTCGATCCACTCGGCTACTCCCCCCGCGCATTCCGGACGAAAATAGGCGATCATCCGTCCATCCGGCCCGGCGGTCGCCCCCTCGGCCCAAGGCGCGACGCCGTGCAGACAGTGGCGATGCAGCAGATAGGCCTCACCCGGTTTTGCAGGCAGTTCGATACGGGGGCAGGTTTCAAACACCTCACGACGGGCGGTCTGATAGACATCGGTGATGTCGATCTGGTGCAGACTGTCCTTGGGCTGGCCTTCCATGGCACGCTGAAAGGCTGCCCCCAGAATCTTGTGGCTGCCTTCCCACAGAACCATCGGCGCGGCATCCGCGCTTGCATCCGTTAACGGAATGCCAAGGATCCATGCGTGTGGCTCATCCACCCGTCGTCGGCGATCCGGCCCCATGGGACGCAAACCGTCTACATGCGCCGCGTCACGGTTCCGCCGGTATCTGCTGGCGGCTTCGTTTTCGCCACGACGAGGGCGGGGATAACCGGGATAAACGACCGAGACCTGCCCCTTGTGCAGTGGCAACCGCCCGTAATGTTCGGCGATAAAGTCCATCGCATGACCTGACAAAAGGTCTGATTGCCCCACCCTGCCCTCTGGATCGTTATCCAGCGCATCCACGCCGATGAACCACGTGCCTTCGCAATCCAGCCATTCCGCAAAGGTTGGATCTGTGACCGAGGCGCGGGCTTGCGGCAAAGCGTGTTCAACCCATTGGGCAAGTGTCGGATCGTGTGGAAACCTGATCCAGCCCTTGTCCCAAAAATCGGTCATAGCCCCAACGCCTTGCGAAGCATGTTCAAGGCGACCAGCGTCAGAAACACCGCGAACACGCGCTTCAATGGTTTAGGGTCCATCGCATGCGCCAGTTTCACACCCCACGGCGCGGTGATCATGGTCATGGTCACGACAATTGCAAATGCTATCAAATTGACAGCGCCAATTGTGAACGGCGGGCGGTGTTCAGGCGCTATGTCCAAGAATAGAAAGCCCAGAACTGAAGGCACGGCGATGATCACGCCAAACCCGGCCGCCGTTGCAACCGCCTTGTGGATGGGCATGTTGAACAGACTCATCAGCGGCACGCCAAAGCTGCCGCCGCCAATGCCCATCAGAACTGAAAGGAACCCGACCGAAGGCGACAAAACGGCCCGCTTCACGCCTTTTGGCATCACATCACCAAGCCGCCATTCCGATTTGCCCAAGCCCAGATAAGCGCCGATGACCATACCCAACACTCCGAACAACGCCTGCAACGCTTCGGTTCGTAGCGCCGAGGCGACCAGCACGCCGACAATGGCCCCAACTGCAATTCCTGGCCCCCAGCCGCGCAGGATATCCCAGTCCACCGCGCCCTTCTTGTTATGCGCCAAGACGGATCGCAATGAGGTGACGATGATGGTTGCCAGCGAGGTCGCAAGACACAACTGCATCAATTGCGGGCCACCATATCCAAGTGTTTGGAACGCATAGAAAAACGCTGGCACCAAAACGATGCCGCCGCCGACACCCAGCAATCCGGCCAAAACACCGGCCAGCGCCCCGATTACAAGCAAAAGGCCCAGCATCTGGGCCAGTAACATCGTCTCGGGCATCATCCCCCCAAACCGGCCAACTGGCCGTATCCTGTAGCTGTCAAACCTCTGCCAAAGGCGCGATGCTGTCCAGCGCCTGCAGCATCACCTCGGGGCCTGCCCCATCGTGAACCGCACCCTCGGACAAAGCCCGCCTCCACGCACGCGCACCGGGACGTCCGGCAAACAGGCCCAGCATATGACGCGTGATCTGGTGCAGGCGGCCGCCCTCGGCAAGGTGGTTTTCGACATAGGGCACCATTTTGTGAACGACATCAATCGGATCAGCTACCTGCCCGCTGCCGAAGATCATGGCATCCGCCTGGGCCAGAATATCCGTGGGTTGGTGATAGGCCGCGCGGCCAATCATGACACCGTCCAGCCCGGCGTCCAGTTGCGTCTTTGCTTGTTCCAGAGACGTGATTCCGCCATTGATCGAGACGTGCAGGTCCGGGAACGCATTTTTCATCCGATGCACAAGGTCGTAGTCCAAAGGCGGGATATCCCTGTTTTCCTTTGGGCTAAGCCCTTGCAGCCATGCTTTGCGCGCGTGGATTGTTACGCGTCGGCATCCGGCCGCATGAATGGCCTGCAGGAATTCAGGCAAGACCCGTTCCGGATCCTGATCATCGACCCCAATACGGCATTTGACCGTCACCTCGACATCAACAGCGTCGCGCATCGCGGCAACGCAATCAGCAACACGAGCGGGATCTTTCATCAAGACGGCCCCGAATGTACCCGATTGCACCCGATCCGAAGGACAGCCGCAGTTCAGGTTGATCTCATCATACCCCGCTTGCGCGCACAGCCGGGCCGCTTGCGACAGCTCCTCTGCATCAGAACCGCCCAATTGCAGCGCGACGGGGTGTTCCTGCGAACTGAAGTCCAACAAATGCAATGCGCCACCTCGCACCAACGCCGGGGCGGTTACCATTTCCGTGTATAGAAGTGTCTGCTGGCTCAGCAGTCGGTGCACAAATCGGCAATGCCGGTCTGTCCAATCCATCATGGGTGCAACCGACAGCCTCGCGGCCTTGGTGACAAGGCCTGTTGAAGCCGACTGGCGCTGTAAAACAGGGTTTGACGATGCGGTCATGGATGGGTCTCGGTGTACACTGAATAGGTGGCTTACTGCACCAGACGGCGTTTCGCAACCAAGGGCGCACTGTGGTCAAGACGCGCACTAAAAAGACGCTCCACCAACAAAGAAAGGGCAGGTCTTTCGACCTGCCCTGCGCGATAGCACCGATTGGTAGGATTGGGTGCGCCTCGCGGCGTTTGCTTACTTGGCAGCAGTTGCTTTCTTGGCAGCTGCGGTCACGTCGTTGGTGGCTTTTTTGACAGCCGCGTTTGTGTCTTCGGCTACGTCTTTGCCAGCCGCCATCAGCAGCTCAACGGTTTCGGACTGAACTTTTTTCGCGATCTCTGCGAAGGCCGCCATGTTTTCAGCTGCAACTTCAGCCGATGCGCTGGCGAAGTCGGTGGCCGCTTTGGCGTAGTCTGCAGGCTCTGCCTTGGCTTTCGACATCTCGGTCAGCTTGGCCAGGGTGTCCTTGGTCCATTTGCTCGAGATCTCAGCCGACTTTTCAGCCGCTTCCAGTGCAACACCCGACAGCTTTTCGTTCAGCGTCGCGGTCGATTTGAAAGCACCTTCCAGAGCGGTGGTGTCAACGGGGAACGCGCCCATAACGTCTTTCAGGGTCGCGGTGAAGTCTTGCGTCTTTGCCATTGTCCTAAATCCTTTTGCCGAACCGAGCCCACCCCGGTTTTCATCAGCTTGAGGACTATATGAATGCCGCAACGCAGCATTGCAAGATTTTTCTTGCTGCGCTGCAGAAAAATTCTGCGAGACGTATTGAAATCAAATACTTGCCTTGACCCGCACATAGGTCCCCGGCGCCGGGGCTTGGGCAGGATGGGCCGAATCGCCGGTCGCACGCGCGGGTACCTGTTTACCCGACCGCTTCTTCAGCCAGGCCTCCCACCGGGGGCGGCTGAGCCTCGGCAAAATTCCGAACAGATTGACCCCAAAACTCAATCCGCTACGCCAAAAGGCGTACGGAGTTTTTCAAGTGACAAGACATCTTGGACCAAACCGCTCCGCTTAGTCGACCAATGGCAGGAGTTTGTCGAGGCTTGCCCTTGCGTCGCCGTAGAACATGCGGGTGTTTTCTTTGAAGATCAGCGAGTTTTTGATGCCCGAGCACCCGGTGCCCTGGCCTCGTTTAGCTGACGCACCTTGGCAACAATGTCGACCGCCTTCCACAGAGCCGCAGCCGTCTTGACGACCTCACCCCCTGCAGCCTCATACGACGCATCAGAAAACCCGACCGCAACGCCCGCACCCTTCTCAATCAGACACTCATAGCCCAACTTCTGAAGCTGCAACGCCGACTCAGGCATCATCCCAACACGGTTCTCACCGTCATAAGTCTCTCTCGGTGTGCCTATCTTCATCGCCATGATCCTAGCTGCGTTTCTTGGGCGGGATGAGATCGGTGATCGTGCCCTCGAACATCTCGGCCGCGAAGTTCACTGTCTCGCTCAGCGTCGGGTGGGGGTGGATCGTGTGACCAAGATCGACCGCGTCCGCCCCCATTTCGATGGCCAGAGCAGTCTCGGAGATCAGATCACCGGCGTTGGTGCCGACGATGCAGGCACCCACGATGCGCTGATCCTGTGGATCGAACAGCAGCTTGGTGATGCCTTCGGATCGGCCATTGGACAGAGATTTGCCCGACGCGGCCCACGGGAACACGCCTTTTTCGACCTTGATCCCCTTGGCCTTGGCGTCGGTCTCAGTCAGGCCACACCAAGCCACTTCCGGGTCGGTATAGGCGACCGAAGGGATCAGTTTCGCGTCGAAGAACCGCTTGTGACCGGCGGCAACCTCGGCTGCAACTTTGCCTTCGTGCACGGCCTTGTGCGCCAGCATCGGCTGGCCGACTAGATCACCGATGGCGAAGATATGCGGCACGCCGGTGCGCAATTGGTTGTCCACGGCAATAAACCCATGCTCATCCACCGCGACCCCGGCCCTTTCGGCGTCGATCAGCTTGCCGTTGGGCTTGCGTCCCACAGCCACCAGAACCTTATCAAATGTGTCGGTGAAGCTGTCGCCCTTGTCATCCTCGAACGTGACCTTGAGGCCCTTTTTCAACGGTTCAATCGCTGTGACCTTGGTCTTTAGGAAAATGTTCTCATACCGGCCCTTGATGCGGGTCATCAGAGGTTTAACGATATCCTTGTCCGCACCAGGGATAATCTGATCCATCAACTCGACCACGGTGATGTCCGAGCCCAGCGCGTCATAAACGCAAGCCATTTCCAGACCGATGATGCCACCGCCCAGAACCAGCATTCGCTTTGGGACATCCGCCAGTTCCAGCGCACCGGTCGAGTCGATCACGCGGTCGTCATCATGGGGGAGAAAGGGCAGCTCAACCGGTTCGGATCCCGCCGCAATGATGCATTGGCCAAAGGAAACCGTTGTCATTCCGTCATCGCCCACGACCTCAATCATGTTCGGACCCGAGAAGCGACCGTAGCCGCGCACGATCTGAACCTTGCGACCCTTGGACAAACCGTCCAAACCACCGGTCAGTTTGCCGACAACGCTGTCTTTGAAGGCGCGCAATTCGTCCAGGTCAATCTTGGGCTTGCCAAAGCTGACACCATGTGTGCCCATCTCTTCGGCCTCGGTGATGACCTTTGCCACGTGCAACAACGCCTTCGAAGGGATACAGCCCACGTTCAGGCAGACACCGCCCAGCGTCGGATTGCGCTCGATCATTACAACCTTTTTGCCCAGATCTGCGGCGCGGAAGGCTGCGGTGTAGCCACCGGGGCCCGAACCCAGCACAACCACTTCGGCATGTACGTTGCCCTGCCCGGCTGCAGTGCCGGTGGCGTCCACAGCCTGCGGTGTCTCGGGTGCTTCTGCTGGCGCGGCCTTTGGTGTTGCGCCTTCGGCGGCTTCCAAAGTCAGGATCAGCGCGCCTTCCGAGACATTGTCACCTTCGGCAACGGCAATCGAGACGACCTTGCCATCGGCGGGGGACGGAACCTCCATCGTGGCCTTGTCGGATTCCAGTTCGATCAGCGGGTCTTCGGCGGCGACGGTGTCACCAACCGAGACAAGAATGCTGAGCACGGGCACATCGGAGAAATCACCGATATCGGGTACTTTGACGTCCATCTGATCTCTCCTCACCACATCAACTTGCGCATGTCACCCAACAGCGTCTTGAGCGTGACGCAAAAGCGGGCAGCCAAGGCGCCATCAACGGCACGGTGGTCATAGCTGAGCGACATGGGTTGCATCAGGCGCGGCACGAATTCTTCGCCATTCCAGACCGGAGCCATCTTCGACCGGGTCAGGCCCAGAATGGCCACCTCGGGCGCGTTGACGATCGGAGTGAAATGGGTGCCACCGATACCGCCCAGCGACGAGATCGTGAACGTCGCGCCCTGCATGTCGTTCGATTTCAGCTCACCTGCACGCGCCTTGCCCGACAGCTCCATCAGATCCTTGGAGATCTCGACAATGCCCTTACGATCCGCATCTTTAATGACCGGAACAACCAGACCGTTCGGCGTATCCGCCGCAAAGCCGATATTGTAGTAGGATTTGCGGATCAGCTTGTCGCCATCCGGGTGGATCGACGAGTTGAACTCCCAATGCTGTTTCAGCGCATTGACCGAGGCCTTGACCACAAAGCTCAGCAATGTGACGCGATAGCCTTCTTCCTTGGCCATCGTGTCCATTTCCTTGCGGTATTTGTCCAGGTCGGTGATGTCGGCCTCATCATTGTGGGTGACATGTGGGATATTGAGCCATGACCGATGCAACGCAGGGCCAGACAGCTTTTTGATCCGAGGCATTTCCACGTCTTCGACCGGGCCGAACTTTGAGAAATCGACAACCGGGATCGGCGGGATACCCATGCCACCCGATGCACCTGCAGCAGCCGGAGCGGCCGCAGTCGTGGATTTGAGGAACTTGGTGACGTCCTCGCGCAGGATACGACCCTTGCGGCCCGAGCCGTTGACCTTGGACAGATCAATGTCCAGCTGACGGGCAAAGGCGCGCACCGATGGCGAGGCATGGGCCTTGCCGAACCCTTGATCCATCACCGGCGCCGCCGGGGTGGCTGGTGCGGGGGCAGCCGCAGGTGCCGGTGCGACGGTGGGCGCGGTCTCAGCCGGGGCGGTAGGTGCCCCCTCGCCTTCCAGCAGCAGGATCAGCGCCCCCTCGGATACGTTGTCGCCCTCGGACACTTTGATTTCCTTGATGACACCCGCGGCGGGGGACGGAACCTCCATCGTGGCCTTGTCGCTTTCCAATTCGATCAGGGGGTCCTCGGCAGCGACGGTATCACCGACCGAGACCAGGATGCCGATCACCGGAACATCCGCAAAATCCCCGATATCCGGGACAGTTACTTCGATTGCCATGTCTATGTCTCCTCGTGCCCCGTGGGTTTAAACCAACCGGGGGTTCGGCTTGTCGCCGTCGATTTCATATGTCTTGAGCGCCTTCTCGAGCTCGGCCTTGGTCACCGCACCTTCGCGATACAGATCGACCATTGCCGCCGCCGCGATATGATTGGCATCGACCTCGAAGAACCGGCGCAAGTTCACCCGGCTGTCCGAACGGCCATAGCCATCCGTGCCCAGCACCGAATAGCGGCCCGGCACAAAGGCGCGGATCTGCTCGGCGTAGTTCTTCATATAGTCAGTGGCTGCAATGATCGGACCTTTGGCCTTTGAAAGCTGTTCGGTCACGTAAGGCACGCGTTCCTCTGCCAGCGGGTCCAGACGATTGGCGCGGGCCGCATCCTGTCCGTCACGGGCCAATTCGTTGAAGGAGGTGGCCGACCAGATATCAGACGTCACGCCGAAATCTTTCTTCAGCAATTCCGCTGCTTTCATCGCCTGCACAAGAATGGTGCCCGAGCCCATCAGGTTGACGTGCTTCTTGCCTGGCTTCTTGGTTTCCTGAAACCGATACAGCCCCTTGATGATCCCCTCTTCCGCGCCCATCGGCATATCGGGGTGCGTATAGTTTTCGTTCATCAGGGTCAGGTAGAAATAGATATCTTCCTGATCGCCATACATGCGCTGCAGACCATTCTGGATGATCACTGCGACTTCATAGCTGAAGGTCGGATCGTAGGTGATGCAGTTCGGGATAGTGCCCGCAAGAATGTGGCTGTGGCCATCCTCGTGTTGAAGACCTTCACCGTTCAGCGTCGTCCGACCGGCCGTACCGCCCAGCATGAAGCCCCGCGCACGACTATCACCAGCCGCCCAGGCCAGATCACCGATGCGCTGGAAGCCAAACATCGAATAGTAGATGAAGAACGGGATCATCGGGACGCCGTGATTGGAATACGCAGTCGCTGCCGCAATCCAATCGGCCATGGCGCCAGCCTCGTTGATGCCTTCCTGCAGGACCTGACCGTTGGTCGTTTCCTTGTAGAACATCATCTGATCAGCATCTTCAGGGGTATAGTTCTGACCCGAGGGGTTGTAGATCCCGACCGAGCGGAACAGCCCCTCCATCCCAAAGGTCCGGCTTTCGTCCGGCACGATCGGCACCACGTTCTTGCCCATTCCCTTGTCACGCAACAGCGTGGTCAGGATGCGGACAAAGGCCATCGTCGTCGAGATCTCGCGATCACCGGTGCCCTTTAGTTGAGCTTCGAACTTGGAAAGTTCGGGGATCTCCAACGCCGGAGCGCTGCTGTCGCGTTTGGGGAACTCACCGCCCAAAGCCTTGCGTCGATCGGCCAGGTAAGCCTTTTGTGCGTTGTTCAACGACACAAACGGCGCGTTGGGCAGGTCTTCGTCACTGACCGGGATCTGGAACCGATCACGGAACGCACGCAACTGATCTTCGGCCAGTTTCTTTTGCTGGTGGGTGGTGTTCTGCCCCTCACCGGCCGAGCCCATGCCGTAGCCCTTGACGGTTTTCACCAGCAGGCAGGTCGGCGTGCCCTCGTTCTCGGTCGCGCGCTTGAATGCGGTATAGACTTTTTCTGGGTCATGTCCGCCCCGGCGCAATGCCCAGATCTGATCGTCGGTCCAGTCTTCGACCAAAGCAGCGGTTTCCGGGTATTTCCCAAAGAAATGTTCGCGGATATAAGCGCCGTCTTTCGACTTGAACGTTTGGTAGTCGCCATCGACGGTTTCATCCATCAACTGACGCAACCGCCCGCTCGTATCTTTTTCCAGCAGTTGATCCCAGCCCTTACCCCAAAGCAGCTTGATTACGTTCCAGCCCGCACCGCGGAAGTCGCCCTCAAGTTCTTGCACGATCTTGCCGTTGCCGCGAACCGGACCATCGAGCCGTTGCAGGTTGCAGTTGATCACGAAGATCAGGTTATCCAGGCCTTCTCGCACGGCCAGGTCAATTGCACCCCGGCTTTCGGGTTCGTCCATCTCGCCATCGCCGAGGAAGCACCACACTTTACGGTCGGCCATGTCGATATGACCCCGGTTGTGCATGTATTTCATGAACCGCGCCTGATAGATCGCCATCAGTGGACCCAAGCCCATCGAGACTGTCGGGAACTGCCAGTAATCCGGCATCAACCACGGGTGCGGATAGCTGGACAACCCGCCGCCTTCGACCTCGGAGCGGAAGTTTTCCAGCTGCTCTTCAGTGATGCGCCCTTCCATGAAGGACCGGGCATAGATGCCGGGGATCACGTGGCCCTGAAAGAACACCAGATCCCCGCCGTGGATCGCCGATTTCGATCGCCAGAAGTGGTTCAGGCCCACGTCATACATAACGGCAGATGATGCGAAGGAGGCAATGTGGCCGCCATACTCGCTGCTGACTTTGTTGCGCCGAACCACGGTTGCCATGGCGTTCCAGCGGTTGATCGTACGGATCCGCCACTCCATCTCAGGATCGCCGGGAAACGCGTATTGATCGTCAACGGGAATGGTGTTCTGATACGGCGTCGTTGCGGAAAACGGCAGCGTCGCCCCGGCAGCGCGGGCTTTTTGTACGGCCTTGTCCAACAGGAAATGCGCACGGTTCGCGCCATCGCGTTCAATCACATCTTCGATGGCGTCCTGCCATTCCTGACTTTCTACCGGGTCGATATCGGGTTCGAGGTCGTTCATTGGGCAGGTTCCTTTCTCAAACTGTGTCCCGAGGAGTGTCAGACGAAGAATTGTGCGCCGTTGACAGAAATCGTTGAGCCGTTGACAAACCCGGCGTCATCCGAGGCCAAGAAGGCCACACAGCGGGCGATTTCCTCGGGTTCGCCCAGCCGTCCCGCCGGGATTTGGCCGATAATGGCCTCGCGGACCTTTTCAGGCACGGCCATGACCATCTCAGTGGCGATATAACCGGGGCAGATAGCGTTTGCGGTAATGCCTGCGCGCGCGCCTTCCTGTGCCAGAGATTTGACGATTCCCAGATCACCTGCCTTGGTGGCGGCATAGTTGGCTTGCGCAAACTGGCCTTTCTGGCCGTTGATAGAACTGATGACAATGACACGGCCGAACTTACGCTCGCGCATACCGGGCCAGATTGGGTGGATGGTGTTGAAAACGCCGGTCAGGTTGGTGTCTATGACATCTTTCCACTGCTGGGGCGTCATCTTGTGGAACGGCGCGTCGCGGGTAATCCCGGCGTTGGCGACCACAATATCGATCGATCCAATCTCGGCCTCGACCTGCGCGATCCCAGCGGCCGAGGCTTCGTAATCTGCGACATTCCATTTATAGGTTTTGATGCCGGTCTCGGCGGTGAAAGCAGCCGCCTTTTCGTCATTGCCGGCATAGGTCGCGGCAATAGTATATCCTTCAGCTTTCAACTTTCTGGAAATCGCTTCGCCGATACCCCGGCTACCACCGGTTACAAGTGCAGTTCGTGTCATCTCTAATCCCTCCAATTAGTCAGTGACTTTGACCTAACTTGCAGTGTTACGTAGCGTAATTTTTTACCACCGGATAGGCCTGAGCGGAATAACAGCTATGCGTTTCAGGAAAGGTTTAATATTAAACTACTTGAAATTTTAACCTTAAAATTATTCCCTTACAAAGAGTTATCGGAGTGTTTACGCAACCACTCACGGTCAACACGCAAAGGACGGCACGCGATTGCGACCGCGGTCACCGGGGCTTGTCACCAACGTAATCCCGGAACTTCGACATTTTACCAATCCCGGGGTTAAAGGAATTGGTTGGATCGCAGCGCCTGTAATGCGCCGCCAGATCCGGCTTGGCCTTGTAGAGGTGGCCGACATTGTGCTCGGCCGGATATTCGGCCCCGCGCTCATCAAGTATCCGAAGCATCGCAGTCTTGATCGCCCTTGGATCGCATCCCTTTTTGACGATGTAATCCTGGTGCATCACGTGGCACATCAAGTGGCCGTAATAGACTTTGCCAACCAACTGATCGTTGATCTCAGGCGGCAACGTTTCGAACCAGTCACGATCATTACGACGCAGCGCGATATCCAGCGCCAGTATCTCTTCGACTTCGTCGGAATGAACATGGCCATACCGCACGGCGGCACCCGCAGCAGCAAATCGATGCAACCCGGCGATCTTGGCGTCACGCGGGGTGCAGGTGACAAATTCAGCGCCGCGGGAACCAAAGAATTCGGGCAGAAACGCCGCCGCCTCTTCGATACCGCTGTCATGCATTTTCAAGATGAGGTGGTGTTCATAACTGTCACGATACTCATACAGGAACTCCGGCAGATGCTCGGGCCAAAGCTTTGCAACAACCTGCATGAACTTGTCGGTGAAACCCCGGGTCAACGAAAACTTGTTCAGACGCGAGTCCACCGCGCCCTTCATAGCAAAGAACATCGGCAGCCGGTCGGTCCCCAGCTTGTCGATCATTACCAGAGTGTCCTTACCGTATTTCGCTGCGATGTCGAAACACTCTCGATGAACGTATTCGGCTGAAACTGGCAGTGTTTTGAAATGCGTCAGGATGTGGCGACGTAGGTCGGTAAGGTCAGCAGGGTGGTTTGTACCGATGTAGAAGACCTGCTCACGCTCATAGGTCGGGAAGGTATCAAGCCGCACTGCGAATACCGCCAGTTTGCCCGCACAGCCGGACACTTCGTACAACAGCCGTTCGTCATTGTTGTAACGCGAGGGCGTGTCCGCATCGACATCGCGCAGGATCGCAGTGTAATCCGGGTCCGACGCATTGCGACCCTGAGGTGTCGGGGCATCCTTGTCGAAATCCCCGGCTTCAACACGGGTCAGGATTTCCTCTGGAGTGTCGCCCAAATCCAGCCCCAGATGGTTCACCAGTTTCAGCGTCCCATCCGCGGCGATCTGGGCGAAAAGGGCAAGCTCTGTATAACTGGGTCCGCGCTCGCACAAGGAACCGCCGGAATTGTTGCAAACCCCACCCACGATCGAGGCCCCAATGCTGGAGGACCCGATTACCGAATGCGGTGTTCGCCCCAGTGGCCTTAGCTGCTTCTCCAACTCAAACAGAGACGCGCCCGGCAGGCTTAGAACCTGCTGACCGTCTTGCAAAAGGTGCAGGGCTTTCATCCGACTGACATTAATCAGCACAACGTCACGGTCGTAACCGCCTTTGGGTGTAGACCCTTCGGTCAGGCCAGTATTGGACGCCTGCATGATGACGATCTTGTCGGCGGCGACGCAGGCCTGCAGAACGTGCCACAGTTCCAGCAAAGCACCGGGTCGAACGACGCAGAGTGCTTTGCCCTCACCCGATCTGAACCCGCGGCGGAACCGCTCGGTCGCGCGTTCGCCTTTTAGCACATTACGGGCGCCGACGATGGCGCGAAATTTGGTTATGAGGGCTTCGTTGATCATGCCGCGTTCCGATGTGCATCGCCAGGACTGGTCGCTGTGTCCCGGAAGCGCAGGTTAGTGCGCGACAGTTGGTCGAGCCGCGTTACGCCCATCAGCTTCATGTCGCGCTCGATCTCGGCCCGCATCAATCCCAACGCCCGTTCGACGCCCGGCTGACCAGCGGCAGCCAATGGATACAGATAGTGCCGCCCTACCCCGACCGCCTTGGCACCCAAAGACAACGCCTTGAGCACATGGGTTCCGCGCTGAATTCCGCTGTCCATCATCACGTCCAGCTTGTCGCCGACGGCATCAACAATCTCGGCCAACTGATCAAACGGCGTACGCGAGCCGTCCAACTGGCGACCACCGTGGTTCGACAGGATGATGCCGGTACACCCGATCTCAGCCGCACGGCGTGCGTCCTCGACTGTCATGATACCTTTGAGGCAGAACTGGCCATCCCACTCACGCACCATCTCGGCCACATCATCCCAGTCCATCGACGGGTCCAACATGTCAGTGAAGTAGCCACCGATCGAACTGGCGCCGCCGCCCATATCCACATGTTCGTCCAATTGCGGCAGGCGGAACCTTTCATGCGTGACATAGTTGATGCCCCACATCGGCTTGATCGCAAACTGGATCATGCCACCCAAAGTAAGGCGAAACGGGATTGAAAAGCCTGTGCGCAGGTCACGTTCGCGATTGCCGCCGGTGATGCTGTCGACGGTCAGCATCATGACCTCGACGCCAGCCTCTTTGGCGCGCTGCATCATGGCAGAGTTCAGGCCGCGATCCTTGTGGAAGTAGAACTGATAGACCTGCGGGTTCTTATGCTTCTCGCGTAATTCTTCCATGGACACGGTGCCCAGCGACGACACACCGAACATGGTGCCATATTTCTCGGCGGCCGCAGCCACAGCACGTTCCCCTTGATGGTGGAACAGGCGCTGCAAAGCCGTCGGCGAGCAATAAATCGGCATATCCAGCTTTTGCCCCATCACGGTGACCGACATGTCCACGTCCGTCACCCCACGCAGGACCGATGGCAGCAGATCACACCGATCAAACGTCCGTGTGTTTTCGCGGTAAGTCACCTCATCATCCGCGCCGCCATCAATGTAGTCAAAGATCGGCCCCGGTAGGCGGCGCTTGGCCAATCTGCGGAAGTCCTGAAAGTTATGACAATCCTTCAGACGCATGACTCTTCCTCCTTAATAGGCGACGGATGGCAACCAGGTGGCAAGTGTGGGCCACAAGAAGACAAGAGCCAGTCCGGTCAATTGCAGCAGCACAAAGGGGATGATGCCCTTGTAGATATGCGTCAGCTTTATCTCTGGCGGGCAGACGCCCTTGAGATAGAACAAGGCGAACCCCACAGGCGGCGTCAGGAAGCTGGTCTGCAGCGTCACTGCCACCAGAATGACGAACCACACCAAGGCTGGTTCATCCAGAACACCGAAACCTGGGATGTCGATGCCCAGCCCATTTACGATGGGGCGCATCAGGGGCAGCACGATCAGCGTGATCTCGATCCAGTCCAGCACAAAACCCAGCAGGAAGACGATGAACAGGATGAAGAGGATCGTGCCGTTCGCACCAAAGCCGGTGGACTGCACCACGTGTTCGATCAACTCATCTCCGCCCAGTTCTCGTAGGACATACGAAAACACGGTCGCGCCCAGGAAGATCGCGAAGATGTAGGCGGTCGTGTTGAAGGTCGATACCAGCACATTCCACAGTTTGGCGAATGTCAGCTTGCGATAGCCCAGCGCAAGCAGTGTTGCACCCAGTGCACCGATGCCCGAAGCCTCGGTTGGCGTCGTCAGCCCGGCAAAGATCGAACCCAGTACCGCAAGGATCAGCAACAGGGTTGGGATGACGGCAAACAGCACGTCCTTGACGGCGGCCCAATCGGGGGCTTTTGCACCCTCGGGCACTGGTGCCGCATCGCGTTTCACCAAGGCGAGGATAAAGATGTAAGTCAGGTAGAGGCCACCGATGATGACACCCGGAAAGACCGCGGCCATGAACAGATCGCCTACCGACAATGCCATCTGGTCAGCCATGATCACCAGCATGATCGACGGAGGGATCAGGATGCCCAGCGTGCCAGAGGCTGAAACCACTCCAGCCGCCAGCGTGGGTTGGTACTTTTGCTGCATCATTGACGGCAGCGACAGCACACCTAGCAGAACCACGGATGCACCGATGATACCAGTCGAGGCGGCAAGGATGATCCCGATCAGCGTGACCGTGATCGCCAAACCGCCGCGCACCGTACCAAATAGGCGCTGCATCGAGGACATCAGACGCTCGGCCACGCCGCTTTCGTCCAGCATCAGGCCCATAAAGATGAACATCGGCAGCGCAACCAGAACCGCGTTGGACATGGTCGCGTAGACCCGGTTCACCACAGCGCCCAAGGTCAGATAGTCGAGCCCCGTAAAGGTGCTTTCCAACCCTGTCCACAGCATCAGATCGTTGTCGAACAGATAGGCCAGCCCACAATAGGCAACGCCGACACCGGCCAGAACCCAAGCCACCGGATACCCGGTGAAAAGCAACGCAATGAACGTCAGGAACATTGCGATGACCAGCTTTTCCTCAGTCGTTTCAACCAGGAAGGTCAGGCCAATACAAACCGCGGCAAATACGACCAGCACCAGAAGGATTCGGCGCAGGGGTGCGCCCTCGCGCTCCGAGGCGGGCCCGTACATCAGCGCATGCCCGTCATGGATCAATCGCGCCAGCGCGGCCAAGCCCAGCAGAACAAAACTGATCGGAATGACCGCCTTGAAGGCCCAGCGCGCAGGCAGACCTGTGGGGCTGTCCGAGCGCTCGCTGACGCGGAAGCTTTCGTAGAAGTAATCATACCCTTGATCGATCATCAGATAGATGAACGGGGTCAGCAGAGTCAGAATGCCGATCACTTCGATCACACGTTGCGCGCGACGGGACAGTTGCATGTGCAGGACATCGACGCGAACATGGCTGTCCGTGATCAAGGCATAGGAAATGCCGATCATCGTGACGATGCCGTAAAAGTGCCACTGGATCTCGTCCAGTTTGGGATAGTTTTGGCTGAACAGATAGCGCAGTGAAACCTGGCTGAAGATCGCGGCCATCAAAAGGACATTGGCCCACATCACCACATGCCCGACGGTTTTTACACCAGTATCAATAGCAACGGCGATTTTTTGGCGGTCAGTTTCGGGGTGCTCCAGGATGCCTTCATAGGCTTCGACCGGATCATTGAGGTTCTTTTGCGTGGCCATGGGTAATCCTCGCTCAGTTGACCGGCGCTAGCGCGGTCAAGGGAATGCAGGTTTGAAATCCTGATAATGTCCGAGGCAGAGTTGCCCCTGCCCCGGACGCGTCAGCAAGTCGGGTTACTGACGGGGGAGGAACGCGTTGGTTTTCCACAGGACATAGCCGTCGCGGAACTCGTTCATGTCGGACAGAACCTTGGCAAAGAAGGCATCGTTGGCGGCCTCTTCGGCAGCAACCTCATCCCAGGTGGCACGGAATGTATCCAGCATCTCGGGCGACCACTGCTTGATGGTGACGCCGTTGTTTTCAACGTTGTCGATCAGGGCCGCGTGCTGGATGGCCTCACCTTCGGCAAAACTGTCGGCCATCGATGCCTTACAAGCGTTTTCGATGATCGCCTTGTGCTGCTCGCTGGTCTCGTTCCAGACGTCCTTGTTGATCATCAGCTCGAACACGGTCGCCTGCTGGTGCCAACCGGGGAAATAGTTGAACTTGACCAGTTTGTGAAAGCCCAGACGCGCGTCGATGGCAGGCATCGAAAATTCAGTTGCGTCGATGGCACCTTTTTCCAGCGCGGGGAAGATTTCACCACCCGGCAGCAGCGAGGTCGCCACGCCCAGTTTTTGCATGACTTTTCCACCCAGACCGAAGAAGCGCATCTTGAGGCCACTCAGATCTTCAGGGGTGTTGATCTCGGTCGCGAACCAGCCCGACGTTTCAGGGGCGATAACCGCGCAGGGGATTACATGAACGTTGTATCCCGCCTGATCATACATCTCTTGGTACAGCGACATTCCGTTGCCGTAATACAGCCACGCCATGTATTCGCCCGCCTCAGGGCCAAACGGAACCGCCGAGAACAGCGGCGCAGCCGGGATTTTACCCGCCCAGTAACCAGCGGTGGTGTAGCCCGAGTTAATCTTGCCAGTCGATACGGCATCCAGAATTTCGAACGGCGGGACCAATTTGCCCGGCTCGTAAACCTTCATCTTCAGCGTACCGCCAGACATCAGGTCAAGCTGCTCGGCAACACGAGGGATCGGGGAACCCAACCCTGGAAGCTCGGTCGAGAAAGCAATCGGGGTTTTCAGCAGCAGTTTGTCAGCAGCAACCGCAGGTGCCGCCATCAGGCTGGCAGCCACGGCAAGGCTCGTCAGGGTCTTTTTCATGAAATCTCCTCCAGGGTCGGTCGGACTTGGCGTCCGATGAATTTGTGACGCGAGATCTTCCTGCGCCACACTGGTAAATAAAGTTGACCAAACATTTCAGTCAACAACTTTATTTACCAATGGCTCGATTGCCATTTGCCTAGAAATGACCCAGATCGCCTAAACTTAAGAGGGCCGCCGCCAACGATGCCTAAGCAAGTGTTTCGGACTTTTTTGTTTACTGGTAACCAGTTGCGCTCTAAATTTTCCGAGAGGTTACCCCATGAAATCAGGCATTGAAAAACACACACTCAAAGGTTACTTTTATTTACCAAATGGGTTCTGAATCTTCTTCAGAAGGGTAAACCACGATGAACACGACAGCGATTTTCGAACCAATCGGGCACGAATCACTCTCGGATGCAGTGGTGGCTCAGATTGAAGACCTGATTGCTTCGGGCATCCTCAAGCAGGGTCGCAAACTGCCATCAGAACGCGATCTGGCGGAAACCCTTCGCGTATCTCGCCCCAAACTACGTGAGGCGCTGGCGGTTCTTGAAGAGCGGGGCCTGGTGACGACACAGCATGGTGAAGGCACTTTCGTAGCTGCGTTGACAGGCAGCGCCATGCTCCCCGCCCTGTTGGCGCTTTACGAACGCCATGAGCCCGCTTTTTTTGACTATCTCGAATACAGGCGCGAACAGGAAGGCTTTGCCGCTAAGCTCGCCGCGCGGCGGGCGACCAAAGCGGATAAGGAACGGATCACGAATATCTTGGCCGAGGATGAACGCGCCTGGCGCGAGAAGGATGCATTGGCCTCGCGTGAAGCTGATTTTGCACTGCACGCCGCAATTGTGGACGCCAGCCAAAACGCGACGCTCATCCACATGATGGCTTCGATCTATGAGCTCACACGGCAAGGCGTGTTCTACAATCGTGATTTTCTGAAGACCATCGACGGCACGGGCAAGCTGCTGATGGAGCAGCATCGCGAACTTGGAATGGCGGTCATCGCAGGCAACGAAGCACGCGCGGAAAAGGCTGCGTATGACCACATCGACTTTGTAGAAGAGTCCTTCAAGCTTGGCATTGAAAGACGCCGCCGTGAGGCAATGGCCGAAAAGCGCCGCCTTCTGTCTGATTCAAAACTCTGATCGGGCAGCGCAAGTCGTTCTTACTTTCCAACGATCTCAATCATGTAATCACGACGGGCTGCGGCAGGTGGTGGCTGAAACGGCGCTGCCGCGCGTACTTGCGCAAGTGCCACCTGATCCAGTCGTTTCGACCCCGAGCTGCGCTTGACGGTGACACTTACAAGCGCCCCATTGTCGCCAATCCGAAAACTCACCAACACCGCACCACGAATATTGACGTTCTTACGACGGGCACGGGTGATCTTGCGCATTACGTGCCCTCTGTAATTACTGGCCTCGGCGTTACCCTGCCCGGCCGCTATGGAACTTGTCTTTTTGGCCGTCGCAGCGCCTTTGCTGGTTTTTCCCGATGCATTGCCTTTTCTGGCGCTCTTTTCAGAATTTCCTACCTGCGACGCAACCTGATCGACCTTTTGTTTGGTCGGGTCCGCCGGTTTCACGGCTGGGGTTTTCGCGACGGCCTCCGTCTCTGACGGCGCTGCTTCTTGCGCTTCGGCGGATGCTTGTCGATGGGTCACCGCGACGGCGGCTTTGGTGTCGGCGACAGTATGCTTGATCGCCCCGGGAACTGACGCCCGGGCCTGAGAGGTTGGGCTGACCGCAGTTTGTTGCTGTGTCGGTGCGACGGTCGGTTGATGTGCAGTAGCGGGTGCCGAGGCAGTAGCCCCCGTTACATAGTCCTTGAAGGCATCCCCCAGCGCAGCAACCTCGCCCGACCCGCCACCTTCGACAAGCACCGGTTCACCTGCGGAAAAGTCATGCAGGGCAAGAACATGGGTGGCTGCAGCCAGTGCCAAGGCCGCAGTAGCAACGCCACGGGATCTGGGTATCATTGCAAACCCCTTTCTGTGACCACGTACACCCTTTTTGCACCCAGCGCGCGCAAGGCATCACTGACCTCCTTCAGCCGAACAGCAGGTAAAGCCCGGTCCGGCACGACGCGAACATCATCCAGCGGCAGGTTGATCGACGCGCGTTCCACATACGCCTCAACGCCAGTCAGTTCGGCGCCCCGGTATTCCAGTGAACCATCGCTACGAATGACTAACGCGTCGGGTGGCTCACGACCGTCCAGATCACTGGTTTCCACCAGCTTCACCGATTTACTCAGCGGCGGTGCAAGCGTGCCTGCGATCATGAAAAAGATGAGCATCAGAAAGACGACATTGATCAGTGCGATCGTTGGCTCTCGACCCTGTTT
Source organism: Ruegeria sp. YTSC230 (assembly GCF_059609665.1). Lineage (NCBI taxonomy): Bacteria > Pseudomonadati > Pseudomonadota > Alphaproteobacteria > Rhodobacterales > Roseobacteraceae > Ruegeria > Ruegeria sp. YTSC230. The sequence goes on along the minus strand of NZ_JBXWMC010000004.1, from coordinate 173,656 downwards.
TGTCTTGCGTTTGAGTTGAATCATCCGATCACCTGTGCGCGCAAATGGTCGATGCCTTTCAGCACCGAAAGCAAATCAATCAGCTGTTGCGAAGTCGCACTCTGTCCAAGACTGATCAACGCGGTCTGAGGCTTATCGGTCGCCATCACCATGGCCATGTCTTCGAACGCGGCAAGCGTGCCATCAACCAAAATACGGTCGGCCTCAAGTTTGACAAAGCGGATTACCCGGTCAGTTTCCGCTCCTCCGGCAGCGGCAGTGGCAAATTCGACTTCGCCATATTTGGAGAACGTCGACGTCAGCATGAAGAACAGCAACAGCAGAAAGATGACGTCAATCAAGGACGTCATCGACAAGCGCCTGCGCCGTCTTCTGCGGACGTTAAGTGCCATGGGCGAAAACCTGTTGCGGGGTTTGATCAGCCATCGGCGCGTCCTCAGCATAGCCCGGTGCAAACACAGTTCTCAAAGCGCGGTTGGCAAAGGTACGCTCACGGTTCATGCGCGCCTCGAACCACGTCAGGACCATTGATGTCGGCATAGCGACTGCAAGGCCGGCAGCGGTCGTCAACAGGGCCACCCAAATACCACCGGCCAGCAGCGACGGATCAACAGAATTGCCCGCGCCCTGTAGAGTTTGGAACGCCTCGATCATGCCTAATACGGTCCCGAAAAGCCCCAGAAGCGGCGCAAGTTGGGCGACCATATCCAAGACGTTGAACCCTTGCTCAAGTTGGGCAAACCGCGCTTCGGCCTCGGCGTCGGTACGTTCTGACAAGGTGCGATCCTCTCCAGACAAAGCCATCGCGATCACCGGCACCAAGTAGCTGCGGCTATTGCCCAGATGCGCCGTTGTCTCGGCAAGATCTCTGCGATCCCAGGCCTGAATGGCGCGCGAAAGCTCAATATGACGACCGACACCTGCGACGCGAAACTGCCACAGCTTGTAAAGAACCAACGAAAGTGTTGCGATTGAGGTCACGATCAGGATGGCAACAACCGGCCCGCCCAATTCCAGAATTTCCATTACTTTTCTTATAACTGCGTCCATAACCTCACCCGATTACTTCCGTTTCAAGGCGACTTGTGAGTGTAAGCCCGGACATGCAGGCGTCGGCCATGTCAGATTGTGTCACGCATTCCTGCACGCCGTTGATCAGTATTCGGCTGATCTGATCGCAAGCCATGTCGTTGAACTGGAACTGCCGCACACGGGGCTTGCTCGCAGGCAATTCGGCAAAATCAAGTAGTGTCAGAAGGGCCACCTGACCTTCTGCGCCGAAAAGAACGGTCTCATAAACCGCGCCATCGATATCGATGCCATAGGTATTTTCAGCGACAAAACTCAGCAAACAGCTTTCGCCCTTTGTCTCGGCACTGCTGAGTTCGATTGATACGCCGCTGGGCTTTTGCGTTTCCTCTGCGCTGGCAATCCCTGCCCCCAAAATTGGGAGCAGGGCCAGCAGGACCACCCGAGCATTTCTTTTGATTGTTGTCTGCATGACTGGTCCTTTCGTATGGATCAGAAGGTTTTGGCCAGGGTCAGCTTGAAGTTCCGGCCCGGTGAGTTACGGGTCGAAAGGTTCGGCAGGTAGTTCTTGTCAAAGATGTTCTCGACGCCTGCACGAACTTCGAAACCCTGAAACGCGCCTTCTTGCGGCAGATAGGTCGCGCGCAGGGTGTTCACGCCGTAGCCAGCAACCGGATCTCCGCTTGAGTCGGTGCCGGATTTGGCGCCGAACAGCTCCCAGCTGACGTCCAGAGTTTCGCCAAAGCGTTTGCCGACTGTTACCCGCGCTGAGTCTGTCGGTTCGTTCCGCCATGGTGAATCCACGCCAAGCGAGCTGGTTTCAGTCCCTTTGACGATGTTTGCGTTGAAGTCGACATAGTATCCAGCCGCGCTGGCATAAGATGCCTCGATTTCAACGCCCTTGGTTTCAACTTCCTGCAGCGGGCGGGAAGGACTGCCCGATACATAAGACGTGATGTCCCAAAGATCTGTCTTATAGAAATTGACCTTGGCACGAACTACGTCGCCCGCTGCAAAAACATCGCCCCTGTTGTACGAGAACCCTGCTTCCCATGTGCGCGATTTTTCGGGCTGCGTCATGTATGCGGGCGTGCCCAGATCGTCGATGATTGGCAGGTTTTCCGTATACGCACCGCTGCCGAACACGGCAAAACCGCTGGCAAACTCGTACCGTGCAGACAAACCGCCCATCAGTGCGTTGTTGTCATAGCTTTCATTGCGCGGAGCCGGTGCATCACCGTCGCCTTTGATGTCCTGCGTCTCGTACCGGATCGCCGGAGTGATGGTCAGCTGATCGCCGATCTGGATATCATCCACCGCAAACAGTGCGACACGGCGATCGGTGCCACCGGGGGCCGAGGGCGCGTCCAGACGCTCGCGATTGATGAACTCGATCCCCGCGCGCAGGTCGTGCGCGGCGACGCCGGTTTGGAAGTACGACGTGTTCTTGATCGTCAGCTTCGTGGTTTCGTAGTTATGGGTTGCGTCGGCCAGCCCACGAATGCTTGGGAAGAATGGCGTTCCTTCCAGGCTTGAGGAGCCGGGCACGTAAGTGCTGTCAATCTCCTGCTCCGAGTAGCTGAGGTTCACGTCCAGATCGATTAAATCGTTGCCCGCCGGACGATATTGATACCGCAGAATGCCAATTTTTGTTTCGATGTCGCGGTCTACGTTCCCGAACGAATCCGACGTCGTGCCGAACGAGTCATACGGAACATCGCGTTCTTGTGACGTCGACTGATTATAGGACGCGGTGATCGAATGCTCGAGATTGTCGCCAAAGCTGTACTTTCCCTTGGCCAACAGCGACGGCAGCGTGAAGGCACTGTTACCGATCGAATCGCCATTGCCGTCCTTCTGATCGTCCTGATCACGATAGGTGTAGTTGAACAGGAATTCGGTCTGGCGGTTTGGCTGCCAGGCCAGGATGGACGACGAGGCAAAGCCGTTCCCGTTGGAATACCCTTCCAGCGTTTGGCGGAACCGGAAGCCCGGCTCACCACCGGTGAAATCTGACGCGTCTTTGGTTTCCAACTGAACCACGCCGCCTACGACACCCGAACCGTATTCGAACGACCCCACAGTGCCGCGAATGACTGAGACGCTTTTATATAGCTGCGGATCAGTGAACAACTGATTGCCGATCCGATACAACTCCTCCGCGCCGGTTGTAGCCCCATCGACAAGGATCAGCACTTTCTGGTCGGTCCCAAAGGTGCCGTTGGCACCGAACCCACGGATATTGATCCCTGACCCTTGCGGTGTCGAGCCATTGACCAGCGTCACACCGGGCACCGTGTCAATCAGTTCTGCGACGGTGTTGGCCTGACGGTCGTTGATCTCTTCCTGATCGATATTGGTGACCGGCACGGCGGTATCCGTTTGGATTTCCCGTTTGCTTTCACCCAGTTCCAGCGTGCCCAGGAAGCCTTCATCCTGTTCCTGCGCCGAAGCACCAGCCGCTACCATGCTCAGGCACGACACCGTACCAAGCAACCCCATCTTTTGAATACGCGAACGCATTTCTGTCCCTTCGAAATTTTAAGAGGACCGGAAATGCTTGCTCCGCGCTGGCTTGGTCAGTCTTTTATGATTTTTGGAATCGCCTTTTTTGGCGACTTGTGCTCGTTAATAAAGTTGACTAAAACAGTCAACATAAATTCCTGGTCGTTCTTACGACCGCCGCCAGCAGTACACCGCGTTCAACGGTGGCCGTGCCAGCCCGACACCCATGACAATCGAAGATGGAAAAACCCATGACGGAACAGGTGCTTCTGGCCCCGGATCAAATTCGTGCGGCCTATGTTGAAAACACCGGAAAACGTGACCGCGACTTAGCGGAATCACTTGGAATAACCGAAGGTCAACTCGTTGCGGCGTTTGCGGGTATCGACGTAACGCGGCTTTCGGCAAGCCTTGATGACATCTTCCCGATGCTCAACGGGCTGGGTGAGGTCATGGCGCTGACGCGCAACCTCTCTTGCGTCATTGAAAAGGTCGGGCAATACGACAACTACCACTCCGGTGCGCATGCTTCGATGGTTCTGACCGAAGAGATTGACCTGCGCATGTTCCCCGGCCATTGGGTCCACGCCTTTGCCATCGAACGTGAAACGGACAAGGGGACAAAGCGATCCCTTCAAGTTTTTGATGCCGCTGGGGATGCGGTGCACAAGATCTTTCTGCGTGATGGCTCTGACCTGAACCACTGGGACGAACTTGTCAGGAAATTGCAGGCAGATGACCAATCCCAGACGCTGAGTGTCGAGCCGCGAAAGCCAACCGAGGCCGCCAAGGTGAACACCGACAAGGTCGAACTTCTGCGAACGGAATGGGCCAAGATGACGGATACACACCAGTTCCTGCGCCTAACCTCAAAGCTGAAGATGAACCGATTGGGCGCCTACCGCGTCGCTGGTGAACCGCTGGTTCGCGCGCTTGAACCGGCAACGGTTTCCCAGATGTTCGAACAGGTCCGGGACCAAGGGCTTGAGATCATGGTCTTCGTCGGCAACCGTGGGTGCATCGAAATTCACGGTGGGTCGGTTGAGACGCTTAAACAGATGGGTCCGTGGTTCAACGTGCTTGATCCGCGCTTCAATTTGCACCTGCGCTCAGACCATATTGCCGAGGTTTGGGCCGTGACCAAACCCACCCAACGCGGACCCGCCGTTTCAGTTGAGGCGTTCGATGCCGGAGGTGGTCTTATTCTGCAGATATTTGGTCGCCGTTCAGGCGAAAACGATCACCGCCCGGCCTGGGACCAACTGGTGGCAGGCCTGCAATCCAAAAAAGAAACCGAGGTGGCGTGATGAGCCCCCTTTGCAGGTTTTCATCGGTCGTCGCGCTAGTCGGCGCGGTGATCGGAACAGCGGCCTTCGCAGCAGATGAGCCAGAACCCAACCGCATCATCGCCATCGGCAGTTCCGTGACAGAGATCGTCTATGCCCTGGGTCAGCAGGACCGCCTTGTTGGGCGGGACCGGACCTCGACCTACCCGGTTGATGTGCTGGACCTGCCCGATGTCGGCTATATTCGTGCGCTGTCCCCCGAAGGGGTCTTGTCGGTGAAACCCGACCTGATCGTGGCTTTAGAAGGGTCCGGACCACCGGAGGCTGTCGAGGTTCTCAGAGAGGCCGGTGTGCCCTTCGTCTCGATCAGTGAAGACTATTCACGCGACGGCGTGGTGGAAAAAATCCGGGCTGTCGGGGCCGCCCTGGGTGTCGAAGATACCGCCGAAGAACTTGCCAATCAGACCGGTGCCAAGATTGACGGGGCCCATTCGAATGCAGTTGATGCATCGGTGGGCGGCACACCCCGGGTTCTGTTTGTCCTGTCGGCTCAGGATAATCGCATCATGGTTGGCGGCGCGGACACACAGGCACACAGTATCATTCGTCTGGCTGGCGGCGTGAACGCGGCTGGCAACGTATCGGGTTTTAAACCCATGACACCCGAAGCGATCGCCACAACCGCGCCGGACGTGATTCTGATGATGGATCGACAAGGCAACCACATCACCGCCAATGAAGACCTGTTTGCCATGCCAGCCATCAAGCTGACGCCCGCTGGACAGAAAAAACGTCTGATCCGCATGCAGGGTGCCTATCTGCTGGGCTTTGGCCCCCGAACGGCCGAGGCGATTGCTGATCTGTCGGCGGAATTGCAGAGAATCAACGGCTCATGACCCTTGCAATGGATCACGATGGGCTCAACGTGGCTGCCCACGACCGACGAGTGACGGCGCGCCGGGTCACTCTGGCCCTTATGGCGCTGTTGGTTTTCACCAGCATCTGCAGCATCTCGGTCGGCGCGTCGGACGCATCCGTTCGTGCAGCATTCGCAGACCTGATTGCAGGGCGGGACATTTCGGACCTCGACCGGATCGTCCTGTGGGATATCCGACTGCCCCGGCTGGCGATGGGAGTTCTTGTCGGCGCCGCTTTGGCGGTTTCCGGCGTGGTGATGCAGGGCCTTTTTCGCAACCCTTTGGCTGACCCCGGAATTGTGGGCGTCAGCGCAGGTGCCGGTCTGGGCGCGATTTCCGCGATCATCCTCGGTGCGTACCTGCCCGCCTCCATTCTGGCCTGGGTCGGTAATAGCTTGGTCGCCGTGGCGGCATTTCTGGGCGGGTGGACGTCCGTCTTGCTGCTCTATCGCGTTTCAACACGAGGCGGGCAGACATCGGTTGCAACCATGCTGTTGGCAGGGATCGCGTTGGGTGCGCTGTCGGGCGCTGTGTCCGGGGTTCTGGTCTACATGGCCGATGACCAACAGCTGCGCGACCTGACGTTCTGGGGCATGGGCTCGCTGGCCGGCGCAACATGGACCAAAGCAGCCACGGCCGCTCCGATCATCTTGATTTCCGTGTTCACGGCCCAGTTCCTTGCCGGTGCGCTGAACGGCATGGCGATGGGCGAAGCCGTGGCGCACCACATGGGAATCCCCGTTCAGCGCAGCAAGAACATCGCCATTCTGGCCGTGGCCGGCGCGACCGGAGCCGCCGTTGCCGTATCCGGCGGCATTGGTTTCATCGGTATCGTTGTGCCGCATCTGCTGCGGTTGGCGACCGGACCGGACCACCACCGCCTGTTGATGAACTCGGCCCTGTTAGGGGCTAGCTTACTGCTGTGTGCCGACATGATCAGTCGCCTGATCGTGGCACCGGCCGAACTGCCGATTGGCATCGTAACTGCAATCTTAGGCGCACCGGTCTTCCTGTGGATTCTGCTGCGGCGTCACGGAACAATGGGAATGTAAGTGATGAAGGGCGAAAACATACACGTCAAACTCGGCCGTAAAGAGATTCTGCACGGCGTGGACTTTGACGCAGAACCCGGAAAAGTCACAGCCATCATCGGCCCGAATGGCTCGGGAAAATCTACGTTACTCAAAGCCTTATCAGGCGAACTTGAATCTTGTGGAGAGATTTCTCTGAACGGGCACAGCATTTCCGAGCTGAAGCCTTGGCAACTGGCTGCAATGCGCGGGGTTCTACCGCAATCGTCAACCGTTGCCTTTCCCTTCACTGTGCTCGAGATCGTCCGACTGGGCCTTGCAAACGGGCTAGCTGCAGCGGATGACAGCCTGCCTTCCCGCGCGCTGGCTCATGTCGACCTCGCTGGGTTTGAGCACCGGTCTTACCAGAACCTTTCGGGTGGTGAGCAACAACGAGTGCAGCTTGCCCGCGTTCTGACCCAAGTCTGGGACGCGACATACCACGATCAGCCCAGATGGCTGTTGCTGGACGAACCCGTTGCAAGCCTGGACATCGCACATCAGTTCACTGTGTTGGGTGTTGCAAGAAACTTCGCCACACAAGGCGGCGGCGTTGTTGTGGTGATGCACGACTTGAACCTGACGGCGCTGTTTGCCGATTATGTGTATGTCATGTCGGAAGGATCTGTTTGGGGATCGGGCACACCAACTGCGATCCTGAACGACCAGACGATGCTGCAGGTCTATGGTATAGACCTGCCTATCAGCACCCTGCCCAATGCTCAGGTTCCGTTCATCCTGCCGCAGGCCATGCGACAGGCCTTAACCGCGTAAAGGGCACACTTAGGGCGAGCAGTATTTCCGCCTGCCCTAATCACGCACCGAAACTAGACGCCGTAACGACTCAGTATCATCTCGACGCTGCTGTCTATAGTCGCGGTCATTTCGACTTCGGTCAGAACATTGCCAGAGAAAACCATCGGCCAGAAAGCTCTGGACTTGATCAGGCCGATGAATTCCTGTCCCGCCTGTTCGGGGTTTTCGATCCGCAACTGCCCGTCTTCGGCTGCATCCCTCAGCATCTCGATAAAGATCGCTGTTTTGTCCAGTTTGCCTTGCGCAGCGGCAGCAAGATCAGGGTTGCGCAGAGTTTCGCTGATCACCATCCGAGCCATCGCCATCACTTCGGGCAGCATCAGAATGCGCCCCTCGGCCCAGGCCAGATCGGTTAGCTGCTTACGAATGTCGCGCCCTTTTTCATAGCGGATATCCCGAACGGCCGCGAACCGGTTGGATAGTTCCAACACGATGGATCTAAACAGGTTTTCCTTGCTTTCAAAGTACTTGTACAGCGTGCGCTTGGACACCTCGGCCTGCGCTGAAATACGGTCCATGCTGGCGGCGGCGAACCCCTTTTCTTGGAATTCCGCTACGGCCGCTTCGATGATCTGGGCATGTTTGGACGCATTCGGCGCTGTGCATTCGTTCATATTTTAAAGCTATAGACCCATTGACAGATCAAGGTCAAACACTACGTAAACTCACCAGTTTACACGCGCGGGTTTCTGGCCTAGTGTAAACCCGCCAGTTTACCGACTCAGGTAACCAGCCCAACACGGAGAGCCCCCTCATGGCATTGACTTTGAAACTGAACGGCGAGACCCACACGGTCGACGCCGAACCCGGCACGCCCCTGCTCTGGGTGATCCGGGATGAACTTAAGCTGACTGGAACAAAATTCGGCTGCGGCGTCGCATCCTGTGGCGCGTGCACCGTGCATCTGAACGGCGAGCCTGTGCGCTCGTGCCAGACTTACATCGAAGATGTCGAAGATGCTGAGATCACCACAATCGAGGCGGTTGGAGACGACAAAATCGGTGCGGCCATTCAACAAGCTTGGATCGAACTGGACGTGGTCCAGTGCGGCTATTGCCAGTCGGGTCAGGTGATGTCGGCGGTTGGACTATTGTCCGAAAACCCCAAACCCAGCGTCGAAGAGATTGACGATTACATGCATGGCAACGCCTGCCGTTGCGCCACCTATCAACGCATTCGCGCCGGCATCCAGCGCGCATCTGAAATTTTGGAGGCCTGATCCATGACCATCAACACCTCCCGCCGTGGATTTCTGAAAGGTGCCGCTGCTGCCGGTGCCGTCCTGCTGGTTGGCTCACGCCCTGATGGGGCGCTGGCGGCTGCTTCGTCAGAGACCGCTCAATTCAACCCGTTCGTGAAGATCGATGCAGATGGCACTGTAACAGCCATCGTAAAACACTTTGAAAAGGGCCAAGGTCCAGCTACCGGCCTGCCGACGCTGATCGCAGAGGAAATCGGCCTGACCATGGACCAGATCGAATACGAATTCGCCCCGTCCAACCCGCAGGTCTATAACAACCTGTTGTTCGGTCCCTTCCAGGGCACTGGCGGATCAACCGCAATGGCGAATTCGTGGATGCAATACCGTCAGGCAGGTGCGGCGGCGCGTGAGATGCTGATCAATGCCGCCGCGCAAAGCTGGGGCGTGGACGCATCCGGCATCACCATTGAGGAAGGTATCGTCAAGGCAGGCGACAAATCAGCCCCAATCGCAGAATTCGTGGCCGCGGCCTCTCAACTGGAGGCCCCGGCCGAGCCGCGCCTGAAAGACCCGTCAGAGTTCCGTCTGATCGGCAACGAGACGGTGCGCCGCAAGGATTCGGCAATCAAAGGCAATGGCCAGGCGATGTACGCGATGGACGTCCATCTGCCGAACCAGATGGTCGCCATGATCAAACGGCCCGAATCGAAGGGTGGCATCGCAAGCGGCTTTGACGACAGCGCGTCAAAAGAGGTCAAAGGCTATATCAGTGCCGCCATCCTGCCCAATCAGGCTGGTGTCGCTGTCTATGCCGAAAACACCTGGGCCGCCATTCAGGCGCGCGACGCGCTTGAGGTAGACTGGGACATGTCCGGATCTGAGACCCGCGACTCGGACCAGATCAAGGCCGAAATCATGGCCGCTCTGAACGCCGAAGCCACGTATAACGTGAATAAGGCGGATGTCGCAGCGGTGTCGGCGGCCATTGATGGCGCGGACACGGTCGTTGAAAAGACCTTCTATTTCCCGCTTTTGGCACATGCCCCGATGGAACCGTTGAACTGCACCATCGAGCAAACTGCCGAAGGTGACATTGTCCTGCACGATGGTGCCCAGATGCCGACCGGCCCGCATATGGCCTATCAGCAGATCTTCCAACTGCCGCCAGAAAAGATTCACATCAAAACAATGCTGGCCGGCGGATCCTTTGGACGGCGGGCGACGCCAGATGCGGATTATCAGGTTGAGGCTGCGCTGGCCTTTGTGGTCACCGACCGTTCGCGCCCGGTCAAACTGGTGTGGACACGCGAAGATGATATCCGCAGCGGTTACTACCGCCCCGCCTTTGGCCACAAGGTGCGCGTTGGTCTGGATGCCGATGGCAAAATCGTCGGCTGGCAGCATCAGGTCGCCGGTCAGTCGGTCATCAAGGGCACACCGTTTGAGGCCGTCGCGGTACATGACGGCGTCGACCACAGCTCTGTCGAGGGCATTGCCGACAGCCCGTATGACATCCCCGGAATGGCCTTGGGTTTAACCGACACCCCCAAGGCAACAACGGTTCTTTGGTGGCGCTCGGTGGGGCACACGCACACCGGGTATGTCATGGAGACAATGATGGATACCGTGGCCGAGGCTGCGGGTCGTGACTCGGTAGAATTCCGTCTGTCCCATCTGGCGGACACCAATAATGCGGATCAGCAACGCAAGGCAGAAGTTCTGAAACTGGCTGTTGAGAAGGCCGGTTGGGGTAATGCTACTGCGGGTCGCGCACAAGGTATCGCGGTGCATAAGTCCTTTGGGTCTTATGCCGCACAGGTTGTTGAGGTGTCCGGTGATCCGGAAAACGGCATCAAGATCGAGAAGGTCACATGCGCCGTGGATTGCGGGATTGCCGTGAACCCCGACGTGGTGCGCGCGCAGATGGAGGGTGGTATCGGATATGGTATCGGCCACGTCATGCGTGATCAGATCACGCTGACCCAAGGCGCGGTGGACCAGTACAACTTCCCTGATTATGAACCGCTGCGCATCGGCGATATTGCCGAGATTGACGTTCATATCGTGCCTTCCGCCGAAGCCCCCACTGGTGTTGGAGAACCCGGCACACCGCCTTCGGCCCCCGCGCTGGCCAATGCGATCCGGGCGCTTTCCGGCGTGAAAGTCACCACTCTGCCGATGGTGGAAAACGGCGTCAGCTTCGTCTGACGGTCAACCCCGCGCCTGTCCCACTGGACGTGCGCGGGGTTTTTCTCAGCCAAAGAAAATTTGATCAAATTTCGTGACAACAGGTCACTCCTCTATTACACCTCGGGTAGCCAGAGTAATGGAGTCAGTGATGGATCTGAGCGCCTTGCACAGTTTTCGCGTTGCCGCATGTGACCTAAATGGTCAGATGCGAGGCAAGCGTGTGCCGCCCTCTTACGCCGACAAGCTGGACAAAGGCACGCTGCGCATGCCGTTTTCAGCGTTGAATGTCGACCTGTGGGGCGCGGATATCGACGGCAGCCCGCTGGTATTCGAATCCGGCGACGCAGATGGCGTCCTGCTTCCGACGGATCGCGGCCCGGTGCCTGTGCCTTGGCTGGCAACAGAAACCGCACTTGTCCCCATGTGCCTGCATGACGACGAAGGAAACCCGTTTGCTGGCGACCCAAGGCATGCACTTGCGTCTGTTCTTGATCGCTATGCACAACGCGGTTGGTCGGTCATTGCGGCGACAGAGCTGGAGTTCACCTTGCTCGACGCCTCGGGAGCGCATCCGCAACCGCCGGTCAATCCTGTGACCCGGCGACGGCTGGAGGATGAAGCAGTCCTGTCGATGGCAGAAATGGATGCCTTCGATGCGTTCTTCACCGACCTTTATGACGGGTGCGCTGCGATGGGAGTTCCCGCGCAAACCGCCATCTCGGAAAGCGGTATTGGCCAGTTCGAAATCAACCTGAATCACCAAAACGCCATGCGCTGTGCCGATGATACATGGCTTTTCAAGGCCTTGGCGCGTGGCCTTGCCCGTAAACACGGGTTCACCGCAACCTTCATGGCGAAACCCTACGCCGATGACGCTGGCAACGGGATGCATGTCCATTTCTCGGTCGTGGATCAACAGGGCCGCAACGTGTTTGACAACGGTGGACCCGAAGGCACCGATTTTCTTCGCTGGGCGGTGGCGGGATGCCTAACGGCGATGCCCGGATGTACGCTTGTCTTTGCACCGCACGGGAATTCATACACGCGTCTGGTCCCGGGCGCGCACGCCCCAACCGGTGCGTGTTGGGCCTATGAGAACCGCACTGCGGCTGTGCGTATTCCCGGTGGCGCGCCGGTCGCGCGACGGATCGAACACCGCGTCGCCGGTGGGGACATCAACCCCTATCTGATGTTGGCCGCTGTTCTGGGGGGCGCCATGAACGGCATCGAAGATCAGTCGGAACCGCCTGCCCCTATTACGGGCAATGCCTATGAAGTCGACGGGCTGCCGCAATTGGCTGCCGACTGGACCCAAGCCATTGCAGCATTCGAAACAAACCCCAATGTCGCGCGCATCTTTCCGGCCGACCTGATCCGCTATTTCGCCATGACCAAGCGACAGGAAATCAGGCGGTTCGCCGAACGCCCATCCGAAAACCATTGGCTGAGTTATGTCGAAGCCGTATGAGCCCTCTTGCCCGCCCGCATCCGCTGGGCTAGAATAAATTTGATCAAATTTGGTGACCCATGAAAATCGGCATCCTACTGACCGGCCATCCACCTGATGAACTGCAGGACAAATTCAGCGAATATGACGCGATGTTTGCCGCGCTGCTGGAAGGCAACGGCTTTACCTACGAAACCTTCGCCGTTGTAGACGGCCAATTCCCCAAGGACGCGTTTCAGGCTGATGGTTGGATCATCACCGGCTCGCGCCATGGTGCGTATGAGGATCATGCGTGGATACCACCGCTCGAAGATCTAATCCGCGCCATTCAACACAGCGGTCGCCCGCTGATCGGTGTGTGCTTTGGCCACCAGATCATCGCGCAGGCGCTTGGCGGCAAAGTAGAAAAGTTTACCGGTGGCTGGGCCGTGGGGCGCACCGAATATGACTTGGATGGCCAATCCGTCACCCTGAATGCCTGGCATCAGGATCAGGTTGTTGAATTGCCCGAAGGCGCGCGTGTGATCGGCGCCAACGACTTTTGCCGTAATGCGATGGTAAGTTATGGCGACAACATCTGGACCGTGCAGGCCCACCCGGAATACGGCGATGCCTTTATCCAGGGCTTGATGGAAACGCGCGGCAAGGGTGTGGTTCCCGACCCGTTGATGGAAGCTGCCGCTAACCGGCTGCCCGGCCCCGACGACAACGCGACCATCGGACGGCACATGGCAGAATTTCTGAAGAAAGAGAGGGCCTGATGGCCGACTGGACAGACCAGCTGCCGGAAGCAGCAAAAACCTATATCTCCGGCCACCGGCTGGATGAGGTCGAATGCATCATCTCGGACCTCCCGGGAATTGCGCGCGGCAAGGCCGTACCTGCCAGCAAGTTCGCGCGGCAGACTTATTTCCACCTGCCCGACAGCATCTTTTATCAAACCATCACCGGCGATTGGGGCGAAGCAGCGGGTGAAGACGGCTTTATCGAGCGGGACATGATCCTGAAACCTGATTTCTCGACCGTATCTGCCGCGCCGTGGACGGGTGACTGGACATTGCAGGTTATTCACGACGCCTACGACCGGGATGGTGAGCCGATCCCCTTCAGCCCGCGTAACGTGTTGAAGCGTGTTGTGCAGCTGTATCACGACAAAGGCTGGGACCCGATCGTCGCGCCCGAAATGGAGTTCTTTCTGGTCGCCCCCAATGTCGACCCGGCGCATGGGATCAAACCCATGATGGGCCGTTCGGGCCGCCCCGCGGCCGCGCGGCAGGCCTATTCGATGACCGCAGTGGACGAGTTCGGACCTGTGATCGACGACATCTATGATTTCGCCGAGCATCAAGGGTTCGAAATTGACGGCATCACGCAGGAAGGCGGCGCGGGTCAGCTGGAAATCAACCTGCGCCATGGCGACCCGGTCAAACTGGCCGACGAAGTGTTCTACTTCAAACGTCTGATCCGCGAGGCAGCGCTGCGCCACAACTGCTTTGCCACGTTCATGGCAAAACCGATCGAGGATGAGCCAGGCTCGGCGATGCACATCCACCACTCGATTATCGACATGGAAACAGGCCAGAACATCTTTTCGGGTCCTCAGGGCGGTGAAACGGACGCGTTCTACAACTTCATTGCCGGGTTGCAGAACCACCTGCCAGCTGGTCTGGCCGTGATGGCCCCATACGTGAACTCCTACCGCCGTTATGTGAAAGACCACGCCGCACCGATCAACCTGGAATGGGCGCGTGATAATCGCACCACCGGCATTCGCGTGCCCCTGTCCGGCCCCGAGGCACGCCGCGTGGAAAACCGGATCGCAGGGATGGACTGCAACCCCTATCTGGGCATCGCGCTGTCCCTGGCCTGTGGTTATCTGGGCCTGACCCGGCAAGAACGCCCGCGCCGCCAATTCTATGGTGATGCCTATGAGGGCGAAGGTGACATCCCGCAAGTGATGGGCAACGCATTGGACCTGTTTGATGAGGCTACTGCCTTGCACGAAGTTCTGGGCCCTGAGTTCGCCCGCGTCTATGGCATCGTCAAACGGGCAGAATACGAGGAATTCCTGCAGGTCATCTCTCCGTGGGAGCGCGAGCATCTGCTGATGAATGTCTGAGGCACCCGATGAACCTGCTTTATTCCAATGACCGCAAGGCCGAATACCCGGCCAGCTGGTACGCTGCGACGGCCAATCCGGTGGACCGCTTCCCCGCGCTATCCGGCGATGTGAAGGCTGATGTTTGCATCGTGGGCGGCGGGTATACCGGCCTGTCCGCCGCGTTACATCTGGCCGAAGCAGGGTTCGACGTTGTCCTGCTCGAGGCGCACCGCGTTGGCTTTGGGGCATCAGGCCGCAATGGCGGGCAACTGGGCAGCGCACAGCGGATGGATCAGGAAGACCTCGAGCGGCTGGTCGGCGATGATGACGCCGCCAAGCTGTGGGACCTGGCCGAAGACGCAAAAGATCTGGTCAAATCCCTGATCGCGAAGCACCAGATCGACTGTGACCTGAAACCCGGCGTGGCCGTTCTGGGCCTCAGCCAAAGTGAGCAGCAAGAGCTTCATGATCACGCAGCGCATCTGTCCGACCGCTATGGTTATGACCAGATGGAGGTTCTGGACGAAGGCGCAGGTCAGGCATTGTGTCCTTCGCCCTCTTATCGGGGCGGCTATCTGGATATGGGCGCGGCGCATCTGCATCCGCTGAATTTTGCGTTGGGGCTGGCTCAGGCAGCGGCAAAAGCAGGCGTACGCATCTATGAAAGCACCGAGGTTCTGGGCGTCGAAGAAACCACCCCAGCCGTTGTGAAATCCGCGCAGGGTAATGTGACGGCAGACCACGTCATTCTGGCCTGCAACGGATATCTCGGCGATCTGAACCGCAAGGTGGCCACCAAGGTCATGCCCATCAACAATTTCATCGCCGCGACCGAGCCTTTGGGCGCGGATACCGCCCGCGTCCTGACAAAAGACGTCGCCGTGGCCGACACCAAATTCGTGGTGAATTACTTCCGCCTCAGCGCCGATAGTCGCCTTCTGTTTGGCGGCGGCGAAAGCTATGGTTACCGTTTTCCAAGCGATATTGCGGCGACAGTGCGCAAACCGATGACCGAGATTTTCCCGCACTTAAGCGATGTAAAGATCGACTACGCTTGGGGCGGCACTCTGGCTATCACCATGCGCCGGATGCCGTATCTGGCACGGGTTGCGCCCAATATCCTGTCTGCCTCGGGCTATTCCGGGCATGGGGTCGGCACGGCTACGCATGCGGGTCAACTGATGGCGCTGGCCATCCAGGGGCAAGCCGAAGGGTTTAACACAATGGCCCGCGTCCCCGCCCTGCCCTTTCCCGGAGGCCCTGCCCTGCGCAGCCCGCTGCTGGTGTTGGCGATGACATGGTTCGCGCTGCGGGATAGGTTGGGAGTGTGAAGCTATGGCGCTTGTTTGAGATCTCTCAAAACGCGGAACCCCACCAAAGCTGATCGGGCATCCCTCAATCCTCGGCCGCGATTGGCAAGACGAGAAGCGTCCATAGCAAAGGGATACGCTCCACCCCGACTCACTATTTTCGCGCAGGGCGTTTCGAGAGCCATTTCCAGATAGCGGCTGGATGTTTCCCACCCCGCATACTTGTCGGTCCAGCAGGACATCGTAAGTTCGATTACATTGCCCGACATGTGGCGCAGTCCCCACGCATTTGCGGCATCCAGTTGATCTACAGGCACAGGCGTGCCACGCGAAACAAGGTCAGGCCGCTCTTCGCCCAGCATGATCTCGGTCGCGCGGCCCAGAAAGTTCACCTGATCCGTGGTGACTTCTTCGCCCTGCGCAAAGGGTGTCTGCGTTCCGGCGCGGGCGGCGTATTCCCACTCTGCCTCGGTTGGCAGGCGGTAGACGTCCATCCCAACCTTGCTGTTCAGCCAATCGGTGTAAGAAACCGCATCCAGATAAGAGACCGTGATGACAGGGTGATTGCCTCTGACCTTTGCGCGCTTCGAGTTAGGTAGCCGAATAAAGTCCTGCGGCTCGTACCCGCCGCAGCCGTCATCCTGCACGCAGGCCATCCACTGATCATAGGTGATCTCGTTGCGGCCCATTGCGACTGGCATGTCAATCGTGACATTATGGACCGGCCCCTCATGAAACGCGATATAGGGGTTGTCGGGCGTGACGGGTATCCAGTTGCCAGCTTCATCAAACTTGACGTTCTACTTTGACTCTCCCGGAGGCCCACCCATCAGAAACTCGCCCAAAGGCAGCACGATCATCTCAGGGCAAACATCGCATTCCTGAAACATCTCGAGCGGCGCGACTTCGGTTCCATCCGAGAGAACATATTGGGCGTGTGCGACTGTTGCGAACGAGGATATCGCCAACAGCCATGTCAAAGGTCTGAATTTCAATTCTGTGGTCCAACCCGTGAATAACAAAAGCAGAGTTGAACCAATCGCACCTTACTTTCGCGTCGGCTGCAAGACCAAAAGCTGGCCGGTCGAAGCCCCGTAATCCCTCAGAGCATCCGAATTTGACAGATCGGTGAAATTTCGCCCCATGGGCGATTGAAGGGTTGGATTGCTGAAAAAATAGCTTTATCTTTCCCAAAGATAGAATTTGGGAAAATCAAATATGACGCTTCCGCCAAACGTTCATGCCGCCGAACCCATCCCCCCAGCAGCAAAAGAAGCCATCGACGCCCTGATGCAGTCAGGCGATCTGTTTCGCTATACCGCGCCGCAGGACGCGCCGGTTGCATTGCTTGAGGCCGAATTTGCCAAATTGCTGGGCAGTAAATATGCCCTGGCGGTATCCTCCTGCTCGGCCGCTCTGTTCCTGTCCCTCAAAGCGTTCGGCCTGCCGCGGGATGCGCGGGTATTGATCCCCGGCTTCACCTTCGCCGCCGTTCCGTCTTCGGTCGTGCATGCGGACTGCATTCCGGTGCTGTGCGAAGTGGGTGAAAACTATCGCCTCGACATGGCCGATTTCGAGGCCAAGCTGGACGGCGTTCAGGCCGTGATCATCAGCCATATGCGCGGCCACACCTCGGACATGGATGCCATCATGGCGCTGTGTGACGCACGCGACATCCCTGTGATCGAGGACGCGGCGCACTCGCTAGGCACAACTTGGCACGGGCGCAATATTGGCACGATCGGCAAGATCGGCTGTTTCTCGTTCCAGTCCTACAAGATGATTAACGCGGGCGAAGGCGGTATTCTGATCACCGACGACGCCGATCTGGTGGCGCAAGCCGTGATCATGTCGGGCGCGTATGAACATAACTGGAAGAAGCATAAGGGACCGCAAGGCGACAACTCGCCCGAGTTGGAGCAGGCATTTGCCCGCTGGCAGAACCAATTGCCGCTCTATAACTTGCGGATGAGCAATCTCAGCGCTGCAGTAATCCGGCCACAAATCCCGGAACTTGCGCGTCGTGTGCGTGATGGCCTGTCCAACCACGACTATGTTGCAGACCGGCTGAATACATCGCCCCATATCGACGTCCCTGCCCCTCTGGAGCCCGAACGCCGGGCACCGGATTCCATACAGTTCAACCTGGTAGACATGGACGACAACGATATCCGCGCCTTCGCTGCGGCGACTGAGGCGCGTGGCGTCAAAGTTCAGGTCTTTGGTCTGAGTCAGGACAACGCCCGCGCATTCTGGAATTGGCAATTCCTGCCGGAAAAGTTCGAGCTACCGCAAACCCGCGCAATGCTTATGAAGGCCTGCGATGTCAGGTTGCCTGTGCGCCTGACGCGCGAAGAGCTGGATGTGATTTCGGATATCCTGCTGGCGTCTGTGGGCGAGGTTACAGGCCCGGTTCCGGTGTACGGAACCTGACGGCGACTAGGGTCCAAGGTCAAACAGATCGACCGGCAAAAACAGCGCTGTGATCCCCTTGGGGGTTGCGGCCACGCGGGATAGGATTCCGACAACCTGCAATCCAGTGTCCATCTCGACCAACAAAGGCGCACCAGAATCCCCCATCATGACAGGACATGTCGCCAGCAAAACCCCGCTTGAATGGCGGCGCGGCTGGCAGGTCTTTGTTTTGCTCAGCACGTGGGGCCGGATACCGGGATACCCCGCAACAAACGTGCTAGTGGCGCCATCATCCCCCAGCGGCAGATAGCCGACTTGCTGCCCAATCGGTGCACTGAGTTCCAGAACCGCCCAATCCAAGTTTGATCTGTCATCAAACCGGCCTTCAACGCCCTGTTCAGGATGAACCCGATACGCTTTCACTCCTGAAACCACAGCGGCTTCTCCGCGCTGATAACCGGCGGCAAAACGGATGCTTGAGGGTGGAATCCACCGCTGACGCGGTGTGTTGTACAGGCAATGCGCCGCAGTCAGGACAAGATTGTCCGAAACAAGAACCCCGGTGCAATGGGACTTCTGATCCCGACTGGCAAAATTAACACGTCCAATCGCGCGCCACGGTGGCTGATCGGCCGCAAGAATTTCGCGTGCACGAATCGCATCACATCCGGCTTCGGCCCGTGTCCCCAATGTACAAATTTGGGACCACTGGCCTGAGAAATTGCCCTGCGCCAGCGCGGGTTGCGTCCAAAGTATCGTGATACTCAGGGTCAACCAGCGCATCTTTGGCCGCGTCAGTTAAGCTTGGACAGCTTTTGCTGCAGTTCCGCCAACTGTTTTTTGATGTCGTCCAAATCTTCCTTGGGCTCGGATTTGGCGTCATCGTCTTTGTCCGGACCGGACCATCCGCCGGACAGTCCACCTGTCATGGCTTTCAGGAACGCTTGCTGCTGCGCCTGCATTGCATCGAATCCCGGCATCTGAGACATCGGATTCATCGCGCTCATGTTTTCCATCATCTTGCTCTGGTTTTCCCGCAGCATCTCGAATGAGCTTTGCAGGAATTGCGGCATCACACCGCCACCCGGCAGCATGTAGCTGCGCACCAGATCGTTCAGCACATTGACCGGCAGCACGTTTTCGCCGCGGCTTTCGTGTTCAGCAATAATTTGCAGCAGATATTGCCGCGTCAGATCATCACCTGACTTCAGGTCTATGATCTGTACTTCGCGCCCGTCGCGAATAAACGACGCAATGTCTTCAAGCGTGACGTAGTCACTGGTCTCGGTGTTATACAGCCGACGGCTGGCGTAACGTTTGATCAACAGTGGTTTTTCTTGTTCCGACACCGTTTACCCTCCCCAAGGATGATGCATTGCAGCAAAGACTATGCGAGCGCAGCACAAAAAGAAAGGGCAGGTCTTTCGACCTGCCCTGCGCGATAGCACCGATTGGGAGGAGTGGGTGCGCCTCGCGGCGTTTGCTTACTTGGCAGCAGTTGCTTTCTTGGCAGCTGCGGTCACGTCGTTGGTGGCCTTTTTGACAGCCGCGGTTGTGTCTTCGGCGACGTCTTTGCCAGCTGCCATCAGCAGCTCAACGGTTTCGGACTGCACTTTTTTCGCGATCTCTGCGAAGGCTGCCATGTTTTCAGCTGCAACTTCAGCCGATGCGCTGGCGAAATCGGTGGCCGCTTTGGCGTAATCTGCAGGCTCTGCCTTGGCTTTCGACATCTCGCTCAGCTTGGCCAGGGTGTCCTTGGTCCATTTATTCGAGATCTCAGCCGACTTTTCAGCCGCTTCCAGCGCAACACCCGACAGCTTTTCGTTCAGCGTCGCGGTCGATTTGAAAGCACCTTCCAGAGCGGTGGTGTCAACAGGGAACGCGCCCATAACGTCTTTCAGGGTCGCGGTGAAGTCTTGCGTCTTTGCCATGTCTAAAATCCTTTTGCCGAACCGAGCCCACCCCGGTTTTCATCAGCTTGAGGACAATATGGTTGCCGCAGCGCAGCATTGCAAGATTTTTCTTGCTGCGCTGCGGCATATTTCTGCAAGGCGCATTGAAATCAAATACTTGCCTTGACCCGCACATAGGTCCCAGGCGCCGGAGCCAGGGCAGGATGGGCCGAATCGCCGGTCGCACGCGCGGGCACCTGTTTACCCGACCGCTTCTTCAGCCAGGCCTCCCACCGGGGCCACCAGGAGCCTTCGTGATACGTGGCCTCTTTCAACCAGGTCTCCGGATCTGCCTTCAGGTCGGTGTTTGTGTAGTGACCGTATTTCTTTTTGCTGGGCGGGTTCACGATGCCCGCAATATGCCCCGACTCCGAGACGATGAAGGTCTTCGACCGCGACCCCATCTGCTGCACCCCGCGATGACACGCCTTCCACGCCGCGATGTGATCCGTCTCGCAGGTGATCGCCATCAGGGGCACGTCCACGTCGCGCACATGCAGCTTATGCCCCAGCAGTTCGAACCCGTCGGTGACAAAGTCATTGCGCTGGCACAAGCCGCGCAGGTACTGGACCGCCATGCGGCCGGGCAGATTGGCCCCATCCCCGTTCCAGAACAGCAAATCGAACGCGGGCGGTGTCTCGCCCATCATATAGCTGCGGATCGCAGGCCCATAGATCAGATCCTTTGATCGCAGAAACGACATCGTGCGACCGATGATCCACGCTTTTAGAACACCGTCCTCCGAGATCTGATCCTCAATCCCGTCCACAAAGTCGTTCTGCAGGAAAGGCGTGAACTCACCCTGATCGCCAAAATCGGTTAGGGCCGTGAAGAACGTGGCCGATTTGATCGACTTGTCGCCGCGCTGCTTGAGCAGCGACAATGTCAGGCTCAGCGTGGTGCCCGCGATGCAGTAACCGACAGCGTTGACCTGTTTGACCTTGCAGATCGATTTGACCTCTTCGATCGCGGTCAGGAATCCGTCCTGGATATAATCCTCCATGCCGATATCGGCATGGGATTCATCGGCGTTCACCCAGCTAACCACAAACAGGGTATAACCCTGCTCGGTCACCCATTTGATCAGGCTGTTCTGCGCCTTAAGATCCAGAATGTAGAACTTGTTGATCCACGGCGGGAACAACACCAGCGGCGTTTCGTGCACCGTCTCGGTCGCAGGCTTGTACTGGATCAGCTCCATCAACCGGTTGCGATAGACCACATCGCCGGGCGTCGTCGCGATATTGCCGCCGACCTCAAAGGCGCTGTCATCGGCCAGCTTCACCACCATCTCGCCATCATTGGCCTCGAGATCGGCCACCAGGTTTTCCAGACCCTGGATCAGTGACTGACCTTCCGTCTCAACCGCCTTTTCCAGCGCATCCGGGTTGGTCGCCAGAAAGTTCGTCGGAGACATCATGTCGATGATCTGCTGCGAGAAGAACGCCAGCCGCTGCTTATCCTGCACATCCAGATCCTCGACCGAAGCCACCGCTTGCGCGATGGCATCGGCATTTGTCTGATACTGCTGACGGATGAATTTGAAATACGGATTGGTATCCCACAAGGGGTTGGAAAACCGCTTGTCCCGGGGTCCGGATGCGGCCTCTTCTGCCTCGCTGCCCACCAGCGCCTGCTGCGCCTCGGCAAAGTTCATAACAGACTGACCCCAGAACTCGATCTGCTGCTCCATAAGCCGCGCGGGATTTTGCATCGCTTCAGCCCAATACGCCGATGCTGCCTTTGCATAAAGCTCTTGATTCGGACCGTCCAAAGCAGGGTTGTGTCCCTTCTTTCCCGACATCGCATCAACAAGTCGCTTCGAAAGCTCCTCCACCTTGTCCATATTTTCTTTAAGCCTCTCAAGGTGTTCCGGGGATAGCTCCGGCGTCCGGTGTTCACTTGTTGTCATTTTAACAATTCCCCCTTAACCTCGCTGCTACGCAGAATAATCGTCGTGGGCTTGGGGAGCAAAGCGACGAATGGTCCGACACTCACACCGGCAGCCAGGAGGCCCCCTAAATGCGCTACATGATGACCTACGACCTTATGGAAACCATGCGCAACACGAACCAATGGATGGGGGCAACGGCCAGTGCTATGGCGTCCTACCCACTGTTCTCCATGATCCCCAACCCGGCTTTCAGCATGATGGCCGCATGGGGCGAAGTGACCGAGCGCACGTTTCAGCGCATGATCGCAAAGCCGGACTGGGGTATTCGAACGTTCACGTGTGAGGATGGCAAAGACCACCTTGTTGATATTGTTCCCGTAATGGAGCGCCCATTTGGCGACCTGATCCATATTCGCGTCAATGGACGCGAAGAACAACCCCGCAAGGTGCTGCTGGTGGCGCCAATGTCTGGCCACTACGCGACTTTGTTGCGTTCCACGGTCAAAAGTCTGCTGGTCAATTGTGAGATTTACGTAACCGACTGGCATAACGCGCGTGATATCCCTGTTTCCGAAGGCAAGTTCGATGTCGAGGATTACACGCTGTATCTTGTCGATTTTATGAAAGAGCTGGGCCCGGACACTCATGTTGTTGCAGTTTGCCAGCCCGCCCCTCTGACGCTTGCCGCAACCGCTTATCTGGCCGAGGTCGAGCCCAAGGCCCAGCCCAACACATTGACCCTGATCGGTGGTCCGGTTGACCCTGATGCAACCCCGACCGACGTAACCGATTTCGGCCGTCGTGTGACCATGGGACAGCTGGAAGAAACCATGATCCAGCGCGTCGGCTTCAAATACAAAGGCGTCGGTCGCATGGTATATCCAGGCTTGCTGCAATTGGCGTCTTTCATGTCGATGAACGGGGATCGCCACTCCAAAGCGTTCACCGATCAGATCCAGCGCGTGATGCGAGGCGAAGCGTCCGATCACGATGCGCATAACCGCTTTTACGATGAATACCTGGCGGTCATGGACATGCCCGCCGAGTTTTACCTTTCCACGGTCGAGCGCGTGTTCAAAGACCGCGAGATCGCCCGCAATGAGTTCGTTGTCGCAGGTCACAAGGTCGATATCGGCAAAATCACCGATGTTGCGGTCAAAACGGTTGAAGGCGCAAATGATGATATCTCGGCGCCCGGCCAGTGTATTGCCGCGCTTGAACTCTGCACCGGTTTGCCGGATGCAAAAAAGGCAAGCCACGTCGAACCCGGCGCGGGTCACTATGGCATTTTTGCAGGCCGCAGCTGGCGGGATAACATCCGGCCGCTTGTGATTGACTTCATGAATGCAAATACGCGCAAACCAAAGCGTCGCGCCGCAAACAAAAACCAAGTGGCTTAAAAATCATGAGCAGGAAAGTGGCGAAAGACACCCCATTTTCCTGCTCTTGCGGTTCCCTACATGGACGGATCAGCGCCGCAGGCGTGAAACACGGCACACATGTCGTGTGCTACTGTCACGATTGCCGCGCGGCTCAGTTGTATTTTGGGCAACCCGATCCTGCCCCCGGTCCTGTTGAAATCCTGCAGATGCTTCCGGAAGAGATCATTTTTGACGGCGGTGCCGAGCATCTCGCGCTGATGCAACTGAGCCCCAAAGGGATGATGCGCTGGTATGCCAGTTGCTGCAATGCGCCACTGGCGACCACACCAACAACGCCGAAGTTCCCATTCGCGGGTTTTATCGTCAAACGTATCCCCGACCCAAGTGGGTTGGGGCCGATCACCACGCGCGGGTTTATCCCCACAGGCCGCGGCAAACAGGCCCATGAAAAGATTGGGTCGGCCGTATGCGGGCTGGCGACCCGCGTCGCGAAATCGCGGATGTCAGGCAGTTGGAAGAACACACCCTTCTTCGACCCAGGTACCTTCGACCCGGTTGTCGAGCCTGTGATCCTCAGCAAATCCGAGCGTGCAGCCCTTTACCCATAAGTGGTTCGCGCAGGCATGTTTAACCAGTTCTCAAGTGCTTCATTGACAACCTGAGGCGCTTCGAGCGTTGGCAAATGCCCCGCGTCCTCAACCACATTTAGTTCCGCATTTGGGATCAGATCTGCCATAAATGCGTGCTTTCTTACTGGTGTCAGCAGGTCATGCGCCCCACACAAGACCAGCGTGGGAACCTTGATCATTCGCAGCGCACCTTGCTGATCCGGACGCCGCTGCAAAGCGCGCATCTGGCGTTCGAACACATCTGCCCCCTGATCCAATGCCATGGCAGTCACGTCACTCAGAATGGGAACGCGCCTTGGCCCAGGGGCCAACGTATCTGACCCAAGGATCTTTCGCATAACCTCTTCAAGCCGCCCGGCCTTGGCACCAACCATATACTCTTCTCGTGTCGCCGCGATCTGCGGCGTGTCGGACTGCGCATCGGTGGCCATAAGGCACAGGCGCGAAATCCGGTCGGGCGCGCGACGAACGAGTTCAAGAGCCACCACACCACCCATACTAAACCCCGAAAGCGCAAAGCGGTGTGGTAGTTGATCCAAAAGGCCCGAGGCGATCTCTTCAATCCGTTCGCCTAGCGAAACCGGCGCAACCGTGACCGCACGCTGACGGGAAAAGTGCGCGATCTGAGGGGCGAATACCCTAGAATCGCACATCAATCCGGGCAATAGAACCAGCGGCTCGATCAATCGCGGCCTCCTTCGTCTCAGCTTCTTCGGCGGCTTCGTTTTTAGCAGGATGAGAGGTTTTATCGGCGTCGGCAAGTTAAACTTCACGGATAGGCAATGCCGCGAAACGTGGGAAAGTCCGCATAGCGCTTCTTGCGAGTTTTCAGGTCTTCGCCCGGATTTTCGCCCGCACGCAACAGGCACCCGCGCGGGACGATGTAGCTGTCGATACGCCTGAGGGGAATTGGCCGCCACACCAGATTGAAAGCACAGAGTTTTGGGAAAAACCAAATCTCGGAATATTCCAAATGATCGTGCATCCACCACGCCAGATCGCGCCAATCCCGGCCTTCCGCGTAACGATCCGCGAACCACGGAATGACAATCGACGCCCCGGCAATCCGATCATCGCCGGTGCCCCAATCCCAGATATGGCACTCCAGTGGATTATCGTTTCGGGCGCAGTTCAGCCGGTTTTCATTGCCAAATTGGTTTAGAGACGGCGACCGGTATCCCGAGCGCACGGCAAGACGTCCGAACGTTTCCTCTAAAGGGTCCAGCAACGTCCGGCAAAAGGCTCGGCCGGTTTCGATGGCAAGATCAGGATTGTCGGGAAGATTTTGTTTTTCATGGAAATTTCCAATCTCGGAATACAAGAAGTCACGCATGAAAAAATGCCGGGACAGGCGCACGCGGCCAAGAGTTTCAAGGCTCCACATGCTACCCGGCTTACGCATCACCCGTACCCGTTCCAACGAAACGCCCCATCAGGGGCCAGAGGTGAGAACGGGTTGAAAGCGACCTCCCAGATCGTGCCTTCGGGTGCGCGGAAATAACCGTGATGCCCGCCCCAGAACACATCCGAGGCCGGTTTAAGAACCTCGGCACCAGCGGCTTGAACCTTGCTTAAAACCAGCGCGACATCTTCCTTTGACCAGCAGTTATAGCTAAGCGTCAGCGCCCCACGGCCCAAGGTGCCCACGTCAACACCAATCTCATCGGCAAGTGCCGGCAGAGGATACAGCCCCAGCGTCTGCCCGATCAGATCAAAGGCAATCACACCGTCCGGGCTGTCGACACGTTTCCAGCCGATCCTTTCATAGAATGCAGCGGCGGTTTCAGGGTCTTCCACCCCGACAGTGATTAGGCTGACGCGCTGTTCCATCATTCAATCCCCTGCTCTTTCAACCATGCCAAAATTCCAGTGACGGCAGCATCGGTCTGTCCCGGAGACATCAAACGTCCGGCAATGACATGGGACGATGGGTCATCGCCCGGCCCCATCGTAACCGTATGAACACTAGCAGGTCCGCCCCAAGCTTCGGCCACCTTGTGAGTCAAGTCCGGGCGCACAACCTGATCATCGTCCGAGAACCAGAACAACGCCGGGACACGCGCCTGCGAGAAGTCCATGGCATAAGCATTCTCAACCAAGGCGGTCATGGGCACAACTGCCTCCCACGGATAAACCGACGACCAGTACTTGTTCTCTTCCGGATCCGGGCCAGAGACGTCCCGTTCTTCCCCCATGATCAATGGCAGCCAGCTGCGCGCCCATGGAAGGCCGGGTATCCAGGCACCGGGCGTGTTCACACCAAAGTTCGGAGAGACAAAGACCAAACCGGCTACATTCTCTATAAGCGCGTCGTCCAATGCTGCCGCCGCAGCCAGCGTTCCGCCGGTCGAGGTTGAAATCACGACGACCTGATCGCCCACTGAACGGGCGGCGGCCAACCCTTCGGCCATATCCTGCATCCAGCCCGAGGCGGTGCCTTCGGCCATCGCCTCCCCGCCGCGTCCATGACCCTGCAAGCGGGTGTAGACCAGATTGGCCCCCAACGCCTCTGCGACCATATCGGGGACCGGACGAATTTCTTCGGACGAGGCGGAAAACCCGTGCACATACAGGATGGAAACCGGGGTGCGCTGTTCTTTGAACCCGTCCCGCCAGATTACCCGTTTCTCAACACCCGGAGTGATGTCATTGAAAGCGGATTCAACGCTTTCGAAATAGACCTGCACCCCCTCGCCAAACTTGCGCGGTTCAAATGTCGGGTTCAGGTTCACTTCTTCGCGCGGACCGAACCAATAGATCAGGGCACCAGCCGCGACCAGCACCAGAAGAACACGCCCGATGGCTTTGCCCACCCCCCGGATCATTGCGCGCCCATCACTTCAAGCACGGCGTTTTCGATGACTTCCAGGCATGGCCCGTCCGAGAACCTGTGGTCTGCATCCTTGACCAAGAGCAGGCGCATATCTGAACCGGTGGCATGTTCCACCAGACGCACAGCGGTTGCAGTGGAAACAGCAGTATCTGCAGTCCCTTGCAGAAAACGTACCGGAAACTGAAGATTAATTGCATCCCGCAGAACCAACTGCTGTCTTCCGTCCTCAATCATGCGTTTCGTGATGATATAAGGCTCCATATAGTCAGAGGGTAATTCAACATACCCTTCGGTTTCCAACACCTGTTTTTGCGTGTCAGAAAACGATGCCCAGTACCCGTCTTCAGTGAAATCAGGCGCGGCGGCGATGGTCACCATACCTGCAATCCGATCCGGCATTGCCTTCGCCAGCAAAAGCGCTTGCCAGCCGCCCATCGACGACCCGACCACGATCAGTGGCCCATCGGTCAGGGCAGCTACCGCGGCCAAAGCATCCTCGTGCCAGTCGCCGATGCATCCGTCCTCAAATTTGCCCGAGCTCTCGCCATGGCCCGAGTAATCGAACCGCAGGAATGCCTGACCGCGCGCCTTGGCCCAAGCCTCAAGATGCACCGCCTTGGTGCCCTCCATGTCAGACTTCAGCCCGCCCAAAAATACAACCGTCGGCCCTGCCCCATCGCTTTTGTGATAAGCCAGCCGCCGCCCTTGTGCCGTTTCCAGAAAATCCGTCGCTGCCATGTCGCCCTCTTTCCTTTTGGGGTTCATCATGCACGGCTGCCCGGTGGCTGCAATTCCCGAATTCGAACCTCCCGCCGCGTCAGCCCCAACGCGGTTGGGTGCTTGACAGGTCATGCTGCAACTGCCAAATGGATCGAACACACATAACCCGCAACCGGGCGTTCTCATACCCCGCGCCAGCGAACTCCCTGAAAATTCATGGAAAAATACTTAAAAAACAGGCGTTTGCTTGTATCGCCAAACCGTTTCACTGCCCCTGTCAGACCCACTCAACCCGCGTGGATATCATGCCACAACAGTGACGCATCAGTGACGAGGGGCTGGTAGCGGTGCGATGGCGTTGCTAAATCCAAGGTGTCGGGGGGGTGCGCCAACACCCGCCCGACTGACACGACCGAACTGCATAAGGACACGACCATGACAAAGAACACATCTGACTTTCTGACCTCAGTTGCAAGTCTCGTGGATCAGGACGATCGCGACCCCCGCGAGGTTGTTGCTGACCTGATGCAGGCTGCACTCGACACGGGCATCCGCAAGGAACTGCGCGCCAGTGTTGCGTTTGCCCTCGAACAGGCGAACGGAACCGCTGCCAAGGAATTGACTGATCTGGCCTGCCGCCGCCTGAAACCCGGTCGGCGTCTCTCGGACCCGCAATACGCGGGCCTTACGCTTGTAGCCACCACACGGGGCAAGCGTTGGATTTACCGCACCCAGAAAGGCAAGCGGCAGCGACAAATCACCCTCGGGCACTACCCCGCCATGAGCCTTGCCGAGGCACGAGAGGCGTGGGCGCAGCCCGTCACCAAGGTCGCCGACAAGCGGTCTGAAACGACGCTGGACGAACTGACCGAGGCTTACATCACAGCCATGCAGACGCGCGGCACAAAGTCGTGGCGGCGGTCGGAGAACATCCTCACCAAGAACGTCCTGCCCAACCATGGCGGCATGCGCCTCGGCGCGCTGGACGTGGAGGCCCTGAACGCGACGTTTACCCACCTGATAGATGACAAGCCCGGTGCGGCGCACAACATCCGCATGGCGATGGCAAGCATGTTCAAGTGGGCCAGCGAGAAGAAAATGATACCCGCAGGCGTACCGGTCCCGCAGTTGGATAAGACCCCGAAATCACAGATCAAGGACTACCGCCCGTCCATGTCCGAACTGCGCACGATGGTCCGGGGCCTTGACGAACTGCAAGACATCGACCGGGACATCATGCGCCTGCAACTGCTGACGGGCACCCGCATCAGCGAGGCGCTGGGCGCTGAGTGGTCGGAGATTGACCTTGAACATGGGCGCTGGACCATTCCCGCCCAGCGCATGAAAGCCAAGAAAGAACATCTGGTCATGCTCTCGGCACAGGCGGTCGAGTTGCTGCGCAGCCAACCCACGCGAGAGGGTCGTGTGTTCGGTCGTCGTGGCCGCAAGACAGTCTCGTTGAATTGGGCGCGGCAGCGCGACGAGTTGAGCCTGCCCACCGACTACACCAGCCACGCCAACCGTAAGGCGCTGCTTAGTTGGGTTGCCGAAAACGGTGGCGGCAAGGACATCCGCGACCGCCTGTCCGCACATAGCCCTGACACCAGCGAGGCGGACGCGCATTATCAGCTATCCGAGTTGAACCAGCCCGCCGCCGAATGGTGGCAGAAATGGGCGGACTTCCTCGACGGGCTCTCCGCTGAGAACGTGGTGCAGTTGTCGGAGGGACGGGCATGACCAAGCCGAAACCCAACCCGTTCGCCGACGCCCAGCGCGTCGATACCACGGCCACGATCATGCGCCGCCTGAAAGTGAGCCGCGAAGAAGCCGAGCGGGTGGCGGCGCTGCCACCGGGTAAAGTGAGTGCGCTGGACTTCATCAAATTGCGCCTGCTGAACCTAGACGGGCCTGACCCCCGAGAGGATCACATAGAGGCAGAATCGGCTTACACGGCAGTGCAAAGCGTCCTGAGAGAGCGCAACAGCGCGCGCGGTAAGAACGCCCGCCCCGGTCGTCGTCCTCACCATGACGAGGTGATTAGGCGAGCGATGGCGATAGTTGAACGCAGCCCAAACATGGCAGGTTCGGCGAAACACCTCGCGGAACGGGTTTATGATGAGATGTCGTTAGAACGGACTGCGGATGAGGTGGCGAAACTACCTTCCGAGGGCAGCATAGCCCGCTGGATACGGGCGGAATTCAAGAAAAATGGACCGCTAAAAAGATAGTTTGCGCGTAACTGAGTTACGAATTCGTCCATCTGGAACACCCCCTGTTAGCCAAGTGTCACGACCTAATTAATGGGGTGACACATGGCTAGAGAGCCTGACCTGACTATCGCCGAGGCATGCACTGAGATGAACGTCTCGCGTAATGCGGTCGGCAAGCTGATAGCGTCCGGGCAACTGTCTACTTACTTCGTAGGCAAGCAAGAGCGCATCACACGAACCTCACTAGATGAGTACAAGGCGAACAACGCCTACGTGCCCGACCCTGCCCTTCTGGCTAAGGTGGCAGGAGACGCAGCATGAGCGCCCCGGTCCCTACCCCAAATCAATCCTCGGACCTGTCCGTCAAGGAAACCTGTCGCGAGTTGCAGGTGTCGTCCTCGACCGTCTGGCGCTGGCTCAGTAGCGGCGAGTTGACCGGCTACTCGAACGGGCGCGTCACGCGCATCGACCGCGCCAGCATCGACGCCTTCAAGGAACGGAACCGCATCCAGCCAAAGGAGCGAGACGATGCCGCGTGAGCTGGACCTAGCCGACCGTATCCGTGCCGCCAACATGCTCAAATGTGCGCTTGTCGTCCACAGCGAGAGTGAGGTGCAGGGGTTGCGCGACGTGGCCCGCCGGAACGGCCTGACCATGCCTCCGATCACCCTCCGACCGCTCACCGATGTGAAGGGGAGGCAAGCCGATGGTGCCAACTGACAGAGAAAAAGCGCCGCCCCAATCGGGGGCAACGCTTCTCGACGTACCGCCAATCCCTTTCATTAGAATTGACGGTCAAAGCTTAGCGCATCCCCGGCCAACGACCAAGCGGAGGCTGTAATGCGGTCCACAGAAACCCATCGCAAACACAAATTCCTGATACGCCTGCGGGCTCTGGTTCATCAGCACCGCGCGACCCTTGTTCACTCGCCCGGTCGATACAAGATCAAGCGCGGCGACCTGACGCTCACGGTCAAGCATGACCCCGGCGACCCCGAGGGTGAACTGACCCGAATTGAGAAGGCCCTATCCAAGGCCAGTGAGCGCATCGCCGAGCGTGTCGCCCGTGGGCGGCACATCCGCGAGCAGGCACCCACCGAACCCCCTCGGCGTCGTCGGCGTCGGAGGGCTCAGCCATGAGTAACCACCGCTACAGACGCGCGCTGCGGGCGCTGGCTGACCTATTCGAGTGCGACCTAACCAACGGGACCAAGGGTTGGCGTTTCGAAAAAGGCGACCGTGCCGATGTCGCCTCCCGATCACCCAGAAAACCCGAGCAGCAACTCATAGCCCTCGAACGGACCCTAAAGGAAATTTTCACATGAAAGTCAGGACGCAGACACAGGCCACCGCACGGCCACGCACGTTCTCAGCGGTGGCGGATGCCGCAAGCAAGGGAACCCGACACATCCGCAATGCAAGGCACGACATCCGAGATGGGTTGGAGGCGATGGAGCGGGCACCACAGCTCGCTGAGGCGCGTGACTTGGTGCGCGCGGCTGACAAGGCGCTGGGCGAGGCTCTGGCGCTCCCGAACCAGCGAGCGTGAGGGAAATAAGTGCTGTTTCGGAGGGGCATCAGTGACGCGAACAGTGACCGCCTCTGCCCGAGCCGCCGAAACACGCAGGAAAACGATGAATTGCCCGCAACACAAACTTCTGTGGGTGCAAGATGAAGGAAAGCGACGAAATGGCTTGTGATCCGAACACCCCGCCGCTCCGCTACACGCGGATTGAACTGACCAACCCAATGGCGGGTGGCAAACACTACCGCTTGGGAGCTGACGACGAACTGCTTAAGGAAACCGTTGGCTGGCTCAGCGCGGGGCGGGCGTTCGTGGACGAGGCCACCGACATGACGGATTTTGCCACGGTACTGAACACTGAGCTACGCGCTGGGCGTGATGTGCTGACCTACGGCATCCCGACAATCGACACGCCCGACGATGGTGTGCCGCTGGTCACTAAGGAACGGGTAACACCCGGCACCATCGCTCGCAGCGAGGACCATTTCACATGGCCCGAGGGTCCAGCCATCCTTGCCGCGGACTACGACCCACGAACTGACCGCACGGCCCTGAGCCGTGACGAGTTGTGGCGACAGGTCGTGACCGCCGTGCCGGGATATGCCGAGCACGACGTGCTGTGGGGCTGCTCATCGTCCTCCTACATTTTCGATACCGGTTTCGATTGCGAGGTGGTCGGGCTTAAAGGTCAACGCCTGTACATGGGTGTTGAGGACGGCACGGACATACCTCGCGCCGCAGATGTACTGCTCAAGCGCCTCTGGCTGAACGGGTTCGGCTACATCCTCATCTCAGCCAGTGGCGCGCAACTGATCCGTGCCACGCTTGATCCTTGCATGTACCAGCCCTCACGGCTGGACTACGCCAGTGGGGCCGTATGTGGCGAGGGCTTGGAGCAACGCCGTCCTGACGCCTTCCTGATTAGCGAGGGGCTGGCCCTGGCCGATACGCGACGTGTCTTTCCAGACCTGACATCCGATGAGGAGCGTGAGTACGCGGAGCGCGTCGCGCGCGAGATAGCGCGGACCCGCGACGGGGCACACGCCCAGCGCGAAGTCTGGGCAAACGAACGGCTTGAGGTGGAGGCGCACACGGCGCTGGGCGTCGCGGCTACGCCACGGGCCGTCGCCGCGCATGTGACCGACGCCACGCAGCGCGGGCGGCGCAAGGATCTGCTGGACATGATTGAGACGGAACACACGGTCCTTGGGTCGGATTTCGTGCTGCACCTGTCCGACGGGCAACTCGTGACCGTGGGTGATGTCCTGATACACCCCAGCGCCTACGACAAAGCCAAGACCCACGACCCGCTGGAACCCGATTACCGGGGCGGTGCCATCACCGGCATGATCTTTGCTTATGGCCGACGCCTCACGTCCCACGCGCACGGGAAGGTGCGCAAGTACATCCTTGGCACTGACGCGGAATACCGGGACGTGTTCGCCCGCCGGTTCGACGCGCTCAGAAAGCTCCCGAGACGCGATCAAGACACCCGGGAGGCGAGAATCGCCCGCATGATGGAGACCAGACTGAAATGAACAGAGACGACATCAAAAGGCGTCTCGCGGAAATCGCAGAGATGGACTGGCTGGAACATGACGACGCGCTTACTGCGCTGTTGGACGACTGCGCAAACGCGGATGTTCGAATGACTAAGAAAAACCTCGAAAAGTCGCTCAAGCGAATGATTAAGCAGCGCGACGCAGGCGAACGACAGGACGCCGCGCAACAGGCCACAGACCTTCTCAACGAAGAATTCTTCGTTTTGATCATCGGTAGCAAGTTCCGCGTCGGCCATTGGGTTGAGCAGCCGATAAGGCTTAAGAAGAACGCGACCGGCGACATGAAAATGCGCAAGGTTCTTTCGTTGCTCACCAAGACGGATTTCTTGGCTCTGGTCGAAAACATCACCGTTGCGACCGCCGAGGGTTTGGTGCCTGCCGGTCCACTTTGGATGGCATCACCCGACCGACGCCAGTACAAGGGCACAGTCATGATGCCCAGGGGCGAGGTTCCTGACGATTTTCTGAACCTGTGGATGGGTTGGGGAGTCGAGCCGAAAGAGGGGCCGTGCGACCCAATCCTCAATCACATCCGCGACGTGATCTGCAACGGCGACGACGCACTGTACGAATACACCCTGAATTTTATCGCCGCCAAAATCCAAGACCCGGCGCGCGTGATGGCGTTATGCCTGCCTTCCTCGGCGGTCAGGGCACGGGTAAAGGCATCATTTTTGACGACCTCCTGGCACAGCGCATTTTTAACCAACACGCCGTGGTGATCGAAGAAAGCGGTCACCTGCTTGGGAAGTTCAACAAGCACCTTATGAGCGCCTGCTACGTGTTCGCCGATGAGTGCTTCTTTGTAGGCGACAAGAAGGCCAACCAGAAAATGAAACGGCGCATCACGGCAAAGACGATGCTGCTTGAGGCCAAGGGCCTCGACGGTGAGACCACACCCTCATATCTGGGCATCATCGCCGCCACGAACGAAAGTCACGCCGTCCACGTGGAGCATGATGACCGTCGCGTTGTGGTTGGTCGGACTAGCGATGGCCGCAAGCGCGATTATGACTACTTTGAACACCTCTCAGATCATATTGAAGGCGACGGCGCGGCACACTTCCTGCAAAAGATGCTGAACCGTGACGTTTCGGACTGGAACCCGGAACGCGACCGCCCCCTGACAGCGGAAACCATCAGCCAAAAAGAACGGTCTCTCAAAGGCGTCCACAGATGGTGGATGGAAGTCGTCCACAGCGGAGAATTCCCCTTAGAAGGGTACGGCTTTGAGGGCGGATTTGGCGGTAAGGTCCCCGATTGGCGGAAGGAACCAATCCGAATTTCTCGGAAAAAGGTCCGAGACGCCTACCAGAAGTGGACCCTGAGCCACGCCGGTGAGCGGTACTCGGACCACGGCTTCAAGGCGTTCTGGAACGCCTTGGCAGAGATAGCAGACTTTGGAGAGCCGGAAGGTTCGAACAGCGACCAAAAGAGCATCTTTTCGGAACTACCAAAACAAATCAAAAAGTTAAATGCATTTTTGGGCGTTCCTGACGAGTTTTGAGCGGAGGGAAAAGAAGGAATGAATATATATATTTTTGTAATACGCGAGAGCGCACTTCATACCCCTGTATGACAGGGGGTTTATATACATACTGACGCACCGCGCACGTCATAAATATAAAAAATATCCATTCCTTCCTCACTTTCCTTCCTCTCCAGTCTTTTGACATGAACCGGCACGAGCGCAGGAAGCGAGCCGCACAGGCCCGCAAGCCCGGTGTCGTCACCATTGAGGCGACGCGCCTCATATTCGAATTTCTGGACGGTGATCCCGACGCCGTGGAGGTCGCCAGACGGGTGTTCGGTAGCCTCGGCAAGGACATCCATGCCTGTGCGGCCTGTGACACCCGCTGGCACTACGACCTGCAACCTGTTCTCCTGATCCGCATTCGAGAAGGCAAGCGCCGTGACCGGACATATGTCGGGGCAGACTACCACGAGTGTATCCAGCGAGATGGCGTAAAGTGCTACTGCGCCGCTGGCGTAATGAGAATACACGCGACGTGGCCTGCCTCATCCAACCCGCGAAACCCGAAGCCAACGGCGATCAGGATACACAAAGAGATCGACCTGGCACCAGCATGAAGTGAGGCTTCGTCGTTCGTAGAGTGTAGGCCTCGGGGCTGGGTTTTGTCGGGCCAGGGAAAATCCCGAATATACCCCCCCATCCCGATAAAAAGACCGGGGCCAGTGGAGCTGGGCCTACCCACAGCCCGTCACTCCTTCCGAAAATTTTTTCGATTTTTTTCGAATAAACAACCTCAGACAGCGGCAGGCTGATCGCTCTCGCGCCTCCAAGAGCTGCCATTCATTTGAAGTTCACTAGATTGACGTGTCGGCAAAGAAGCCACAACCGCACAATAATCCAAAATGAGGTCCAACTGACGCCAAATCCCTGTGATGACTTCACGATGTAGAGGTCAACTCTGCAACCTCCCTGTTGGACTGACCGGCGCGTTTGCGCCGGTCCTTTTCTTCTCAGTCACGTGCTCTCAAAGTCGACGTATTTCTTAAGGTCACTTTGGGCTCGGAGCGGTCGTTCGCTACGCAGCGCATCAACAACCGCTGTGCGGACTTTGCCGTCGTTGGGTTTTCAGCCTTCGCTGACGCAGCACTCGTTCGCAGGTGCTGCAGACGGCTCGCCGCGTTGCAGCCAGTTTCGTCGAAGCGGCCATTGGTCGACGTAATTATGCCTAACCCAGAACTGCACTTTCACTGCCGTTCGGTCAGACAGGAAGGACGCGGACTAAGCCACCGTTCAGTCGCGAGGCAATCCTAGTTCGACAAGTGTCTCAAGCGCATCGAGGTCGTTCTCGTAAAAATCCGGCCAGCTTGGCTGTAGAAATGCGTGTCTGTAATTTTCTTTCGTCAGTTCCGGCCGTCGCTGAAGCGCAGCTGATAGGTGTTTCGTTGCCCGGTCTGTAAACCCCATTCGCACACATCCCACGGCGCAGATCATAAATACGAACCAAGGCGCATTTGTGTACCTGCACGCCGCCTCCATCTCTGCAATATAGGCGTCATCAGGGACCAGCCCGTTTTTGACCCAGCGTCCTAAGGCGGAAAAGAAATGGTACATTGTGGCGCGCGGATCCTTGGGGTTCAGCTTGAGGCATTCCTGGCCGCTGCTGTGCATGAGGTTCCCATCTATGGCGTTATCGAATAGGTTTACCATGCACATCGCATAGTGGCACTGAACGTTGTTTGGATTAAGCGCAAGGGCATGGTTCACTGATACCGATCCATCGCGCGGCTCTCCGGCGATTGCCAGCAAGACACCCAGAACCAGATGCGCCATTTCCTGTCGGTCGTCCAACTCCAATCCGCGTTTCACACTGCCCATCGCGTTTTTGAGTTCCGACGCGGGATTCTTGCTCCACCCGGATCCAAGGCGCACCCACCCGTTGCGCGCTAACATCACATGCGGATCGGCAAAGGTACTGTCGATCTCAATTGCTTTCCGGAAAAAGGTATCCGCAATGTCTATCGCCTCGGGGGTGAATTTCATCTGTTCGGAAATCCCTCTTTGGCATAACTCCCATGCTGTTAGGCTCTCAGAGGGTTTCTTGCGCGCCAAAGTGCGTTCATGGGCACCCAGTTCGGGTTCGACAGCTGTGACGATGGCAGCTGTCAGCTCGTCCTGGACAGAAAACAGATCGTCCAGAGTGCGGTCCCATTTATCGGCCCAGACATGGGATCCAGTTTCCGCCTCGATCAACTGGGCGGTCAGGCGCACCCGGTCGCCGCCACGCCGTACGGAGCCTTCGACGACATAGCGCACGCCCAATTCGCGCGCGACCTGCCTGATATCGGTCGCGGTGCCCTTGTAAA
Source organism: Ruegeria sp. YTSC230 (assembly GCF_059609665.1). Taxonomy (NCBI): domain Bacteria; kingdom Pseudomonadati; phylum Pseudomonadota; class Alphaproteobacteria; order Rhodobacterales; family Roseobacteraceae; genus Ruegeria; species Ruegeria sp. YTSC230. The sequence goes on along the minus strand of NZ_JBXWMC010000004.1, from coordinate 136,824 downwards.
CAAAGGTCGAGTTGCGGGCGATAACAAATAGGTTTCGGAACCGGCTGAGTTCGGTAATCACGTCCTCGACGATCCCGTCGGCAAAAAACTCCTGTTCGGGATCCGAAGACATGTTGTCGAATGGCAGAACGGCGATCGAGGGGCGTTCGGTTTTTTCTTCCTGCACCGGCGCATTGACGCCATTGATTTCGACCCGCCAAACCTCGACCGGTTCGGGGATGTTCTTGACCATTTGCTGGCCAAGCTCTGTCATCGGGACATCAATCTTGCCACGAAGTTGGTCATGGACGCTGCGCGAGATGCAAATACCGCCCGGCGGAGCGAGGCTTTCTAACCGTGCCGCCACGTTGACGCCGTCACCGAGGATGTCATCACCGTCTTCGACAACGTCACCGACATTTATGCCTACGCGAAAGCGCAGGCGCTGGTCAGCGGAGCCGGTTTCACGCTCCACCATCTGTTCTTGGACTGAAATCACCGAGCGGACCGCTTCGACCGGCGAGGGATATTCGACCAAGATGCCATCACCCATAGTCTTGATGATCCGCCCATTGGCTTCGGCCACCGCCGGGTCAATCACGTCACTCCGTGTTGCGCGCAATCGCTGGATGACGCCTTCTTCATCGATAGCCATCAAACGAGAGTATTCCGCCAAATCGGCGGCTACGATGGTGGTAAGTCGGCGTTGCATAAGAAACTGTCGCAGTCGGATGGACCTAATTCAACAGTGAAATGTGGAACCCTGCGCAATTATAGAATTGGCCAACACTAAACAAAGACTGCATTGGGCTCTGAGCTGTCTTTCGCCGCGCTCGGCCTGAAAGACCGCTGTGCGGACAATGCAGCCTTTGGTTCGCATTGGCTCGGAGACGGCTTCTGACAAGACCGTCACACAAACACGACGAGTTTGGTGAAGTTGAGATATTGCGATTGAATGCGCAAGATTTCCGGTTCAGTGCAAAAACTTGCGACTGAAGCGCGTCGGACATAATGTGCAAGAAAAATCTCAGTTCCTTTTTGAAGCCTGTCGAAACTTGCGTACAGTTTCAAAAATGGAGCAACCGAGCTTTGACGATAGGGGTAGGCCTGCTTTGCGATTTCATTTGATTCTGGTTTTGTCTTGTACCTTTCTTTCGAGCACAGCGGTGGCACAGGACGATTGCTCAGAAGCACGCTCTATTTGGCCTGACATAAAGGACAGCGGTTCGGTCGACGCGCTCAGAAGTTTTGCAAAGATCTTTTCGGGGTGTCCGATCTATGCGGGGCTTGCTCAGGAAAAAATCAACCGGCTTGCCCCAGGCGGGTCCAACCCTGAAGCAGGCTCGGAGGAAACTGCGCAAGGTGAGCTGACGCTGGATGATGAAACATGCCTGACCATGGCGAGCGTGCCACTACAGCATGAGGATTTTCTGGGCGTGCGCTTTGGCGACATCATGGTCGAGCCCGCCTTGGAAGTATGCGGTCGGGCCGTGCAATCTGTTGGGCGGCCAAATCCAGAGGTCCGAGCGGCATACGCCCGCGTTCTTCGGAAAGCCAAGAACTATGAGGCTGCCGCCAAACATGCCCGAATGGCCGCCGAAAACGGCAGCGCCCTCGGGGCTACCACTTTGTCTGCAGCTTACGAAAATGGTCAGGGTGTCAAAAAGGACCAGGACTTGTCTCTCCTTTGGTTGGAAAAAGCAGCCGATACCGGATTTCCGATGGCGCAGTTGAACCTTGCCTATACGATTATCGACGACGATCCCGAACGTGCTGTGGAACTTTTCACACACAGTGCGGAAGCAGGCTATGGGTCTTCTCAGGACGCGTTGGGCGATATCTATCGTGAGGGGAAAATTGCTCCACAGGATTTGGCCGCCGCACTGTTCTGGTATGGGCAAGCCATCGAATACAGTCAGAACACCGACGCGATGTATTGGTCTGCCCTGATACTCTCGGGGGACTACGGCGACTATCCGGCTGACTATGAACGAGCGCTGGAGCTCTACGAGCGCGCGGCAGACGCAGGAGACAAATGGGCGCAACACAATGTGGCCTCGATGTATCTCCACGGGAAAGGCACTTACCCCGACACTGACAGAGCCACCCATTATTTCAGCTTGGCTGCCGAGCAAGGGCATGTAAAATCAATGCGCAAATACGGGCGCTTGTTGCACGAAGGTGGCGATCCCGCGCAGGCGATACACTGGTATCAGCGCGCAGCGAGCAAAGGGGATGAAGTCGCCGAAAAACTGCTCGCGAAGATTCTGGGCGATTGACGGCGGGCAATCTTACGACAATTTACACGTCACCCTCTCGAAAATAATCGGGGTGAGAACGTAATGCTGCGCTTGATTGTCTATTCCGCCCGATAGGCAATCAATTCGTCCAGTGTTTTAACCAAACGCTCCATGCCGCGCTTGTGTTTCAGATTCAGGAGCACGACAAAATCAGAGCGCTGCACTGCTCGGGTTTTACGGTAATCAGTGGCATAGTATTGCTCGGTGACACCTGATCCGGCGAATTCGATCTTCAGCTCATAACCCGAAATGTCGTAGGCCGTGATATCCGAAACAAGGAAGCTAAACTTCGACATCCGTTCGGTATACTGACCGCTTTCGCACACAGGAGCGGTATGGCCAACGGAAAACATGTTTTCACCCGTCGTCCCATCGACCGCAGACTCGTGAACTTTGTACCCGGCCTTGCCGCAACTGGTTTCAAAAATTCCGTCTTTCGCAACGGTTTCCAGAGCCGTGGCCAGGCTCTCAGCTTCATACTTATAGTCGATCTCGGTTTCTATCGACGGGGTCGGTGTGTTTTCTACAACCGTTGTTGTTTCCGACTTTTCTGTGGTCTCCTGTGCTCTGACTTGGATCGCGGCGGCAATGGCAGCACGCTCGGCATTGGCTGCCTGCGTGACGGGATCAAGGAGAACCTGCCAGAACTCTTCTTTCAAGGCGGGGTCATCCACGGCATCCAAGATCGTATCCAGATCTGCGTGCACGGCTTTCATGGCGACTTGCACATTTTCCTGACCCGACCCGCGCACCAAATGGCGATGCAGAGCTTTGATATCGTCAATGGTTCCGCGCAAAGCAGCCACGTTTTTGGGAATGGGAAGCGCGGCAGCATTCTCAATGCGTTGCGCAACCTCTTTGGGATAGGGTGTAAACCTGTCCTGTCCCCAACTGGCCAATCTGTTGGCCACAGCTTTGAGGGTGTTGGCTTGTGTCCCGCGTGCACCAAAGTTTGACTTTGCCTCGGACAGATCAAAATCAACTTCTGCGACGGTCAGGTCGGTGACGGCAAACCCGCTCTTGAAGATTTCCTGCGCGGCCTCCGCATCGAGATAATGATACAAATCTTCGTTCCAGAAATCATAGCTTCCATTGGGCATTCTGAAAAACAAGCGGTCCCAATTGGGCGATCCAGAGGTGTTGTATCCGGTTTCACCCGCCTTTGCGCTGAGGGCACCGGGGTTGAAGCCCAGGAATGTCTGGTCTTGCACGTCGGGGCCGGAAATCTCGCCCACCAAAGTCATGTTGTAGGGGTGGGATTTTCCATCTGGATCGTATTGGCGCAGGTTTGTCAGTCGGACCAATCCGTCTTGGTTGTAAGGTTCGATACAGGAAACGCCAAACCCGTAAGGCTTCCAGTTGGCAGAGGATCGCACAACCGGTTCTCCCAAAAGCAAATCAATGGACAGGTCCACATCGAATTGAAACGGCATCCCTTCCTTCTCGGGACTTTCAAAAAAGCCACCACCGCAAGACGGGTTGAAGTATCCGTGGAGGGAGAAGTCATATTCTTGCGATTTTGCGCCATTCGTGCCCGCCGCGCAAAAGATCGCCATCAACGGGGCAATAAAGAGACGGGTTCGATTTCTGCTCATTCTTCTTGCCTCAAAACCTGATTTACCCAAAATTAGTCAGCGCGTTACGGTGCATCAACAAGTTTCTTCCGAAGAAAGCGTCATGGCACGCTTATCCGGAAAGAGCCCGCAAATCTGGAGTGTCTTGGTGTTAAGAAATGTTTTGATTGCCTGCAGTTTTCTGCTCGCTGCCGCCCCCGTGCTGGCCGAGGGCGTGACTTGCGTGGAACGCCTACTTGGGTCAGATCGTTCAGATATTGCGGATGACCGGTTTCTCGGCGCAATGGCCAAACTGACAAATGCGCCCGAGACCTGCGATGCGATTTTGGCGCAGGCGCTTGATCCTGATGCCGGAAAAATCGAAGAGACTGTCGGTGAGAAAAAGGGACATTGCCAATCCGCCCGTGAAACCTGGAGCGATGTCAAATCCACGAAGTCAGCGAAAGTTCTGCGTGCTTTTGCCGAATATTACGCCGACTGCCCGATTTACCGGGCTCTTGCAGAAGCCAAGTTGGGCCAGCATCCGGACAATGCTTTTCCCGAGAGTTTGGGACCATTTCGGATTGGCGAAATCCTTTCGGAGAACGATACCTTTGCCGAGGCAACAATCGATGGAATGCAAGGCTATGCAGAAGCCATCACATCTGCGAACGGGGCAGTTACCAATATCGTTTTCTATGACGACTCCTCCCAGTCCCTCGACGAGGTTCTGGCCAGCGCAATGCGGCTTCGGGGCACCCCGGCAGAAGATTTGTCGAATAAGTGGTTGCCGCGCTACAGCTGGGATTCTGATGACGGGAAACGTCGTTTGACGATAGGCATGGCCGAGCCATGCTGCGGCGCGGACTATCAATTGTTTCTTTGGTTAGGCGTGACCGATCCAAAGGCGCTTTGCGGTCCGGAGGACGGTTTTGCACCTTGGTTAACGGCATTGCAGTCATCTATTGCACAAAACGATCACGCGGCCATAGCTGCGGAGTTCTCTTATCCATTTGTCCGCTGGGAACAAGTGTCGAACGACCCGGACATCGAATTTGCTGAGAACGAGCAGGTATCGTTTCGGAAGGCAGGCCAGTTGGCCTCTGCGCTCTCTTCGAACGTGTCACTTGAAGCCATAGTAGCAGCGGTTTCCGAAATGAATCCGGGCAACGCCGCGTGCAGCGTTGTTGCTCCTGAAGGGGTTCAGGCTGGCTACACCACCTACACAGACTCCCTTGGAGGTGTGCAGTTTGAAAGGCAGGATACGGGCTGGAAAATCGGCGGGACCTTCTACACACCATAAACCGTAGTGATTTAGGTGGTAGTGAAGGTGTAAAGGTGCTGTCAGACTAATTCGAACCAGTCTCAGCTAGGCCAGCATAGCTGCCCTTTATGCCGCACCAAGTTCGCGCCACTCGGCAAGAGCGGCGGTGCGCGTCAGCTTGAAAGTGTCTCGGCTGGCTAGCGATCTTTCCTGATTGAAGTGGTTGTAGACGGAAGAATGGACGGAGGCGAATTTCTGCAAACTTCGCATACGCCTGAAACGCTGCATGGCGCGTTCTCTTCGTCGGAACGGCAGGTGCGAATTCTCAACGCGGTTGTTGAGCCACCTGCCCGTCCTTTGTTTTTCGAGAGCACCCAATTCTCTTAGAGCAGCCTTGTAGGAAGCGAAGCGGTCGGTGACGATCTTTTCAGCATTGCCGTGCCGCCTCATCAATTTCCTGAGGAATTTCAGTGCTGCAGCTTTGTTTCGGCGTTTGGTGACAACGGCTTCCAGCACCTCGCCCTCGTGATCAACTGCCCGCCACAGATAGTGTCGCTTGCCATTCACCTTCACAAAGACTTCGTCCACGTGCCACTTCCATTTCGAGAACGCGCACAGCTGCTGCACCCGCTTCCGCCTGATCTCAGCAGCAAACATCGGGCCGAACCTATTCCACCAGTATCGGACAGATTCGTGGCTCACGTCGATGCCTCGCTCGTGCAGTAAATCTTCGACATTCCGAAGCGAGAGTGCAAACCGAATATACAGCATCACCGCAAGGCGGATAATCTCAGGGCTGGTTTTGAAGTATTTGAATGAGGCAGGTCTGGTAATGAACAAAAGCTACGCAACCGCCCTACCCCTCTCAAGCAAAGTTCTTCTGACAAGACCCCACCAATATCGGACGGTTTCGTGGCTCACCTCAATTCCCCGTTCGTGCAATAGGTCTTCCACGTTTCGAAGCGACAATGGGAACCCAACGTAAAGCATGACTGCCAGACGAATGACCTCTGGACTGGTCTTGAAGTACTTGAATGGCGACTGTTTGATCATGCGCGAAGGCTACGAGAGCACCCTGCTCTGCCTCAACCCAAGTTCTTCTGACAAGACCCAACACGGTTTCTGTGGAGTGAAATCCACTGGTTTTATTTGCGCGGCGCTACGGGAGTAGCAATCTTATTGAATTCGGGGCATAATTTGGCATTGAGTTTTTTTGCTCTCAGGAAGCACCGCGTAGACACCGCTCAGGGCCAATGTGAATTACTTGAGTAATATTGGCCTAGTGGGATGGCAAAACATACCGTCGATCACATGTTTGGTCAGATTTGGAGGGCTAAAAACAATGGCAACCAAAGCCGAATTTTGTATGGCAGCAGCATAAGCCAGAGCTGCCACGGACGCACTAAAGAAAATGGCGCGTGATCCTTTAGGTGCGTTTGACCCTGGGTTGGCCACAACGGTTGCCAAGGCAGTGATCAAGAACCTGAATAAATGAGAGGAAAAGGCCGGCTACATGGATTGTAAAACACTCCTCATCCTCAATCGAAAATCTGCGGCCCGACCTGACGTACGTTCGGCTGTCAGACCTCTGGAAAAGGAGCTTGGTCTGGAGATTGCTATCCCATGGTCAGGTAAACAGTTGCGAAAAACGATACACAAGCACTTGGCCAAGGGGGTGACGCGCTTTGTTGCAGGAGGTGGTGACGGGACACTCAACGCAGTTACCAGCGCCCTATTGCGATGCGATGCGGGACCAACCATTGTTTTGGGGCTTATGCCTTTGGGCACTGCTAACGACTTTGCCAGGTCTTATGGTGATGACGGATCGGATCTTTCTGCATCATTGGTGCAGGCCGCAACCGGAAGAGCCCGGTCGATAGATATTGGTTCCATCAACGGTCGCCCATTCGTGAATGTCGCCAGTGGCGGTTTTGGGGCCATGATTACCGCGACAACTCCCAAAGAAGTTAAGAGGCGGCTAGGAGGGTTAGCCTACACCCTTACCGGATTGGCGCGAGTTTCTGAGCTGAAACCAACGCAGGCCATGATTGCTTTGGATGGGTCAGAGCATAACTGGGCGTCGGTTTCTGCGCTGGTAATTGGCAACAATCGCTTCGCCGGTGGTGGGTTCGAAGTAACTCCAGAGGCTGACATGTTCGACGGGTTGCTCGATCTGGGTGTTTTGACCACGGACGAGTGGCCACCTGCAAACCTGTCTTTTGGGCATTTCCCCGACCTGAGTGACCCGATTGCCGGGCTCGTAAAACGTAGCCGTTTCAAACATGCGGTGTTGGAAACAGAAACACCGTTCCACTTAAACCTTGACGGTGAACCGATGGTGGACACGAGGTTCGAAATTTCGGTTCTACCGGGTAGATTAAGCTTTGCGCTACCTTCAACTGGGTCTTGATCTCTAAAGAATTGGAGCGAACAGGCGGGCAATCGGGGCGCCAATCCGGATATGCGGGGGCTGTTCAGCAAGCAATTTGTCTAGCCTAAACGACCGTTCGAAATCCTTTTCCAGCATCGCGGCCGTAGCCCCGGCGGCGCGTGCATCGAAGAAAACGGCCATTGCTTCAAAATTTAGCCGGAATGAGCGGTTATCCATGTTCGTTGTCCCTATCGCGGCCAAAGTATCATCAACAACCAATACTTTTTGATGCATGAAACCGGAACTATATCTCAAGACCTGTACTCCGGCTTCGCGGATTTCATCAAAAAAGGCAAAAGCGGCAAGCCAAGGAATCTTATGGTCAATGACGTCCGGAACCAGGATGCGGACATCCACCCCTTGCAACGCAGCGTGTTTTAAGGCTGTGAGCACATCGGTATCGGGTACGAAGTACGGCGAAGCGATCCAAATCCGACGTTTGGCATTCGCGATTGCCGTGAAAAAGAACAAGGCACCGGTTTCCATTTCGTCCCCGGGACCGGTTGGGACGATTAATCCGGACATGTTCTCTTCCATGTGACCAGCCTCCCAGTTCATCTCCGAAATCAGGATTTCTTCAGTTGCCCAATGCCAATCCTCTACAAACACCAGTTGCAATTGCGAGGCGATCGGGCCACGGATTTCGACATGTGTGTCGCGCCAATCACCGAATTTTGGATCGCGCCCCATATATTCGTCTCCAACATTCAATCCGCCGGTAAAGCCGACCGTACCGTCGACGATCACCGTCTTGCGGTGATTGCGTAAATTGAGTTGAAATCGGTTTTTAGCTCCGCGCATCTGCGCGGGTTCAACTACTTGTACACCGGCTGAACGGAGATCATTAAGATAGGAGTTTGGAAGTTTAACGCTCCCAACTGGATCGCACATGAACCGAACTGCAACTGCACGTTTTGCTGCGGTGATCAGATGGTCCCGCAGTTTCCGACCCAGATCATCATCATGAACAATATAAAACTGCACCAGAATGTAATCTTGGGCTGCGTCAATAGCGGCAAAGATTGCATCGAACGTTTCCTGCCCGTTTAATAGGATTCGCATGTTGTTGCCCCGGACCACGGGGAGTTCAGATATCCTTTCCAACGCTTCGGACGGAAACTCCGTAGGCACGTCGGGCGCATTGACCTCGCGAAACGTCTTGATTCCGTCAATTACCTCCTCGCTATCGCGGCGCGCAGTTAAGTATCGGTCGAACTTGTGATGCCCCAAAAAAAGGTAAAGCGGAACGCCAAGATACGGGGCAGTAATCAGAAAAACGACCCAACCCACTGCACCCTGAGAGGTTCGCGCCGATGAGATCGCTCTCCATGCAAACCAAATGGCAGTGGCTTCGAGGGCGATCAGGAGCAAGACCAGAATTGTGGACACCATGTGGGCCTCTTTGGTTCACGGTTGCTGAAAGGGCGTTCCAACACCAGGTGGAGATCCACCAGATTAACCGATACTCGCAGGAAAGGATCGCCTAGGGCAAGCGCGTAGAAACGCAGTTCTTGTTGAGCTCGGGTTGCAATTCGATAGAGAATTCTCATTCGTATGCCGCTTTGACAAATTAGGAGCAATTTATCCCGATACTTCAGAAAAAGCTGGAAGATTCTCCCAGAGTTTCCGATGCTGTCCTCCTGCAAACTTCGGGTGTCGTTTGAGAAGTTTACGACCTACATGATCCAAAAGAGAGGCCAGTTCAGCAATTGGAAGAAACTCAATCTCCGTCGATGAGCGCAGTTGTCGAAATGCAGGAACGTTTCAGCCACTGGCAGGCCGAACTAAATCAAAGCAGCGTAATTCTCTCTTTGATCTTTCTCTTGGCCGTTGTCATCGGCAGGCGGCCACTTGCACGATGGCTTATGGCAATGTTTCGGGCACTTCTCAGACGCTTGTCCATTGAACTTTCGGAAAAGGTAGCTGACGAACTGATGCGGACCACATCTGTTTTGATTGTGACCTTTGCTGTTTTTGTGGTTCTGGAAACATTGAATGTTCCAAACATGCCTGGTGACATTTTTAGGCGCGTTATGGCCTCAATCGCTGTGATCGCAGTATTCTCAGGGTGGTACAACCTGAGCGGGTCTTTTGTATCCCTTCTTCAGAGCGACCGGTTTGGAGAAGTCAGGATGGAGGCCGGATGGATGGAGCGCGTTGCCCGTTTTGGCATCTTGCTGTTTGCCATTACGTCACTGCTAGAAGTTTGGAGGGTCGACATCAGCGGTGCGCTGACCGGTGTTGGAGTACTGGGCGCAGGATTGGCTATCGCGACGCAGGACCTGATCCGCAATCTTGTGGCAGGCATGAATAACATGAGTGAAAAGCGTTTCGCTATTGGGGACTCGATCCAAATCGACGGTTCGTTTGTCGGGACAGTCGAATCCATTGACCTGCGTTCCACCCTAATCCGTGGGTTCGATCAGATCCCACGGCATGTTCCGAACTCCGAGTTATCCAACGCAGTTGTCCTAAACTATTCACACCGCCGACATCGAAGGGTCATGCTTAGCATACCGTTGCTTCTAGACAGTACCGAGGCTCAGGTCCTTCAGGTGCGTGATACGTTACGGGAACATTTGTCGGCCTGTGGAGATTTCGAATTGTCTGAGGAGGCACCGAAACATGTCTATGTCGAAGGGTTGTCAGAAAGCGCCGTAACCATCATTTTTTACGCGTGGACGACTACCCCTGAATACGACAATTTCCTCCGTGTGAATGAAAGTCTTTCGCTCAAAATCCTTGAGACGGTGCGCGCGGCAGGAACAGAACTGGCCTATCCAACACAATCGATCAATCTGCGCGGGTCAGCAATTCCGTGACCTCCTGATGATACCGATCAGTATTTCCCAAGCGTCTAGCTCCGGTTATCTAAGTTTTGCTCAAATTCCTGACGGATTGCTTCTGTTTCGGTATCTAGTTCGGATTTGGATACCGTCAGCTTAGATTTTCGACGTGCAGCTTCAGAGGCTTCGCCCTGTGCTACTTCCCTTACTGGATTGTCTTTTTGACTACCGTCGAACAAGTTACCATCGCCCGACATCAATATTGCGAGTGACTTCGTCGATGGGATGTTGGCTAACACGATCATAGTACAGACGGTAATCGGCACGCTTAGTAGAGCCCCGGGGATACCCCAGATTGCGGTCCAGAACGTCAGTGCGAGGATGACCATCAAAGGCGACAAGTTTAGTGATTTTCCGGTTAGCGAGGGTTCCAGAATATTCCCGATGATGAACTGAACCGCCCCACAGCCCACCAAAATAATTAGAAAAGGCGTGTTAGTATCAAACTGCACAAGAGCAACGAGCGAGGGCAACGCTACCCCGATGATTGAACCAATCGTTGGAATGAAGTTCAGTACGAATGCCAGGATGGCCCAGGTTTCGGCAAAATCCAATCCCACGGGCTTCATGATCGCGTAGCTACCGACACCCGTTAGGAAACTAACGAGTGTTTTGATTCCTACATATCGCTGCACGCTTTCTGAAATGCGTGTCAGCACGCGGTGTAAGTTTTGTGCGGATTCCGCATCTGGCGCTGCCAGTGCGACTTTCAACCTCATGGGCCCCTGTTCCAGCATCATGAAAGGAATATAAAGAAGGATCAGAAAGAAGGCGCTCAAAAAGCTTCCGGCCGAACCGATTGCTCCGCCAGCGAAGCCGGTGAAGTCCATCTCTAAGATCGCTTGTTGCGCTGCCTGATAGTTCTTGTCTCCAACAAGAGTGACCACTCGGGCCAAGATTTCAGAGAACCTTGCTTCATATCTAGGCAACGCATCGGCAACCGCGCCCGCTTGACTGGTCAGAATTGACAGTAATCCGAGCAATCCCAACACTAAAAGAGCAGCGCTAATGACATGGGCCAACCATCTAGGGATCCGTGTCCCGAGAATTTCAATCTGACATAACCTGTCGACTGCGGAAGTCAGAAGAATGAAAACCAAGGAAGCAATCGACAATGGAACTAGAACATCAGCCGCCAGGACCAGTCCTGCGATAGTAAAAAAGGCGATCACGACAACCCGGTGCCAAAACGCCAGACTAAAAACGTGTGTTTGCTGTTGATCTGGCACCGGCTGGGCTACTTCCTGTCTATTACCCTACGGATTTCCGAACCTTGTCATAAACTGCTTTCATTTTCAAACCAAGTTCCCGCGCAGCTTCGCCGACTTCATCCGCCGACTGATTAAATTGTGATGTAGACAGGAACCTATCCCACTCCGAAACAAGTGAATCCCACTCGTCTTCCGCCTCCATTGTTCCAAGGTTCAACTGAAGTTTAATTTCATCTCTCTTTTGTTGTAGCTCGGCCATCATGGCCTTCAGATCTGGCATTTCTTTCACCCTTTGTATCACGTAATTGCCGAGAGACGGCTCTCGGGTTTACCTGCAACGCCAATTTTAAACGGTGCTGGTTGGATGTTTAAACATCTTACTAAAAAGAATTAGGTCAACGCTTCTTTGGCCAGTGACATTGACGCATCTAGCTTGGCCTTTCGTTTTTTGTAGTCTGCCTGAATTTCAGCTTTACGCTTTTCAAACTTGTTCCTTGTATTTTCTTTGGCCACCGCAATTTGCTCGTCAATCGCCTCGAGCCTTGCAGCTGTTTGGCTGTTCAGTTCGGTGATACGTTGCGAGATTTTTTCTTTGGCTATACTTGCCTTTGCCTTGGTTACGTCGATTTTGTCGTGGATTGCTTGTTTGGTTTCTTCGTTAGATTGCTTCCACTCGTCTTTTAGCTCTGCAATTTCCCGATTAAGTTCCGCCATTTCAGCAGCGTATTGTTCATCGATTGCATCGGCGCGTGGCTTGCGGAAAACCACTCCTCCAGCCTCGCTCATTTTGACATCCAATGGCGATGTCCAAACTTCGTCAACTGAGGCCACCAAGCAAGATTTACCAGGAATAAGTTCGATGCTGATTTCGTCAAGCATCGTAGAATCTATTCCCGCAACCCAAAGATCTCTGTAGACACCAAACAATCCACCTGTCATCGATCCGACAGCTATTCCTGAGGCGGCCACTGATGCTGCAGCCGCAGATCCGGCGACTGCAGCTCCGGATGCGACTGCCACCGGGCCGGCCAAAACACCAACCATTCCGCCGAGAACGAGGCCCAGTGCCGTTCCCAACGGCCCTTCATCTTCCACCTTCTTAACTTCAACTTTGCCTTCGAGATCTTTCCCGATGACTGCAGCGGCATACACCGCGAGATCTCCTTGGGAATGTAGCGCGCGCAGTGCGGTTTCACCCTTGAATGCAGCAGCATCATCCTCGAAAACGACGGCAATAAATTTTTCCATGTTGGTACTCCTGATGGTTGATTTTAGGCGGGAATTTCTTAGTGGACAGGAACTTTTCTAAACACTAAATGCTCATTGAAACTGCATGTTAAGTGCCGCGTAAATTTGCCATTTGGGCAGGCCGATTCCTTTGTCGAAAACCGAGTACTGCGGTTCGACAAAAAAGTTGTAAACGGTATTGCCGCGTTTGGTGACCTTGCCTAGGCGAATGCCCAATGGGACAGAATAGCTGTCATTAACAAAATTGTAGGTCCAGATCGGGGCGCCGCCCGTGTAGTACCCACTGCCCAGTTGGTAAAAAACAAAGGGTTGAAAGGCACCCAAATTGGCACGTGGGCGCCCATTTGTATCCCCAACGCCTCCACGCCATGTCAGAAGATATCCATACTGAAAGACGGGCGAAGTTGCATTGAAATAAACGTTGGCTAACCCAAGCTGCCATTGATCGGCTCCCAAGCGGTCGTCGGAGGCTGTTGGCACGACCACTTGCGGACCAAGCGCAAAACTAATTCCGGGGTTACCCGTATTAAACTGATAGGCCGCAAAAACATCAAAATCTCCGACGCCACTCAAAGTTTGGCCATCTGTTCCCACCGGTAACGAGTTGAATGGCAACGAGGCTCGGATCAGCCAATTTGAGCTGCCTAAAGTGACCGGCTTTGCATAGCGCAGAACAAATTGATTTCCGGTCGCATTAGCTGGTCCTGTAAAGTCACCGATATAGTAGTTTTGGATATTGAACGCTGTGATATCAGCCAGAGGATTGTTGGCTTGCGCTGCATCAGATTGCGCATAGGCCGGAGTGCTGGCGACGCACAGAATGGAAAGTTGGGCTAAGCGCTTAAAGAAGGATTTCATGGGGCTGCCTTTGTCTCGGGCATCGCTTCTGGCAAAGGTACACCCACCGCTCCGGAAGGGGGCTTAGTGCCCAGAAGAGACGCAATCGTAGGCGCGACATCCACAGTTTCGACGCGTCGTGCGACGGTTTGTGGAACAATATTTGAACCTGTAAAAATCAGGGGAACGTGTGTGTCGTATGTCCAGGGAGAGCCATGAGCAGACGCAACGTGCAACCCGTCAAAATCAGCCACAAACCAATGCGGTTCGAACACCACATAGATATCTCCCGACCTATCTGGATTAAAGTTAGCCAAGACGGCATCGCTAATCTTGCTTTTTGCAAACGACCCGCGTCGCAAATCTGAACTCCCAACCGCATAGGCAATGCCGGGGAGCTTTTGAAGTTCCTCAGCAACAGCTCGCTCGACGACCAAAGGATCTAAAGAACGTTTGGAAATAAGATCTTGGTTCAAATAGACGTAGGGGTTGGAAAAGTTCTGAACCAGATCAGCGGATTCACCAAAATCCATTTGAAGACGCACAAATCCTGGTTCTGTATCGACGCGTTCAAAGCTGAACAAACCAGCTTCAATGCCTAGGGTCGCCAGAAACTCCGGGTGTTCCGGTGCGCCGTGATCTGCCGACAAAACGATCAATGTATTTTCCAGACCAACTACGGCATCCAAATGTGTGAAAAGGTCAGCGATTTGCCTGTCGAGATGCGCGAAATTGTCTTCGGCTTCTAAGCTTGAAGGGCCGAATATATGGCCGACATAATCTGTAGATGACAAGCTGACTGACAGATAATCAGTAACGTCATCTTGCCCTAGTTGTTCTGCGTCCAACAGGGCCTTGGCAAAATCTACAGCTATTTCATCCCCAGCCGGGCTGAGGGTTAAAAGCGTTGTGAAGTATTTCCCGTCTGCCGCCCCCCAGTTATGCGGAAATGTTCGGCCAAACCCAAGTATATCGGCTTCCCACGGTTGGTCGTCGCGGTCTGCAAAGGCATACTTCCCAACGTCTCCCAGAAGAGTCCAAGATCGATTGGCATATGATGCGACAAGGCCTTTTGAGTTCCAATCCTCAATCCAACCGGGATAGGCGTCGCGATAGAACGTGCTTGTAACAAACCGGCCTTCTGACTTTGAGAACCAGTAGGCGTCACCAGCGTGACCTGCCATTGCAATTGCACCGCGATCCTTGACGGACACACCAAACACTTTTGAAGTCGGCCCAAAGTGCAGGCCAATTTCATCGGAGATAGTTGAACTGATGATATTGCGGGGAGACCGACCGTCAGTTGTGGCTGCTCGTTGGGTCGGATCGATTTCGTTCTCCGCATCGACTCCGGTAGCCCCGACCAAAGGAAAGTCCGGATCCTGCACGTTATAGAAAGGCTTGCCAGTTTTTCGATCAAACCACAGGTTGGCTACCATACCATGGATAGCAGGGTCCGTGCCGGTCGCGAGCGTCGTGTGCCCGACAATTGTTTCAGTGTTGGCATGGCGGTGATGAGCATTTGTAAAATTGACGCCATGATCCAACAAATAGCGAAAGCCGCCCTCTCCTATGTGGATACTGAATCTGTCGATTAGGTCTCCACGCAACTGATCAACAGTTATTTGAAGAACCAGTCGAGGCTTGCCTTGAGCGCTTGAGACAGACGGAACGACCAAGCTGCCTCCAACAACCAACCATTTGATTAGCAGGGGAAAAGTTTTCGGCTCGATCACGTATTTCGTCCTTTTTATAACAGTAGAATTTGTGTTTACCCAACGTTTGCCGCAGTTTTGGGTCGTTTTTTCAGACCGCGACCGACACGTCGTTCCTTAGGCCATTGGCAAAGCGGATATATCCTGCGCCCTCACCGATCAGCGATACGCCTGCAACGATCCCCAACAGCATCACGCTCACCTCGGGGTACTTCGCTAACAGATATCCCGATGCCAGCACGGACACACAACCAACGGAAATGACCCAGCCAGAACCTTGATCCGGTCGCGCCATCACGCCCACTGCAATCCGCATCAAGCCATTCACAAAAATTGCAACAATCAAGACCAATGTAAGCGCCATGAGCCCTTCAAGAGGGCGAAATATCAGCAACAACCCGGCAATCAGATTGAAGCCCCCCAAGATGGAATAGATGAGCCTTGCATTCCAGCCATCTTTGGTTGTGAAAACCTGCACTAGCACCACGAAGCCACCTACTGCGAAAACAAATCCCACAGCAAATTCAATGGCCAATGATACCAAAAAAGGTGCAAAAAATGCGAATACACCCCCGATAGCCAACACAATCCCGAGTCCAAGAAACCAGCCCCAGTATTTTTGCAGATCGTTGTCTGAGTTTCCCATGCTCATTGTATCTTTCCCTTGGTCGATTGCATTTTCAAACACTGGCGACTGCTTTTGCGTTTAGGCGCCCTCAAGCAGGTCAAAGCCTGTCGAGTGCGACCTTCCGTTTAGTTTCGAGCGTAGTGAAAGCGCGGCAGGCTTTTCAGATTTTCCTTGGTCGCATTGGGCAAAACCAGATCGCCATCCGCGTTGATCTCGAAGGCGACCGCTGGCAGCGCGATCAACTTTTCACCGATGTTCAGGAAGCCGGCGACGTTGACGATCACAAAGGTCGTATCACCATCCGGCAAGACGAGCGCATCATGGACATATCCCACAAAGTCGCCACCAGCATTGTAAACATCACCGCGTAAAAGCTCGACTACGCTCCAACCGGAAGCGACTAAGGCGACATCAAGATTGTTGTACTCGACAACAACACCGCCAGCCACATGAGGTGTGGACTGTGCGAGCGCATACATTGGGTCTCCAATTGCCAAAGCACACAAGAGAGCCGTTGTTCTCAGAACTTTTTTCATATTACTGATCCCGTCTCGACAATGTGAAAATTGAATTCAGGTCGCCGGGTGATCAAGCAGCCCGCCCCCAAAACAAACTGGTCAGTTTCCGGACAAAGCGGCACGAAGCTCTTTTTCATCACTGACAGACAATGATGTCTCGATAACCTCGCCCTTCATGCCCTCCAATTCGCCCAACAACTTCGTAGGTCGGTTTGACCACCCGATAACGGCCAGAGCCGATGAGTCAGGGCCCATCTTTGAGCCGACGCGAGCTGCCAATGCGTCCTCTTCGTCTGCTTGATCCAGCATTCCTGCGAGTGTCCCAGAGCCAGCACCAACAGCCGAACCTGCAATAAACCCGGCAGCAGGGTTACCGACCATGGCACCGATCAACGTGCCGGTCAGTGCTCCAAGAGAAGTGCCTCCGACGAAACCCGTTGCTGTAAGAGTATCGGAATTCCGGGTCCGCACTACGCCGTTCTTATCGCGGGTCATTACCACGACCTCGTCGAGATCGACTTCCCAATCCAGGCTCATTTTTTGCAGACGCAAAAGTGCTTCGTCTGCTGTATGACGGCCCTCGAAGACAATAATGACCAAATCACTCATCGTATCTCTCCCTAGTTGAAAATTGTTTTTTGCAGCGCAATGACACACAAAAGAATGTACGTCCTGACGCGATACCCTGACGATGTTTCATTTTTGAACTCCATGCGCGGTTCTCTCTCAACACCGCGCATGAATTAAGTTTACCGAGCTCGAAACTACTTACTTCCGTTGTTTGCCGTCATCAGCTCCATGACCTGATCGATTGAAAAGCTGGCTGGCTTCTGACGCGGTGGGAACTCCTGGAATGTAGCCAGGAACTGGCCTACATACTTTTGTGCGGGCACCAGGAAATAGATCCGATCAATCATCCAGTCGTAGTAAGTATTGGATGTTAGATGCGCCTGTTCGAATGGATCACGCCGAAGGTTGGTGATCAAAGGGACGCGAAGTGGGGTCCAAGGTTCGATCCAGGCACGCAATGTCGAAACAGCTTTTTGCTCAAGGAAAATCAGTTTCCAATCGTCATAGCGCAAGGCTGTTAATTCTCCGGTATCCGCGAAATAGAAAATCTCATGTCGCGGGCCGTCTTTTGTTTCACCAGTAAGAACGGGCAAGAAGTTGTAGCCATCCAGATGCACTTTATATTCGCGACCAATGGCTTGAACGCCACCTGCTTTCAAATCTTCCTTGATGGTCTCATTGCCCGCTGCTGCCAACAACGTCGGCAACCAATCCATGTGGTGCATGATTTCGTTTGAGACAGAGTCAGGTTCTATTTTCCCAGGCCAACGCACGAGCGAGGGCACGCGCCATCCACCTTCCCAGTTGGTGTTCTTTTCACTGTAGAACGGGTTGGTGCCAGCATCTGGCCATGTATTCTTGTGGGGGCCATTATCAGTCGAATAATGAACAATGGTGTTGTCAGCAATGCCCAGTTCGTCAAGCACATCCAATAGCTGACCGACATGCATGTCATGTTCCACCATGCCATCGCCATACTCATCTTGCCCCGAGATCCCGAACAATTCGTCTTTCACATGTGTACGGAAGTGCATCCGTGTGCCGTTCCACCAAACGTAGAAAGGTTTGCCTTGTTCGTGCGCATTTTTGATAAAGTCGACGGCAGCTGCAACGGTTTCATCGTCGACTGTCTCCATCCGTTTTTTGGTCAACGGTCCCGTGTCTTCAACATGCCCATCAGCCGAAGACTTGATAACGCCACGAGGGCCAAATGCCTCACGGAAGGTCTGGCCGTCCGCCAAAACCGCGTCGCCGGGATAGTCGCGATTTTCTGGCTCTTCTTCCGCATTCAAATGGTACAGGTTTCCGAAAAACTCATCAAAACCGTGGTTTGTGGGAAGCATGCTGTCCTGATCACCAAGGTGATTTTTCCCAAACTGACCGGTCATGTATCCTAAAGGCTTCAGAAGGCCAGCAATCGTGGGATCTTCTTCCTTCATACCCAAGTCTGCGCCCGGGAGGCCTACCTTGGACAAGCCGGTTCTATAGACAGACTGTCCCATAATGTAAGAAGCCCGACCAGCTGTACAGGACTGCTCACCATAGTAGTCGGTGAACATCATGCCTTCATCAGCAACCCGGTCGATATTGGGCGTTTCGTAGCCCATTAATCCCCTAGTGTAAGCGGATATGTTGGATTGCCCAATATCGTCTCCCCAAATCACTAGAATGTTTGGTTTGTCTTGTGCAGAAACTGGTGTGCCAACCACGAGGACAGCGACCGACAATGCACCCAATATCGCTGACTTTGTTATGCCCAAATTATGTTTCATGTGCTCTCCTGAAAAATTCGAAACCAACGCATCAATCGACAGACTGGTGACATCGCGATCAAAGTTCATTCCCACGATGACCCCATTGGTTAGCCGTGTTTGCCCTACAATCTGTCGGCAAATACGAATCAAGGCTGCAAAAGCAACATTCATATTCACGAAAAACGTGTGTTAGCCTGTCAACGACGGGAAGCATTCATATATAAGAAGTTATATGAAGAGATTCGCTAAACACGCCGAAGCACATAATGAATCACTGTCCGAGCACAGTGTATGAGTGAAAAGGTCAACGAATTCACGATTAGAGCGGGCTCATTCCATGGTCCAATCTCCTTGCTTACTGACAACGCTCGGATGTTTCAAAAAACGCTGCATTCTTTCAACCTGCCAACGGAGCCAGAGGAGATTGTTGACGTTTCCAACTACCTAGAGGGCATGAAGGAAATAACTCGGTTCGCTGGCGATGATGATTTCTTTGCCCGAGCAGGCTATGTTCAGAAAGTGGAAGATTTGGGCGTATTTGGTCGCGCAATCGTTTCCGCTGATACCTTGTGGGACGCTTTGCAGATCGCCAAGTCTGCGCTGTTGTACTATCAGAGCGATTCAGAGTTAGTAATCAGAACCTACAAAAAGCGTTGCCATATCTGGTATTTCAATCCTTTTGAAGCTTTTGAAGGCGCCAAAGATGTTCAATACACAATAACTCTATTGGCCAACGTTGTCTGCCTTGCAAACAATCGCACCGATCCGGACATTGATGTTTCCTACCCTAATGGCTGTTCGACGCACGTTCTGTTCAACTCCGCTATCAGTCGCGTTAGGGCTTCCACCCAAGGGTACATTTCGTTCGACGAAGAAGCACTCAAGTCGCAGATGTCCAAAATGGATGCACTGAGAGCCGAAGTGTTTTCGCGCTATTTGGCCGATGAATCCATAAAGGCTTGCGAAAAACCACTGACGAAGGACATTGTCGCAGGCCTAGTTCGTGCTTCATTCGGAGTTGCGCCATGGTCTCTAGTCAACACCTGTGGAGCACTGCAATTACACGAGCGGACGCTTCAACTTCGTTTGAAGTCTGAAGGAACTTCTTTTCGTGAAATCGTTCAGACTGAGCGGCACCTTGCATCAAAGCGCCTCCTAGTGGCTGGAAAAGACATAGTTGAAACTGCCGAAATACTTGGCTTCGAGCATCGGCAGAGTTTTTCAGAGGCATTCTCAAGGTGGGAAGGCCTTTCTCCGTCGGCCTTCACAAGTAGGGTTTAGGTACTGTCAGACGAATTCGAACCAGTCTCAGCTAGGCCTGTATTGCTGCCTTTTATGCCGCACCGAGTTCGCGCCACTCGGCGAGAGCAGCGGTGCGTGTCAGCTTGAATGTGTCTCGGCTGGTGAGCGATCTTTTCTGGTTGAAGTGGTTGTAGACAGAGGAATGGACAGCGGCGAACTTCTGCAAACTTTGCATCCGCTTGAAACGCTGCATTGCGCGTTCTCGTTTCCGCCATCATCCGCCCGCGCAGCGGGCTCATCTTCGGTCGTGTCATGGAAGCCCCCTGTTCGATTCAGAAACCTAAATCGTCAGGGGGGATGCTCACTTCCCAAAATGAGCCCAAATCTGGTGGGTGGAAGAACGCTAGCATTAAGCGCCAGTACCGCGCGAGCGGTATCGTCCTTGGGCCGGTTTCAGTATTCAAGCAATTCCTTGCACGCAGATGCTGCACCGTATCTGCGGTACGACTTGGTCAACTGGGCATGCCCGCTCCAGACAGTCTGGATAGCCATCTTGGCCTCGCCTCTTCCGGTGCCCACAACTCAGACTGAAGTTGTTCTTCCATGCCCGTGGTCCAGTCGGGGTTTTCTTCAAGAAACGGTTTTAGGACCTGTCTGGCTTTGTCCTTTTCGCCGAGATCCATAAGCACTACTGCATGGAGTTTGGATTGCCCTTCATTCAAGGCCGGACATGTCATCAGGACGTCGCGGGCAGCGTCGACGTCCCCCGAAAGCCAGTAGGCCCAAGCTTTCTTGTGACTGAGATCATAGTTGTGCAATGGATTAATGCGCTCGGAATCCTCAATTATCTTCAGGGCCATACCGGTTTCGCCAAGGTAAAGGTGTTGGCCGATCAGGCCCGACAGAACCAGCGTTGAAGCGGGGTTTAGCCGTGCAGCTTTTTCAAAAACCTCCTTCGCAGCGATCATTTCCCCCTTGCCGGCAAGCGTTCGAGCAAGGGCGTACTGGGTCAGGTAGTTGTCGGGGGCCAACTTAAGCGCCGTCGCGACGAACTGCTCGGCTTTCGCCGCCACAGCGGCACGGCCTTCCAAAATCCAGCCCTCGTCGAGCCCAACCCGCAGGGCCAGAGCCTGACCGAAATGTCCCCAAGCAGAGTCGCTATAGCGCTCCAGGGCGATATCCTGCTCATAGAGGTTTACCAGCCATGCGTCCTTGGATTGAAAACGCATCATCCGACTTCGGGCGGCATTTTCGATCAGAACGGCGCTAACCTCTCCGAGGTCGATCCGGTTTTGGGCCAGATCAATAGCCTTTGCACCAACCAAGTTGGCGACGCGGCGACTTATCGCACGGGTCATAGAGAGCACTTCCCGAATGTGGAAATCAATGGTGCCAACCCAGACGCAGCTCTCGTCTTTTGCCTCAATGAGATTGATCGTCGCCGTTGCATTGTTGCCGTCGGAACGCAAAGAGCCCGTCACGACAAAGTTCGCCTGCAGTCTGGCGAAGACCGAGGTGAGAGGTGCGTTCGGCGACAACTGAAAACTGGACGCCCGCGAGATAACAGTCAGCTCTGGCTGAAGCGCTAGATCGGTTGTGATCGCTTCGGCAATCGCGGCACGCAACGTCTCGGAATTGATATCGGTGATCTGGAAGTCTTCGAACGGCAAGACCGCGATGGTCGTTTTCCGCTCGCCCTCAGTAGAAAGATCCACTGACATACGCGGCCGCGTCGGCCCGGGGCTGACGGGATCCGGCGCCAGCCGATAGCCCTTGCGTGGAATGGTCTCGACGATCCGCTTTTTACGGTCGCCAATCGCTTTTCGAATGTCCGATATACACTGCGCAATCGTGGCATCGGAAACCACATCGCATTGCCAAACGGATCGTACCAAAGACTCACGGCTCACCACTTCACCGCGATGACGTAGCAGATGACCAAGCACCCTGCGCGACAAGTATCTGAGGTTTATCTCTTGTCCCTGTTGATCGTAGAGGCGTTCCAAACGGGGATCGAACCGCATTGCGCCCACTTGAATTTCAAAAGATTTCAAAACATTTGGCTTGAGAAAACGCATCGCTCGCCCCCCTCATGTAGAGATTATCACACCTACAGCCATCAGGAAATTGATGGCGAACATTTCCGTACAGGGAGCCCGCAATGGTCCGAAAAAAGACGCAAGCGATCGCGCTATTTGCATGCCAGCTCATGTTTCCCCAGGCAGCAGTTTCTCAAGCAATTCATGAAATGGAAACTTCATCCTTGGGTGAAGTGGAATTTGAAACGTCATGCACACCAGTAAGTCAGGAAGGTTTCGACAAAGGTCTGCTGCTGCTGCACCACATGATGTATCAAATGGCCAGCGCCCAGTTTGAGGCGGTCGCCGAAGCCGATCCGAGTTGTGTAATGGCAAACTGGGGCATTGCAATGAGTAACTTTCATCCGCTTTGGCCCGGCATTCAATCGCCTCCCGAGCGTGAGAAAGGGCTTGCAGCAATAGAGCGGGCCGTTGGGCTTAAGGCAGGTACAGCTCTTGAGGGTGCATTCTTCGCTGCAGCGGCGGCCTTTTATGACCCAAACCTAACCACCTGGCCGGAAAGAAAGGCCGCCTGGGCTGAAGCCCAACGCCAGATTTACGCAGACTATCCTGACAACGATGATGCCGCGGCCTTCGCAGCTTTGGCCATGCTGGCGATTGCATCGCCAGGCGACAGATCCCTTGCACAACAGCGGGAGGCTGGCGCGCTTTTGGAGAGTTTGCACGAAAGAGCGCCTCAGCACCCTGGAGCTTTGCATTATGTGATCCATGCCTATGACCATCCGCCGCTGGCGGAGGCGGCCTTGCCGTTCGTGGAGGCTTACCTTGAGCTTGCGCCAGAAAACCCGCATGCCCTGCATATGCCGTCGCACATCATGACGCGGCTTGGTCGGTGGGAAGAGGCTGCGGACCTCAACCGCCGGTCTGCCGCTGCCGTACTGGCACAGCCTAGGATCGACGGGACCATATCGAACCACTATCCACACGCGCTTGATTATCTGACCTATGCCCTGTTGCAAATGGATCAGGTTGGAGAAGCAACAGAGACCGTCACAACTCTTCTTGTCACCATTGGCATGCAGGATGTGTTTGGTACGGCCTATGCTGTTGCCGCAGCCCCGGCCCGACTAGCTTTGGAACAGGAAGACTGGAGCACTGCAGCCGCCTTGCCCGATATTCCCTATGAAGGTCTTGAATGGGGGCGCTACCCGCATGCGCTGGCCATTGTCGCTTTTGCGCAGGGTGTCGGTGCCGCGCGGATAGAGGATGCCGAGGGTGTCGAGGCTGCACTGGCACGCCTAACCGACCTGACTGAAATCATGAAGGAACGTGGAATGCAGTACTGGGTCACTCTTGCAGACGCACAGAAGGGCGCCATTGAAGCATGGCGGGCCTATGAGGCTGGCGACGCGAATGCGCTCGCAATGATGGAGGTCGCTGCTGATGTTGAAGATTCCGTAGGAAAAGCCCCTGTCACGCCAAGCCATGTTCTGCCAGTTCGCGAGCAACTTGGTGACATGCAGCGCATGCTCAATGAAGCTGATGCTGCGAAAGCATCTTACCAAGCAGCGCTCGCTATTTCTCCCAATCGCCGCCGGTCAATCGAAGGGATGGCCGAGGTGTCAGGGAACTAAGTGGGATTCAGGGGCACCCGTTTTGGTGGGATTCCAGCAGGATGCCCTATTGCGACACACATCAAAGTGTATTCCGCCTACAGAATTGAGTAGGCTCAGGGAATGTCTGCAATGCGGGCTGCGACAGCAGCAATCAAGCACCGTTTTCAAGATCCGCGAAGGGCCGACCCATCGGCCCCCAATGATCAGCTTCTGCTTTTTGGCGTTCTTGATGCAACGTGCAGCATTGGTCGCTAAGGGCTCAGAGCAGCCGTTCGCTGCACTCGGCGTGGACGACTGCTTTGCGGACAAAGCCGCAATTCAAGTTCCATGCGATCCGTTAAATTCCACCTAATAGACCGCTCGTCCCCCAGATGCATCGAAGACCGCACCGGTGTTGAGGGTATTGTCATCCGCTGCGAGAAAAAGAACGATGCGCACAAGTTCCTCGACAGTCCCGGCCCTTTTCATCGGTGACTTGGCAAGCATCGCTTCGAGGTCCTTGCTATCCAATTGTTTCAAAAGCTCGGTCTCGATTGGACCCGGTGCGATGCAGTTAACGCGGATGCCGGTCAGCGCGAGTTCTTTCCCGAGTGACTTAGTCAGAGCAATTACCCCGGCTTTTGCGGCTGAATATGCGGAGAGATTGGGCGTGCCTTCTTTGCCAGCCAAAGATGCCATGTTTACAATGCGACCGTAATTTTGGCTAATCATAAATGGTAAAATCTGCCGTGTTACTTCGAAAACACTCACCAGATTGATATCGATTAGTTTTTTCCATTGATCCGGATCAGTTTCGATCACCGATTTGCTTCCCGCCCCCGACCCGGCGTTGTTGATGAGCACGTCAACAGTTTGGTCTGATGAAACTACAGCTTGAATTGCTCGGGTAATGGATTGGGTATCTGTCACATCGCAAACATGTGAGTGAATGCCGTCTTCTTCTAACGCCTCGATATCCAGAACATGGACGTTTGCTCCTGCCTTTTGCAGGCTCAATGAAATTCCATAGCCGATACCTTTCGCTCCGCCGGTGACGACCGCCGTCTTGCCGTGAAAATCAAAAGTTGTTGCCATGTATCCTCTCCGCTCAGTCTCGACCTTTGGAAAGACTACAAGTTCACTCGAACTTTAACGACCAAATACCGGCAATTCTGGCAGCAGTGCACAGCTTCTTTTGTTCCGCAGAGGTAAAGCCATACATGCAGCTTTGGGCTCGAAGCGGTCGTTAGATGGATTAGATTGCATCATGAAGCTCAAACGTCGGCAAAGCGGGCAAAGCCGCCATTTAGCCACAGCGACTGATCCGTCAGGATAGAACAGTCTCCAAACGTTCCAACGAATTCTGCGGCCACACCTCATCGAATTTGTAAAATTCCTCGAAGATAGGAATGTCCTCGCTGAGTGGCACCCAGGCCTGTTTGCTGCTCGTGAAAATCTGTGCATCCGGAGGACATTGATCCGGGTTGTCCAGTGTTCCGACGCGCACGTACCTTAGCTTTCCAAGGCGGATCATGTAGCTGCTAAAAACGGCGACGCCGCAATCCCTACAGCGCGTAATAATCTGACCTTTCCCGCTTGGAGTGGAGAGCTCGTTTTCGGTGATTGGCCCTTTGCACGTCACGCGATCGGCCTCAATGATGGCGTTCAAGACGTAGGCCGCTCCGGTTTGTCGCTGACATTCGCTACAGTGACAGCAATGCACGAACATGGGTTGTGATGTCATCTGATACGTTACGGCTCCGCAGCCGCATTTCCCTTTGATCATTATTTCCCCCGAGTTGTTTCCTAGCGTTCAAGCCATGGCCCTTATTGGACCAGCTCATAATGCTTGATAGAACGCGACCCGACCAATTCGGCCTCCGCCGGATCGATATGCGGGCTCTGGTAGTTTTCGCCGACAAAAGCCTTTAGTGACTCTAGGTTTTCCCACACCATGACAAAGCTGAATTCTCGTGGTGTGTCAGCACGTGCGGCACCAGGAAACACTTGAACGATGCCCTTAGTACCTCTCATCAAGGGTATAGCTGTTTCATGGAAGAACTTGCTGAACTCTTCCTCTTTGCCTGGCCGAGTCACGACCTGAAAGATGCGCATGATCATTCGTCCGACCTCCGTAAAGTACGGTTCCTGAATGTATGAGCGCCTCTGGTTCCATGACCATATCATTTTGTAACGGGTGTGTCTGCTTTGGGCTCGGAGCAGTCATTCGCCGCAGAACGCCCCTAGGTCTGCTTTGAGCTCAACGAGGTCATCCGACCGTTTTTGTCGGATGACGGCTAAGCACCGCTAAGCGGTCTTCCGGCAGCAGACAATCGAACTTTATGCATTTAGTGGTCGCTCAGCACGATAGCAGACGCTGACCAAAAATCCGCTGTGACTTTAGTTCGGGCATGACCACCGACCAGCCCCGCAGCAAAATGCACAAGTATTCGCAAATCAAGCCGAATTGTGATTATATGTTAGACACTTAGTTCTTTTTGCCTTCACTTTCTGAGAACAGAGGAGTTCACTGTGCCAACACCGCTCTTCAAGCCCGGTCATTCTGGTAATCCCGGCGGGCGACCTAAACTGGACCCCGAGACAAGAAAGTTGATCCAGTCGAACGGCGAGCTCGCTGTGAAACGCATGAACGATCTTTTGTCGATGGATGAACTCTTCAATCGCATAGATGGGAACGCCGAATTTGTATCGGGAAAGCTCTCTGGCAAAGAACAAATCGCCTTGTTGGCCCTAGCTCAGGACCGAGCATTCGGACGCGCTGATGGCGTAAGCATCACTCATACCCACAGCGGAACTGTCGGCATGAGCGTCAATCCAACACAGCGGCTCAAAGACATCAGTGACCGCCTTCCAGAAAGATTGGCTCAGCAGAAGGTGATCGAGTCAAAACTGGATGACGACGAGCAGTCTCCAACCATCACGTAGGGGCTGCCAGGCGAAGAGGTTTGGTTTTATGCCTACAGGCCATGCGCCCGCGCACGTAAGCCCCCCGATTTGACGACCCTGCATAACATCTGATAGCTACTCCCCCCTTTTCAAAAAATTAGGAGGACCTGCATATGTGGGTAGCATTCTCGACGCCCGAGGGTTCGGGCTTTTTCTCAGCCGTTGCAAAGGATGAGGACGGCAAGACCAGCGGGCCGCACATGGGGTCTCGCGTCTGTCTGCGGTTCCGCCGCGCTCAGGACGCCGAACTTCTGCGCGATTATGGTATGGAAGGCGAAGTGATCGAAACACCAGGCGGCGACTATCGCTTCCGAGCGTTCATTCCACGCAACCACCTGATGACGGTGCTGATGAACTTGGGCGACCGAATGGAATACCCCAATTTCAAGGACAGCATTCCCAAGGGTGACATACCACTCGCAAACGCCTGCCACCAGGCATGGGCAGTGTTCGGCGACTTACAGGAAGGCGGGCCATACTGTGCAGGACAGTGATTGCACCGCTCTGACAATCGCTATATGAGACGCCTTGTGGCTTTATTGTCGCCAAAAGCCACAAAACAGTGACCAGTGACGCCGAAACGTCCTAAAAGATTACTGTTTTCAGAGCTTTAAATGGCGATACCCGCAACCGGGCGTTCAGTGGGCGCCAAACCGACGAGGAGAGCCGATATGGCCCTGGACTCACAGTCAGTCTCCCTTACTTTTCCCGATGGCAATGCACGATCCTATGACGCAGGCGTCACGCCAGCTCAGGTCGCTGCTGATATCTCGACCTCACTGGCCAAAAAGGCCATCTCGGCCACCGTGAACGGCCAGCACTGGGACCTGCAGTGGCCCATCGAATCTGACGCGCAGATCGCCATCCACACCATGAAAGATGAGGAACAGGCCAACGAGCTGATCCGTCACGATCTGGCGCACGTGATGGCGCGCGCGGTACAGGAAATCTGGCCTGCAACCAAGGTCACCATCGGCCCCGTGATTGACAACGGTTGGTACTATGATTTCGACCGGGAAGAACCGTTTACCCCCGAAGATCTCGGCCTTATCGAGAAAAAGATGAAAGAGATCATCAACAAGCGCGATCCCGTGACCACCGAAATTTGGGACCGTCAGCGCGCAATCGAATTCTACAAGGCCAATAACGAGCCTTATAAAGTCGAGCTGATCGAAGCCATTCCGGGTGACGAACCGCTTCGCATGTACTGGCACGGCCACTGGCAGGATCTCTGCCGTGGCCCGCACTTGCAGCATACCGGCCAGTTGCCGGGCGACGCCTTTAAGCTGATGAGCATTGCTGGAGCCTATTGGCGTGGCGACAGCGACCGCGCAATGCTGCAGCGCATTTATGGCGTGGCCTTCACCGGCAAGGAAAAGCTTAAAGCGCATCTGCATATGCTGGAAGAGGCTGCCAAGCGTGATCACCGCAAGCTGGGCCGCGAGATGAACCTGTTCCACATGCAGGAAGAAGCGCCGGGCCAGATCTTCTGGCATCCGAACGGCTGGAAGATCTACACCACCCTGCAGGACTATATGCGCCGGATGCAGGAACGAGACGGCTATGTCGAAGTGAACACGCCGCAGGTCGTGGACCGCAAGCTGTGGGAAGCGTCTGGCCACTGGGACAAATATCAAGAGAACATGTTCATCGTCGAAGTCGACGAAGAACACGCCCGCGAAAAGGCGATCAACGCGCTGAAGCCGATGAACTGCCCCTGCCACGTGCAGGTGTTCAATCAAGGCCTGAAGTCCTATCGCGACCTGCCCCTGCGTATGGCGGAGTTTGGATCGTGCGCCCGGTACGAACCCTCGGGCGCTTTGCATGGGATCATGCGGGTCCGTGGTTTCACGCAGGACGATGGCCATATCTTCTGCGCCGAGGAACAGATCGAATCTGAGACCGCCAAGTTCATTGCGTTCCTGTCCAAGGTCTATGCTGACCTCGGGTTCCATGATTGGACAATCAAGCTGTCGACCCGACCGGAAAAACGGATCGGATCGGACGAAAGCTGGGATCTGGTCGAAAAGGCGCTGGGTGATGCCTGTAAGGCAGCGGGCTATGACTATGAGGTTCTCGAAGGCGAAGGCGCGTTCTATGGCCCCAAGCTGGAATTCACTCTGACCGACGCGATCGGCCGGACATGGCAGTGCGGCACCCTGCAGGTTGATCCAAACTTGCCCGAGCGTCTGGATGCGAACTTTATCGGTGCCGACGGTGCCAAGCACCGTCCGTTCATGCTGCACCGTGCGACCCTGGGCTCGTTCGAACGCTTCATCGGTATCCTGATCGAGGAACACGCTGGTAAGCTGCCGTTCTGGTTGGCCCCGCGTCAGGTTGTGGTCGCCTCGATCACGTCCGAGGCGGATGACTATGTTTTGGAAGTTGTCGAAAAGCTCAAGGCTGCTGGCGTGCGGGCCGAGGCGGATATTCGCAACGAAAAGATCAACTACAAGGTTCGTGAGCACTCGGTCGGCAAGGTGCCGATCATTCTGGCAGTCGGTCACCGCGAAGTTGAAGAGCGTACCGTAAGTGTGCGCCGCCTTGGCGAAAAACAGACACAGGTTCAATCGCTTGAGGCTGTAACAAAAGAGCTGTCATTGGCCGCGACGCCGCCTGATCTTCTGTAACATTCGGCGACAAATTGCCCGAAATCCGACCCCGAATTCGGGGTCGGATTGAAACATTTTCCATTTTTCATTTCAAAAACAGTTTGTTAACCTTCAAGAGGGCATTACGCTCTTTGACGGGGTTGTGAGACACGGGCTCGTGAATTCACCTGCCCCGATTTAGCTACTACCTTTGTCATTGTCACAAGAAGACATACGCAGTCATCAAAAGGGATTACCGAGATGTCGAACACCGCAAAAACCCTGGTTATCGCAAGCGCAGTTGCAGCAGCCGTATCTGGCGTAGCCACAACCGCCTCCGCACAAGCCAAAGAGAAATGCTATGGCGTTTCGCTGGCCGGTCAGAACGACTGTGCCGCTGGCCCCGGCACCACCTGCGCGGGCACCTCGACCGTTGACTATCAGGGCAACGCCTGGACACTGGTCGACGCTGGAACCTGCGCCGATATCGAACTGCCCAAGTCTGCAGATGGTGCAGCGCGTGAAGGTTCGCTGGAACCGCTGGAGCGCGACCTGCCGGCATAAGCCCAAGCATCTGAGAATCGGAGGGGCGGGCCCTATCGCCCGCCTCTTTTCGTGACCGGAGGATTTGCACATGCTGGATAGTTCACTTCGATCGAACAGGCTGCCCGCGGCACCGGGCGTCGGGTATAAACCCCAGCATTACGACCAGATTCTGGACCATGCGCATCCGGTTGGCTGGCTTGAGATCCATGCCGAAAACTACATGGGTGACGGCGGCAGGCCGCTTGCACAATTGCGCCACCTCTCTGAAAAATTTCCTATTTCCGTCCACGGCGTTGGCCTCTCGATCGGTGGAGAAGGCCCTCTGGACACCGATCATCTGGCGCGCCTGAAACACTTGGTGGGGTGGCTGAATCCGGCCAGCTTTTCCGAGCATCTGGCCTGGTCGACCCATGACAGTCATTTCCTGAACGATCTTCTGCCCCTGCCCTACACGGACGAAACGCTGGAGCGAACCTGCGCACATATAGACCAGGTTCAGGAAACCGTGGGGCGGCAAATGCTGCTGGAAAACCCATCCAGCTATTTGGCTTTTGAAGAAAGTACATGGTCCGAGCCTGACTTCCTGCGGGAAATCGCACGTCGGACAGGATGTGGTCTTTTGCTGGACGTGAACAATGTCTTCGTGTCGGCCACCAACCTGGACTTCTCGCCGCAGGGCTACATCGACGCCTACCCGCTGGACAACGTCCACGAGATACACCTTGGCGGTCATGACGAAGACGAAGACGACCATGGTCGTCCCTTGCTGATCGACAGCCACGGTCGCGAAGTCGTCGATCCGGTTTGGGCGTTGCTGGATTACGTATTAGAGCGTTCCGGTTCAAAACCCGTTCTGATCGAATGGGATACGGACGTACCCGACTGGTCCGTTCTTCGGGCCGAAGCAGATCGGGCGCAGGCGGCACTGGACCGCATCCCCGCATGAGCGTCTCGCAAACCTCGTTCCGCGTAGCCCTGCTTGACCCGTCGGCGGCTGTTCCGGACGGATTATGGGATGCCACAGAACGCCCTGCCGGGCGGCGGTTCAGCGTTTACCGCAACAACGTGGCTGTTTCGCTGACCGAGGCGATGCATCAAGCCTTTCCCATGATCGCACGACTGCTGGGGCCTCAGAACATGGATGGGCTTGCCGGGCTTTTCCTGCGCAAACACCCCCCGTCTTCACCGCTGATGATGTTTTACGGTGAGGAATTTCCTGAGTTCCTTGCCGGGATGGAGCAGTTGTCGCACCTTGGCTACCTTGCCGACGTCGCGCGTCTGGAACTGGCGCTGCGCCGGTCCTACCACTCTGCTGACAGCCAACCTGCACCGCCTGATGCGCTGGCCATTCCACCGGAAGAGATCGTCCTGGCAAAGCTGGAATTTGCGCCATCCATGAAGGTTCTTCGGTCAGATTGGCCGCTGTTTTCGATCTGGCGCTTCAATTCCGAAGAGGGTGCACCCAAACCTGCACCCGGGTCCGAAGATATCCTGATTACCCGGCCCGAATTCGACCCGGCCCCGCATTTGCTGCCCAAGGGCGGAGCGGACTGGATCGCCCACGTTCAGGCCGGGCTTACCATTGGCGAGGCATTCGAACAAACCTCTGCCATATTCCCCGAATTTGACCTTGGGGCCACTCTGGCGCTGCTTTTGCAGGGCGGCGCGATTACTTCTGTGTCTATCGAAAGGCTGGCAACATGACTGCCCTGATCTCTTTTCACAATAATACCCTGGGACGGCTGGAAATGACCTCTGGCTGGCTCACGCCAACACTGGCCCGGGTGGTTTTTGCCGCGACGCTGCTTGTCTACTATTGGAACTCAGCAACCACCAAACTAGGCAGTGGCATTTTGGGTTTCCTGTTCCCGTCTGACGGTGCATACGTCCAGATTTTTCCCAAAGCAATGGAAGCCGTCAGCTATGACAGTTCACAACTTGGCTTTTCTTATTGGGTGATCGCAGTTGCCGGCACCTGGGCTGAGTTTCTGCTGCCGGCCTTGATTCTGGTGGGCCTTCTGTCCCGGCTGGCGGCCTTGGGTATGATCGGATTTGTCTGGGTTCAGACAATTGTCGACGTCACCGGGCATGGCGCAGCGCTTGGAAGCTTTTTCACCGCCGCACCAAACGTGCTGGACCAGCGGACGCTCTGGACTTTCGTGCTGCTCGTTATCGTGATCAACGGCGCAGGCCCCTTGTCTGTCGACCGGGCCCTGCACGTGAAATGACCTAGAAATGTGCCTTGGGCTCGTCCGGTTTTCCTGCGGCCAGCCCAAGGATGCCTGCCACGGCGGCAAAGGCCACCGGAAACATCGTGAAGACGTTGAATCCAAACGCGAAATACATCCCGACGGCTGAGATCAGCAGCAATATTCCACCGATCAGAGCCCGCGCATGGGCCATTGCGCCCCCCGCGATGGCCAGCAAAGGCGCAATAATGGAAGCGGTCTGGATGAACTGTACGTTGTCCACTTGCTCAGCAAGGCCTTCGATCTCGCCGTAGTGGTTTATGAATTCGATATAGCCATAGCCAAAAAAGCCAACAATCATTCCGATCAAACCGGCAATGACGCCCAAAATCATTGATGCGTTGCGCATTTAAACCCTCATATTTACGTCAGACACATAAGCGCCCGATCAGGCAACGCCAAGGCTTGCCTTGGTTTTCGAGGTCCAGCCCAACAACAACGTACCGTCATCTTCGATCAAGGGGCGCTTCATCAAAGTCGGGTGTTCCTTCAGCAACTCCAGCGGTGGTCGGGTGCGTTGTTCCGCGTCCAATCCGCGCCAACTTGTCGACCGGGTATTGAGCAAAGCTTCGCCGAAGGTATCAAACGCCTCTGTCAGGACAGAATCGGGAACTCCTTGCGCGCGAACGTCTACAAATTCAATATTTTCAATTTCTTTCAGTGCCTTACGGCAAGTAACACAGTTTTTCAGGCCATATAGACGCATTTTGGGACCGTTCCTGTACTTGTATGAATTTTTGGCATTTTTGCCTGCTACATCCAGTTATTCTTGATTTTTTACTTCACCGTGCAATGTTGAAAAAGACGAAACACACAATTCGGGCTGCGTCGTGTGGGCGAAGCGGTGATGCGTTGTGGTTGCGTCAACCACTGCCCCCACCAATTTGTGGGACAACGTGTAAGTAGAAGGAGACACGGGAAATGCCAACTGGCACCGTGAAATGGTTTAATACCACGAAAGGCTATGGGTTTATTGCCCCTGACGAAGGTGGCAAGGACGTTTTTGTTCATATCTCGGCCGTAGAACGGTCCGGTCTGACCGGGCTCGCTGACAATCAGAAAGTCTCGTATGAGTTGGAAGACGGACGCGACGGCCGACAAATGGCCTCTGATTTGAAGCCGTTATAAAACACCCCGTCATCTGCGGGTACTAAAAGCAGGCCAACGGCCAATTTCCGGCCGTTGTCCATTCTCAAGGGTTTGAAACCTTACCCTCGCGTCGGTTTGGTATCGGCATGAGTGCTTTCGTTTTAGCCGAACACCACGATTTCCGAGCGTTCTCACATCACACTGATGACTGATGTCATGAACCGCTCGAAAAGGCGTCATGACATCAGAAGAAAGAGTTCTGTCGGCTTTAACCCTCGCGAATGACAGCCTCGAACTCGCGCCATTCCCGTGCCGTCATGCCCGAGTTTTCCTGCGTCACAGTTTCACCGGCCAACATGCGTCGCAGGCTATCAACCATCTGCGCCGAAAGGTTGACCGCACCCAAACGGTAATCTTCGAACGCTCTATACGCGAAGGGCACCCAGTCGGCGACGATCTTGCACATCATGTCGGCGTAAACTCGGATTTCGTACTGAGCATGTGGATCGGCCCGCAGGCGCAGGAAATGGAACAGGTTGTGCAGATCCACCTTCCAGTACCACTGCGTGTAGATATTCGCAGGCAGGTTCATGCGCGCCAATTCTCGCGCCAGCCCCTGTTGACCATCCTGGTTGATCATGGCTTCGTAATTGTCATAACACCGCGCGCTGTCGGCCTTGAGCATTTCTAGAACGCGGGCTGCCTCTTCCCCTTGCAGGGCGTCGCCGCGACCCTGATTGTTCACTTCGGATTGTGCGGCCACGTGGTCCGGTGCAGGGATATAAAACTCTCGGTCCAGAATAGAATACCGCGCAGAATACTCATTCACATTTGCGGTCCGGTGACGAATCCACTGTCGGGCGACAAAGACCGGCAGTTTGACATGCAGCTTGATCTCGCACATCTCGAACGGGGTCGAGTGCCAGTGCCGCATCAGATAGCGGATCAGACCCTCGTCATTCTGCACCGACTTGGTGCCCTTGCCGTAAGATACGCGTGCCGCCTGACAAATTGCTGCGTCATCCCCCATGTAGTCAATGACGCGCACAAAGCCGTGGTCCAGCACTTGATGCGCGGTATAGAGGTGGTCTTCCATCCCCTCAGCCACAACGCGGCGTGTTGGATGCGATTGCGCCCGTTGCGCTTCGATCTCGGCCAGTTGGTCAGAGGACAGCGGCATGAATGTTCCTTTCCAGCAATGAGTCGCTCACCACTATATATCGGCAATTCACAGACAGGAACCGCGACATGTGCACCAAGCGTCGCAATTTCCAAATTGTGTCCACCCTGCCCCTCGACACGCTTGGCCCGCGCGCTAAGCTGCAGCCCATCACCTGAATAGAAAGGAAGCCACAATGGGGCTGACATATCTTCACACCATGGTCCGCGTGAAGGATCTGGAGAAGTCGATGGCGTTCTATGAACTGCTGGGCCTGAAGGAAACCCGCCGTTATGACAGCGAAGCGGGCCGATTTTCACTGATCTTCATGGCCCCCCCGGGACAAGAGGATCGGCCGATCGAGCTGACGCATAACTGGGATGGGGATGACACCCTGCCCAGCGACAGCCGTCATTTCGGGCATCTCGCTTATGGGGTCGACAACATCTATGAGGTTTGCCAGCACCTGAAGGACAACGGCGTCGTGATCAATCGCCCACCGCGTGACGGGCGTATGGCGTTTGTGCGCTCACCCGACAATATCTCGGTCGAGCTGCTGCAAAATGGTGACGCGCTGGAACCGGCCGAGCCCTGGGCCAGCATGGAAAGTGCCGGTCACTGGTGATCCGCTGGCTGATAGCATTGGGTCTGGCCGTTCTGGCCAGCCCCGTTCGGGCCGAGACCTGTCGCCTTGCGCTGGCGCTCGCCATGGATATCTCGACTTCCGTGGACGAGAACGAAGACGTTTTGCAACGGCAGGGTCTTGCGGCTGCATTGATCGCACCAGAAGTGGTCGAGGCGTTTTTTTCCTCGCCCGCACCCGTGGCGCTGGCCGTGTATGAGTGGAGTGGTCGCACCACACAACGCGTTGTTCTGAACTGGACCATGATAAACACCGAAGCCGATCTGCTGGTCGCAGCCTCAACAGTGCAGCAATCGGTTCGCTCGGACAGCGGCTCAGCCACAGCAATGGGCTATGCCTTGGCATTTGGCGCGACTTTGATGCAGCAAGCACCGCCCTGCCTGTTCCAAACTATCGATCTGTCCGGGGATGGCTCAAACAATGACGGCTATGGACCGGACTCTGCATACCGGCACTTTCCCTTTCAAAACGTCGTGGTCAACGGGTTGGTGATCAACGCTGCGGACTTTGAAGGAGAGCTGTTTCTCATCCCGTTCTTCGAGAACAACGTTCTGCACGGCCCCGGTGCGTTTCTGGAAATCGCGCAAGGGTTCGAAGATTTTGAGCGCGCGATGCGTCGCAAACTTGAGCGTGAGCTGAAAGGGTTGCAGATCGGTGCGTTGAAGGAGGGTGCACATCAATGATCCGCCTCCTGGCCGCGATAATTTCCATGTTCGCCAGCGCCGCTGCGTCGGAATGCAGGCAAGCACTGGCGTTGGGGCTGGACGTGTCCGGTTCGGTCGACAGCGCCGAGTATAGGATGCAAACCGGCGGTCTGGCTGCGGCCTTGCAACGCCCTGAAGTTGTTCAACTGATCCTGTCCGACATCGGCGCGCCTGTGCGATTGGCGATCTACGAATGGAGCGAGCCCCGCCATCAACGCATGTTGGTAAACTGGACTAAGATCCGCACGGCACAAGATCTTGCACGGATCAGCGACCAATTGAAGACCGTCGCGCGGGGTAACGCACCACAGGGCACGGCTGTTGGGTCGGCAATGCGGTTCGGAGCCAATCTACTGTCGCAGCAACCGAATTGCTGGAAACGCACATTGGATCTGTCAGGGGACGGCAAGCACAATCTGGGCCCTCATCCACGCAGCGTGAAAGCCGAACTGGAAAACACCGGCATCACGATCAACGGGCTCGTGATCGGAGCAGACGATCCCAGTCATGGCGACAAACGCTATGTCCAAGTCGGTGAGCTTTCCGCCTATTACAACACATGGGTTATTCTGGGGCCCGGAGCCTTCGTCGAAGTCGCTTTGGGCTTTGAGGCCTATGAGGACGCGATGACCCGAAAACTGATACGCGAGCTGGAGGGGCTAACCCTGTCCGACGCCACAGATTCCCTGCGCCCCTGATCAATAGATGTACCGGATTTGGTCCGTCCAATACCGCTCGACCCGACGCAGGGATGTGGTGATGTCGTCGATGCCTTCCAGCCCCAACACGCCGCGATTTTGCAGCCCCTCGGCGTGGCGCGAAAACAGCTCAGATACGACATCGCGTATCTCACGACCGCGTGGGGTCAATCGAACCCTTACGGATCGGCGGTCGATCTCGCATCTTTGATGGTGCATGTACCCCATTTCGACCAGTTTCTTCAGGTTGTAGCTGACGTTGCTGCCCTGATAATACCCGCGACTTTTCAGTTCACCCGCGGTGACTTCATGGTCGCCGATATTGAACAAAAGCAAAGCCTGCACGGCGTTGATCTCCAATACGCCAACACGCTCAAACTCATCCTTGATGACGTCCAATAGCAACCGGTGCAGCCGTTCCACCAAGGCAAGTGCCTCAAGATAGCTGGTCATGAACCCTTTGGTTCCCGGCGCGGAGACCTGCATTTCCATACTCATCCGATCCTCCGATTCAGTCGCGCTGTTTCAGGCAGGATGAATGGAAATCCCGAAAAATCGGTTAAGCCGGGTTTTCTTTTATTTTTGAAAGGTCTGCGCGATGTCCGAGATCAATTCGGAATAGGTTTCGGGCGGCTGCACCTGCCCTGTGACCCACTGATAAAGATCCTGGTCGTTTTCGTGCAGCAACGCATCATAGTTATCCAGATCCGACGGCTCCATGGCCGTCAGGTTTCGGTCAGCATAGGCCGACAGGATCAGATCCATTTCCTTGATCCCACGTCGCATGGATCGCATCTTCAGCCGCTTAATTCTAACGTCCCGAGGTTCGTTCACCGACCTTGCTCCAGCATCAGACGCAGCCGTTTTTCCAGTTTCGCTGCCCGCTCGGCACTGGCGCGCATCTCGCCGCGAATGGAACGCAGCTCAGCCACGACATCCGCAAGCTCGGGTGCGCCCTCTTCCGCTTCGACGGGGGCATCCATGCCTTCGCCTTCACCGGTCAGCAACCACATGATCGACACGTTGACCATGCCTGCCATCATGGAAAGACGGTTCGCCCGCGGTTCGGACAGATCGTTTTCCCAAGCTGCAATTGTTGTCTTTTTCACGCCAAGCCTGCGGGCCATCTGGGCCTGGGTCATACCAGCCGCTTCGCGTGCCCCTGCCAGCCTGTCCCCGAATGTCGCAGAGTCCGGTCCGTACCAGTCATTCTCGTCGTTCATCGGGCTCTCCAATTCCATAATTCATATCGCTTGATCGTCATTCCGGCGCACCCTATGACAGTCAAGCTGAACATACAAATCGAGGCCGACCATGAGTTTCCTTTCTGCGACACTGTCACGCGTGAAGCCATCGCCCACCATTGCGATAACCGCTAAAGCGGCCGAGTTGAAAGCTGCCGGGCGCGATGTCATCGGCCTAAGCGCGGGCGAGCCCGATTTCGACACTCCGCAGAACATCAAGGACGCAGCAGTTGCGGCCATCGCGGCCGGTAAAACCAAATATACTGCGCCTGACGGCATCCCAGAGTTGAAGCAAGCCGCCTGCGCCAAGATGAAGCGTGACCACGGGTTGGATTACACGCCCGCGCAGATTTCGGTCGGCACCGGCGGCAAGCAAACTTTGTACAATGCCCTGATGGCTACGATGAATGAGGGCGATGAAGTTGTGATCCCTGCACCGTATTGGGTTTCCTATCCCGACATGGTGCTGTTGGCGGGGGGCACTCCGGTAATCGCGGAAACTTCGATCCAGACCAACTTCAAACTCACTGCAGATCAGCTTGAGGCTGCGATCACGCCAAAGACCAAATGGCTTATCTTCAACTCACCGTCGAACCCCACTGGTGCAGGCTATAGCCGTGAAGAGCTGAAAGAACTGACCGATGTTCTGATGCGTCATCCGCATGTCTGGGTCATGTCCGACGA
This sequence comes from Ruegeria sp. YTSC230, assembly GCF_059609665.1. NCBI lineage: Bacteria > Pseudomonadati > Pseudomonadota > Alphaproteobacteria > Rhodobacterales > Roseobacteraceae > Ruegeria > Ruegeria sp. YTSC230. Next base: position 98,520 of record NZ_JBXWMC010000004.1, on the reverse strand, counting down.
CATGTATGAACATCTGGCCTATGACGGGTTCGAATTCTGCACCCCGGCCGAAGTCGAGCCCCGCCTGTATGACCGGACGCTGACCTGCAATGGCGTCTCCAAAGCTTATGCCATGACCGGTTGGCGCATTGGCTACGCAGCAGGACCGGTCGAAATCATCGCCGCAATGCGCAAGATTCAATCGCAATCGACCTCGAACCCCTGCTCGGTCAGCCAATGGGCGGCGGTTGAAGCACTGAACGGCACTCAGTCCTTCCTGGCCCCCAACAACGAAACGTTCAAACGCCGCCGTGATCTTGTTGTGCGCATGTTGAACCATATCGACGGCATCAGCTGCCCGACACCCGAAGGCGCGTTCTATGTCTATCCGTCCATTGCCGGGTTGATTGGCAAAACCACCCCAGCAGGCACTGTGATCGACTCGGATGAGGCATTTGCAACCGCCTTGCTGGAAGAGGTGGACGTGGCCGTCGTGTTCGGTGCAGCCTTTGGCCTGTCGCCAAACTTTCGCGTCAGCTATGCGACCTCGGACGAGGCGCTGACCGAAGCCTGCACCCGCATCCAGCGCTTTTGCGCATCATTGACTTGAGTAAGCGCAAATGACGTCGGAACTGCCCGAATATTATTTCCGCGTTCGCGAAAATGGTGCGGCGGTTTTCAGGATCGACACTGAAAACCGCCAGCGCAGGATCGAGATGGATCAGATCGCGGTCATCAACATCCGCAATGGCGAGGTGAAACCGCAAGGCCAACGCACGTTGTCCGACGCCGACAAGGCCGAGATTGCCCGTTGGATGGATGCACGAAAAGCGTTGCTGGCCCAGCGCGACATCGACGACATTCACCGCGCGGTTGACTACCTGAACCTCACCACGCAATGGGCGCAATCCAAGGCGACACCAGAGCAGCTTGAGGATGTAACCGACCGGTTGCTGCTGGCCATGCATGACCTACGTTCTGTCCTGGTGCGAAAAAAGGCAGACCGCTTCGGCAAAGACTGACCCGCCGAATCTTACTCGGCGGGCACACCGACCTCGCGGACCGAGCGCATCCAGAACCGCGCCATCAGCATAACCGCTGCGCAGGCCAGACCCAGAACAAGGCCCAGCCAGACTCCGATTCCGTCCATGCCCAACACGAAGCCAAAGTAGTACGAGGACGTAATCCCCACGCCCCAATAGCTGAGCGCGGCCATGACCATCGGGACCTTTGCATCCTGCAACCCACGCAGGAGGCCAAGCGCAATGACCTGTGCCCCGTCCACCAATTGGAACAAAGCCGCCATGGCCAGCAGGCCTGTACCGATCATCAGGATTTCCGGACGCTGCGGGTCATCCGGTTCCATGAACAGGGAAATCAAAGGCTCGGCATAGGCTAGGAACAGGATGACAGTCAGGATCGAGATCACCAAAGACATCCCCGTCACCGCAATCGCGCCGCGTTCCAGATGTGGCCTATCTTTCCGGCCCAACGCATTCCCGGCCCGGATCGTCGCAGCGTTTGACAGCCCCAGATGCACCATGAACGTCGCGGATGCCAAATTCAGTGCAATGCCATGTGCCGCCAGCGGAACCTGACCCAGCCAGCCCATCATGATCGCCGACATTGCGAACAGGCTGACTTCGGACAGGGTCGTCAGGCCAATCGGGACGCCTAGGCGGAGAACGCTCAGAAACATCTCCCAGTCCGGACGCCAGAACCTTTGGAACAGGCTATGTTCGGGCAAAACGCGCATGGCGTAGATCACCACGCAAACCAACGATACGACCTGAGTGACAACCGACGCGATGGCGGCGCCCATCACACCCAGCTCAGGGGCTCCCCAATTGCCGAAGATCAGGGCATAGTTGGTGATCGCGTTGACCACTGCAGCGGCCACGGTGATCCAGAGCACGATCTGGGTCCGCTCTAACGCGGCCAGATAGGATTTCAGCACCATCACCAAAAGCGCCGGAATTAGGCCCCACCCAGCAACCCTGAGGTACTGGGACGCAGTTTCAGCGACTTGCGGGTCCTGCTTCAACGCAAGGAAAATAGGGTACGACCACCAGAGCATTGGCATCATGACGGCCGCGTAGATAAGCGACAACCACAACCCCATACGCGTTGTACGGCGAATACTTGTTTCGTCTTCTTCAGCCGCAGCTGTCGCCACCATCGGCATGACGGCCAAACCGAATCCGGCCCCAAACAGGAACAGCACAAAGAAATAGCTGCTGGCCAAGGTCACGGCGGCCAGCGCCTCGACACCGTACCAACCCAGCATGACCGTATCCGTCAGCCCAATAGCAAATTGGGCCAGGTGCCCGCCGATCAGCGGCAGGCCCAGCACAGAAATGGCCCGGAAGTGGCCACGATATGTCATCACCTTACTCATCCGAACAGCCTTATGCCCGGCCCGAGGCCGGGACAAGAGGCGAACGACGAAATTTCACCTTGAGACTAAACCCGCAGGTTCAAATGTTACCTGAGAGGACTCCTGTCACACGGTTTCAGGATGCAGTGAATTGCCCAGAATATGTTCCGAGTGCTGAATCACGTGATGCGCCTGGCCGACGATCAAAGGATCGGGGCTGTCGACGATTTCATTGTTCTTGTCCGGATAGTCCAGCGTAGACAGGAAGTGGCGCATGCAATGCAGGCGCGCGCGCTTTTTGTCGTTCGATTTCACGATGGTCCACGGGGCGTCGGCGGTATCGGTATAGAAGAACATCGCCTCCTTGGCCTCGGTATAATCGTCCCATTTATCAAGGCTGGCCTTGTCGATCGGTGACAGTTTCCACTGTTTCAGAGGATCGGTTTCGCGGCTTTTAAACCGGCGTTGCTGTTCAGGCTGCGTAACCGAGAACCAGTATTTGTAGAGCTGGATACCCGAGCGCACCAGCATCCGCTCCAGCTCGGGTGTTTGACGCATGAACTCAAGATACTCGTTGGGCGAACAAAAACCCATGACCCGTTCAACCCCGGCGCGGTTGTACCAGGACCGGTCGTAGAAAACCATTTCGCCGACCGTAGGCAATTCCTGAACATAGCGCTGATAGTACCACTGTCCCTTCTCTTCCCAGGTGGGTTTATTCAGCGCAACTACACGCGCTTGGCGTGGGTTCAGGTGCTCCATGAATCGTTTGATCGTTCCACCTTTGCCTGCGGCATCCCTGCCCTCGAACAGCAAGACAAACCGCTGGCCGGTTTCCTGTGCCCAATGTTGTACTTTTAGCAATTCTGCCTGCAGTTGCGCCTTCTCCGCCTCATAAGCTTTGCGCGCCATCTTGCGATCATAAGGATATTTGCCGCTTTCAAAGGCCTGACGAATTCTCTCGGGGCTAGGCTCAGCCGGTGAGGTTTTGGCTATCGCCGACAGGTTAGCAGGGTCTTGCACATTCTCGATCTGCGTCACTACTTCCATTCAGGTTCTCCTTGTCTCACTGTCCGGGAAAACGCCTAGCAGTCGGGTGAAAAACACGCTTTGATTGGTGTCAAACTTTTACATCTTTCTGGGCGTGTGCTTCAGGTACAACACAGGGCTTCGGCTATGAAAAACAAGTTCATTGATCTTAACGGCCAGAGGTTCCGTCTGCGCAGCTGGGGGGACCCCGACCTTCCGCCCTTGTTGATGCTTCACGGGTTTCCCGAATATAGCGGCGCGTGGCAGGACCTGGCCCCGCATCTGTCTTCCCACTTCTATTGCATCGCCCCCGATCAACGCGGTTACGGGCAAAGCTGGGCGCCAGAGGACGTCGGCCATTATGCCCTGTCGCGACTGGTCTCGGACATGGTGACGCTGATCGAGGGGCTCGCCCGTCCGGTTTGTGTTCTTGGCCACGATTGGGGAGCGTCTGTGGCCTATGGTTTGGCTATGTTCCGCCCGGATCTGGTGGACCGGTTGATCATCGCCAACGGCGTGCACCCAGTGCCCTTCCAACGGGCCATGGCCGCAGGGGGCGCGCAATCCGAGGCTTCGCAATACATCAATGCCTTGCGCGCACCAGACGCAGAGGAGCGTTTGTCGGCGGACAATTTTGCCAAGCTTGAACAGTTTTTTCGTTTCGGGATGGGAACAGACTGGCTGACGGACCAGCAAATGCAGGCCTATCGTACAGAATGGGCGCGGCCCGGGCGGCTGGAGGCCATGTTGAACTGGTACCGCGCGTCACCGCTGGTGGTTACGAAACCCGGCGCACCGCGCACGGATCTGCCAGAGCTGCCGAAGGACCGGTTGATGGTTCGCTGCCCCCACCTGTTGCTGTGGGGGCGTGAAGACAAGGCGTTGCTACCAGAGTCGACTGAGGGGCTGGAAGACTACGCGCCGGACCTGACGCGCATCGACATTCCGAACGCTGATCACTGGCTGCACCATCAACAGCCCGAAGCGGTAGCGCACGCAATCATGGGCTGGATCGCGCGCTAAATCCGGTCACCGATGCCCCCAATCCGCCGGGTCATCCGAGTTGTTGGGCGACAGGCCCAATATGTCACCATCTGTGGAACACCCCAGCCCCAAAACTGTCCGGTTCGCATAAGAGAAATACGCGCAGACCTGATTGATTTCGAGGATCTCACCGTCGTCCCATCCGGCCGTGCGCAGTGCTTCCACGTCTTGCAGTTTCAACTCCGCCGGGGCCTCGGTCAATTTGCGCGCGTAACGCATGGCCTCAATCTGAGCCGCATCCAACGGGGCCTCCTCTGGCGTGCCAGCCTCAATCGCCGCGCGAATTGCCTGGCTACGCTCCGGATCGCCCAACAAACGCTGCAGACCGCTGTAGTGGTGCTCGACACAATAACCGCATTTGTTCAGAGCGCTGACCCATACGCCCAGCACCTCAAGAAACCACTTCGGGATCGTGTTCGCCGAATGGTGCAGCACGTTCTTGTACATGGCCATGTGGCCTTCCATCGAATGTGGCCGCAAGGAATGCACCATCATGATGTTGTCGACGTTGTTGTCCGGGCCAGTAACACGGTCGTAAAGTTTCCTGAGTTTTCCTGTTGCCTCATCAAAAGGGATGGTTCTGATCCAGCTCATCTCTTTGCCTCCCGTATCCATTTGCTTTTGCAGCCAAACCTAAACAGAATGCAGAAACAATGCGAGGCCTTGGAGGCCACGTTTTCTTGGAACATTTCACGTGACCGCAATGAGAACGTTCTGGGCATTCTCCACCGCCACCTGATAAAGAACTGCCGACACCCCGTTTCACTATATTGATTTTCCAGCGATGCGCCTTCCTCTGTTCTTGTTTGTCCTGTCAATCTGCGGCCTGTTCGCGGCACTGTCCCGCCCTGCTTTTTCTGATTGGGCAATGGTCGCAGGGCTTTGCACCGTTGCAAGCGCGATATTGCTGCTTGGAAAATGGTTGCGCAGATCGAAAGCGCCGGAGAACTGGGCCGTGGTTGATGGATCAAATATTTTGCACTGGCGAGAGGGCATTCCGGACATTGCCACCGTGCGAGAAGTTGTCGATGCTTTGACCGCCTCCGGCCTGACGCCCGGCGTCGTGTTCGATGCAAATGTCGGCTACAAAATCTCGGATCGCTACATGAATGACAAAGCCCTTGCCTCACTGCTTGGGTTGCCCGTTGACCGCGTTATGGTCGCCCCCAAGGGAACGCCAGCCGACCCACTTGTTCTACAGGTCGCTCGCGACCTAAGTGCTACCATTGTCACAAACGACCGTTTTCGCGACTGGGTTGACGATTATCCGGATGTGCTGCAGGCCAAAGAGCTTGTGCAGGGTGGCTATCGGAATGGGGCTCTCTGGCTGGCGTTGTGACCGTGGTTCCAGCCTTGTCAAACATGTAGCGTTTCAACCTCAGCTCCCAATCACGGCGCACCACAGCCGACAAACCGCACACAACACTTCGCGCGCCCCTTCCCCCGGACCACATCCCCTGCCATAATGGGACCAAACCCAAAAACAAGAGCAGCACCCATGCCCGACGATCTGTTGACGCCAGAAGCGACCAATACTTATGACGCCTCCTCGATCGAGGTGCTTGAAGGTCTGGAACCGGTCCGCAAACGCCCCGGTATGTATATCGGCGGCACGGATGAGCGTGCGCTGCACCATATGGTGGCCGAAATCCTCGACAACTCGATGGACGAAGCGGTCGCAGGTCACGCCAACCGGATTGAGGTCGAGCTGCACGCAGATTACGCCCTGACGGTGCGAGACAACGGGCGCGGTATTCCGATCGACCCCCACCCCAAGTTTCCGGACAAATCCGCGCTTGAGGTGATCCTCTGCACCCTGCACGCAGGCGGTAAGTTCTCGGGCAAGGCCTATCAGACCTCGGGCGGTCTGCACGGTGTGGGTGCATCGGTTGTTAATGCGTTGTCAGATTCCATGGTTGTACAGGTGGCGCGGGATAAGCAACTTTATGAACAACGCTTTTCGCGTGGTGTTCCTCTGGGACCGGTCGAAAAGGTTGGCGCAGCCCCAAACCGGCGCGGCACCACCGTGACCTTCCACGCGGACGAAGAAATCTTTGGCCATCACAAGTTCAAACCGGCGCGGTTGTTCAAATCCATCCGCTCCAAGGCTTACCTGTTCTCGGGCGTCGAAATTCGCTGGAAATCCCATATCGACGACGGCGAAACGCCAACCGAGGCCAGCTTCCACTTCCCCGGCGGTCTGTCTGACTACCTGAAGGAAACGATGAACGGCTCGTCCACCTATGCCGAGCAGCCTTTTGCCGGCACTGTGGATTTTCGGGAAAAATTCGGGGCAGCAGGCAAGGTCGAATGGGCGATCAATTGGACGCCCTCGCGTGACGGGTTCATCCAGTCCTACTGTAACACCGTCCCCACCCCCGAAGGCGGCACTCATGTGGCAGGTTTCTGGGCTGCGGTCCTCAAGGGCATCAAGGCGTACGGCGAACTGATCAATAACAAGAAGGCCGCTCAGATCACCCGCGACGACCTGATCACTGGTGGCTGCGCGCTGGTGTCCTGCTTTATCAGCGAGCCGGAATTCGTGGGCCAGACCAAAGACCGCCTTGCGACGGTCGAGGCGCAACGGTTGGTAGAGAATTCGGTCCGCGACCATTTCGATAACTGGCTGGCCGCGGACACGAAATCCGCCGGTGCTATTCTCGATTTCCTCATTCTGAGGTCCGAAGAACGTCTGCGCCGACGCGCCGAGAAAGAAACACAACGTAAGTCCGCCACTAAAAAACTTCGTCTTCCCGGCAAGTTGGTGGACTGTTCTAGTTCAACACGCGATGGCACAGAATTATTCATCGTCGAAGGGGATTCTGCGGGCGGCTCGGCCAAGATGGGTCGCAACCGCAAAACGCAAGCCCTTTTGCCCCTGCGCGGCAAGATCCTGAACGTGCTGGGCGCGGCCAGCTCCAAGCTGGGCACCAATGCCGAGATCAACGATCTGACGCAGGCACTGGGTGTCGGTCTTGGCACCAAGTTTAATGTCGACGATCTGCGCTATGACAAGATCATCATCATGACCGACGCGGACGTGGACGGGGCGCATATCGCGGCGCTGTTGATGACGTTCTTCTTCACCCAGATGCGCCCGATGATCGACACGGGCCACCTGTATCTGGCCTGCCCGCCGCTGTATCGCCTGACCCAAGGCGCCAAGCGGGTTTATTGCCTGGACGAGGCCGAGCGCGACGAATGGCTTGAGAAAGGTCTGGGCGGCAAAGGCAAGATCGACGTTTCCCGCTTCAAGGGTCTGGGCGAGATGGACGCCAAGGACTTGAAAGAGACCACGATGGACCCCGCGTCCCGGAAATTGATCCGGGTCACCATCGACGAGGATGAACCCGGCGAGACCGGCGATCTGGTCGAGCGCCTGATGGGCAAAAAACCCGAACTGCGGTTCCAATACATTCAGGAGAACGCGCGGTTTGTGGAAGAGTTGGATGTTTAGGAGAAGAAATGCTTCACCAAATGCTCGCCAGAATGGCGAGAGAGTTCGTTTTTGAACGAGCTAAACCATTTGCCGGTAGCGATTTTGGGAAATTTGTTCGACACGACGTATCACTAGAAGCTAAGAAACACTTAATTTTTCTACCTTACGAGTTAAAGGTGAAATCTAGCGTTGGCGCAGGCAACTGGGCGGCTGTACCTTGGTTGGCATTTTTTGACCCACTAGTAACTGAAAGCGCCACGAAAGGTTTCTACGTAGTTTTCCTGATCAATGCACAAACAGAAGAAATTGTGCTGTCGATGAATCAAGGTACAACGGAAGTATACAAAGAGTTTGGCGAGCGCAAAGGTCGTCAAGTACTTCGCCGAAGAGCAAATGACTTGGCGGAAAGGGTGCCAGAGTTTACCAAGCTGTTCGCTGTAGAACCAATCGTTTTGGGTTCTTCAGAGTCCCTACCACTTGGTTACGAATCCGGCCACTCGTTTGGCCGCACATATCCAGCGGCTCAGATTGACTCCGATCAGTTCTATCATGATCTAGAAAGAATGCTCTCGGCCTACAATGCACTTGTAGATCGCGGTGGTATCACTCCCACAGACACTATGATGGAAGAAGCTGGAACATCCGATATAACAGAGACCCGCAAGTACTTTCTTTCGCGTCGCATAGAACGAACGCCGAATATCAGAAAGACGGTCCTTCAAGCGAGGGGTGTGGTTTGCGAAGCGTGCGGTATGGACCCTAGATTGCACTTTGGATTCGATGGTCCGTTAAAGAACACCCCGATAGACGTTCATCACACGAAACCGATTAGCGGCTTGGCTGAAGGTGAAAGCCGTAGATATAGAATACCAGATGATTTCTTGGTTCTTTGCCCGACGTGTCATCGAATGATCCACAAGCAATCGAATGCTTCCGACATTGATAGGCTCAGAAACTCAATTCGATTTGAGTACACGATAAAGAAGTAAGTACATTTGGTCTTATCACTGACTAACAGCTTTAGGTTTCTTGCGCTGGATTTGCCCCGCTTACATGGGGCGTTTTTTGCTGAACACAGATTAAGTCTTGAGCATCCCCAATGTCGCCCCCTCAAACTCCCCTCTTGCCTAACCCGTTGATCCCGTTCACACTTGCGCGCAATTGTCATCCAAGAACAAATTCTGAGGATCCGAGCGTCCAAGACCCAATTTGAACGAACATAAATTTCGAACGGGAGGACAATATGAAGACACTAACCCTCGGGCTGGCCTTTGCCTTGCTGGCCAGTCAGGCAAGCGCGCAGCAGTCGCTGATCGGCGCATCGCCTATTCCGGTCGGGGCAGAGTTACGGTTCTGCTATTACAACGGCCTCGCTTATTCGGTGGACGCCTTTGTTGTGATCTCTGGCAACAACACCGTGACCGAAACGTCCAGTACGCGCGAAGAACACCTTCTGCGTTGTATCAAAAGCGGCGACGGTGTCATGAAGTGGAAACCGGAGAGCGGTATTCAGGTCAATCGCTGAATTGAAAGGTCGGGCCGCCTAGCCCACCTTACCCTCCAGCCAGTCTGCAATCTGGCCGGCGGGTTGTTCCCAACTTGGCTCCATGAACAGGAAATGCGCGTGGTTTTTCACGGGCATAAATGTCGCGCGATCCCCGTACAGATTGGCCAGCGCACGGCAGGTGTCCGGGTTGACGGCGCGATCCTCGGTGCCCGAGACGATCAGCACCGGGCAATCGACCTTGTCGATGTCGACCTTCATCGCGTGGTGGTCGTCGAACATCCAAAAGAACATCTCGAACATCACCCGCCCGCTTTCGGCCCCCAGCTGGTCGAACACCTCATGCTGCTGCGCCTCGGGCATCTTGTTCAACGCAAAAGGGGCCATCAGGTCGAACTCGACATGCATGGGCTGTTTCCAGAACGCCCCACCCTCCATCAGCGCGCGCGGGATGGCGCGCTCATCGTCGGTTTCGGGCAAGGTCCCCCACGGCGCGTTCGGATTGATCAGGACAATGGCGCTGGCCAACCCGCGCGCGGCCACTTGCTGCGCCACAACGCCCGCGATGGCATGGCCGAGGATGACCGGCTTGCTGTCCAAGCCCTGCACGAACTCGGCAATATCATTGGCATAATCCGCGACACTGGTATCCGTAAGGCCGGGGTCAGGCTCGGCCTTGGGGTCCCCATCATGAAAGCGCAGCGCAGGGGTGTGCACCGTCCAACCGCGCGCGCGGAAGAAACCCGCGTAGTCCGCCATACACCAAGGTCCGGCAAAGGCCCCGTGGATCAGAACAATCTCTTTGGTCATCAAAACGCCCTCTCGTCACTTGCCCCCACTATGCGAGACGACAGGCGCGCGCGGCAAGACCGCCGGCGTCAGACAGACATACCAATCAGGGCTACGCCAACGGCCATCAGTAGGGCCGCACCAAGGCGACGCATCCAGTTGCCTTCATGCAGGAAGATGAACCCGATCAGCGCAGCGAAGATCACTGAAGTCTCACGCAGTGCTGAAACCGCACCCAGTGGTGCGAAATTCTTGGCGTAAAGCACCAGACCATAGGCCGTCATCGACACCAGCCCGCCCAGGATGCCGATCATCCAGACCTTTGCAGGAAGCTGTGCTAACGTGTCCCGTTTTTTGATGCCGACAAAGCCCGCAATGAACAGATGCAGGAACGCACCCCATGCCCAATAGCTGAGCGTATTGCCCGACAATCGCACCCCGATGCCATCCACGACCGAATAAATCGAGATGCAAAACCCTGTACCGAGCGCAAACCACAGCGCCCAGCGCCCGACGCCGGACCGCAAGGCACTCCAACTGCTGAGCTGAATACCAAGCGCGATCAGCGCAATCCCGCCCCATGCCTGCAGCGGCAGAACCTCGCCCACCAGTATCATCGCCCAGAGTGAGACCAACGCAGGCACGATACCACGGGCGATCGGATAGACGACGCTCAGATCCCCATGCTCATAGGCTTTGCCCAGCATGTAGTAGTACCCAAAATGCACGACGGTCGAGATCAGGATATAGGGAAAGCTCTCAGCACTGGGCAGCGGCAGCAGCAGGACCATGGCCGTTGCAGGGATTACATGCCCAAATGCGACAAGGCCCAAAGTGGTCGTTCGGTCGGCGGCTGTTTTAACGATGGCGTTCCACACCGCATGCAGCAACGCAGCCGTCAAAATGATGGCAATGACAAACAGAGTCACGTCCGAACCTTTCGCGCAGAGGGAACCGGCCCAAGATACGGGCCGGTTTCGTTACTTGCACAGAGCAAGACCGATCACAATGCAGCCTTGAACAGAGCGGTCAGATTGTCCTCTGTCAATTCGATTGGGTTACCACCACAAGACGGATCGATGATCGCGCCTCGCACGAGTTCCGGGATCGCTGCTTCGGTCACACCCAGTTCGGACAGCCTAGTTGGGATACCCAGCGAGTCGTTGAACGACTGGACAAAACCGCGGACGCCATCAAAGCCGCCATCAATTCCCAGATAGGCTGCCGCCGACTGAAACCGATCAGCGATAGCTGGCGCATTGAACTCCAGCACTGCAGGCATGCAAACCGCATTAGTTGTGCCGTGGTGAGTGTTGAAAACCGCGCCAATCGGATGGCTCATGGCGTGGATCGCGCCTAGGCCTTTCTGAAAGGCGGTCGCCCCCATGGCTGCCGCGCTCATCATCTGCGCGCGGGCCTCGATATCCGTGCCATCTTCATAAGCGCGTGGCAGGTACTCCTTGACCAGCCGCATACCTTCCAGCGCAATACCGTGGCTCATCGGATGATAATGCGGGCTGGAATACGCCTCGACGCAATGCGCAAATGCATCCAGACCTGTGCCCGCCGTGATGAACTTGGGCATGCCAACTGTCAGCTCGGGGTCGCAGATCACCACTGTCGGCAGAACCTTGGGATGGAATATGATCTTTTTCGCGTGGGTTTCGGAATTCGTAATGACACTGGCGCGCCCGACCTCGGACCCGGTCCCGGCTGTGGTCGGCACAGCGATAATCGGCGCAATGACATCCGAATCCGCGCGTGTCCACCAATCGCCGATATCCTCGAAATCCCAAACCGGGCGCGTCTGCCCTGCCATAAAGGCAACCATCTTGCCCAAATCCAACCCGGAACCGCCGCCAAAAGCGATCACGCCATCATGGCCGCCCGCATTGTAGGCCGCGACCCCTGCCTCAAGATTTTTTTCGTTCGGGTTCGGATCCACATCGCTGAATAGCCCGCGCCCCAGCCCTGCGGCCTCCATGATATCCAACGTTGCCGCAGTGATCGGCAGATCGGCCAGCCCTTTGTCAGTGACCAACAACGGCCTTTTCATACCAGCGGCAGCACATGCCTCGGGCAGTTCCTTGATGCGGCCTGCGCCGAATTTGATAGCGGTCGGATAGGACCAGTTTCCAACAAGTGACATGTCAGGTTTCCTTTGTGATTTGAGACCTGCCCGGCCGAGGGGGTCTGAACCGGGCAGGCCGGTGCCCTTAGCCCGTGACCTTTTTAAGGTGGTAGGATTTAGGACGTGTCAAGTTGTGATAGCCAATGACGGACAAACCGCCGCCGCGTCCAGTATTCTTGCAGCCAGTCCAACAAAGACCCGGATCCAGATAATCGGCGCGGTTCATGAACACGGTTCCGGTTTCGATCGCATCGCCCACGCGTTCGGCCCGGTCTACATCGCGGGTCCACAGGCTGGCGGTCAGACCAAATTCACTGTCATTCATCAAGGCGATGGCTTCGTCGTCCGAGGACACTTTCATGATGCCGACCACGGGGCCGAAGCTCTCGTCCTGCATCACCCGCATGTCATGGGTGACGTTGGTCAGGATCTGCGGTGTCAGATAGGCTCCGCCATCGTCTTCGGGGAACGTGTCGATATGAGCCACGGCCCCGGCCGCAACAGCCTCGGCGATCTGCGCGCGCACCTCTTTGGCAAAGCGCACATTGGCCATCGGACCAATCGTTGTATCGCTGTCCAGAGGATTGCCCAGTTTATAGCCTTTCACCACATCGACTGCCTTGGCGACGAAGTCGTCATAAAGGCTTTCGTGAACATAAATCCGCTCAATCCCACAACAGCACTGGCCCGAGTTGAACATGGCACCGTCGATCAGCGTTTCCACCGCTGCATCCAGATCAGCGTCATCCATGACATAGCCCGGATCCTTGCCACCCAGCTCGGTGCCAACACCGGTGAATGTCCCAGCAGCCGCGCGCTCCATCGCTTGGCCACCACCGACTGACCCGGTGAAGTTCACAAAGTCGAACGCATTGCCTGCGATCAGGTCATTGGTCGTGTTATGGTTCAGGAAGACATTCTGAAACACATCTTCGGGTATACCCACGGAATGAAACGCTTGCGCCATGCGCTCGCCCACCAGCAGCGTCTGCGTGGCATGTTTCAGGATCACAGTGTTCCCCGCAATCAGCGCCGGGGCCACAGTGTTGATTGCGGTCATGTAGGGATAGTTCCAGGGCGCCACTACAAAGACCACGCCGTGCGGAATGCGCTTGATATAGCGTTTGAAGGTTTCATCCTCGCCCACTGCGATATCAGCCAGAGACGCCTCGGCAATCTGAGCCATATGGCTCGCACGCTCGTTAAAGCCGCCGAACTCACCGCCATAACGTACCGGACGACCCATCATATGCGCCAACTCGGGCACAATCTCATCGTTCATCGCCCCAACCACAGCCACGCCTGCCATGACAAGATCGATACGTTCCTGCAATGGCCGCGCCGCCCATTCTGCCTGTGCCGCCCGCGATCGCGCTGCCGCTTCAAACGCTGCATCCCGTGATAGCACTTCACGTTCAGCAAAAACCGATCCATCAATCGGCGAGACACATTTCAACATCTGCCCCATATCCACTCCAATTCCGAAAGAAACAGGATCCCTGCTTCATCTGGCCACAAATATCCTTTGGGTGCTGCCATTGGTGCGCCATTGGTTCGAGCGCCAATGGCGGCGGGCAAAGCCCCCAGCCGGACCCAATCTCAAGCCCGCTCAAACCCCCGGGCAATTTCCCAATCCGTCACAACCCGCTCGAATTCCTCGATCTCGACTTCCGCCGCGCGGGTATAGTGATCGACCACCTCATCGCCGATAGCAGCCCGCAGCATCGATGACCCGTGCAACGCATCCCGCGCCGCGCGCAGATTGCCGGGGATCATGCCAGTGTCACCCTGATAGACATCACCGGTGGTGGGCGATTGCAGTTCCAGGCCTTCTTCAATACCGGCGATCCCGGCGGCCAACATGCCAGCCATCGCCAGATACGGGTTCATATCTGATCCCGGAATACGACACTCAACCCGCACGGCTTTCGTCCCATCGCCGCACAGACGGAAGCCAGCCGTACGGTTGTCTACCGACCAGATGATCCGTGTCGGCGCAAAGGTACCCTTCATGAACCGCTTGTAGCTGTTGATGTAGGGGGCCATGAAATAGGTATAGTCAGCGGCATATTTGAGCAGACCCGCCATATAGCTTTTCATCAGCGCCGACATACCCAACGCGTCATCCGCATCATAAAACGCTGGCTTGCCATCCGCCCAAAGCGACTGATGCACGTGGGACGAGCTGCCCACCTTGTCATGGTGCCACTTCGGCAGGAATGTCGCCGCGTGACCGTGTTGCCAGGCGATCTCTTTCACCGCGTTCTTGGCGATCGAGTGGTATTCGGCCGTGTCCATCGCCGGTGCATATTTGATGTTCAGCTCTTCCTGCCCGGTCTCGGCCTCGCCTTTCGAGTTCTCAACCGGAATCCCCGCATTCCACAGATGGTTGCGGATCGGGCGCATCACATGCTCTTCCTTGGTGGTCTGAAGGATGTGATAATCTTCGTTATAGCCCGAGATCGGCTGCAGATCGCGGAAGCCTTCCTTGCGGATCTGGTCAAAGCTCTTCTCAAAGAGGAAAAACTCCAGCTCGGTGGCGCACATCGCGTCATAGCCCATGGCCTTCAGCCGGTTGACCTGCTTCTTCAAAATAGACCGAGGCGCGTGTGGAACCTCATCATGGGTGTGGTGATCCAGCATATCGCACATCACCATCGCCGTGCCTTCCAGCCACGGCACCGGACGCAGCGTGCTCAGGTCCGGCTTCATGACATAATCGCCGTAACCCCGCTCCCAACTGGTCGAGGCATAGCCGTCGGGTGTCGCCATCTCCAGATCTGTGGCCAGCAGGTAGTTGCAGCAATGTGTCTCTTCCCATGCGCCCGCCACGAAATGGCCTGCGTGAAACCGCTTACCCATCAGGCGGCCCTGCATGTCCACCATGCAGACCAGCACCGTGTCGACCTCGCCCGCCTCGAATTTGGCTTTCAGATCAGCCAAAATCGCATCATTGCCCATCATTGGTATCCTTTGTCACTTGCAGAGACCTCGGTTTCGATTACCTGCCGTCAGTCATCGTTGGCTTCTTTTTCCATTTCCATCACCAGGCGCGTTTCCAGAACCTGACCGCTTTTGTAGAGGATCGGATAGGCTATGGCCGCGATATGCCCGTGCAGGTCCCGCATGGACCGCAGCGTTTCCAGGTGCAGATCGGAGGACTGGAAACTCTCAGTCTGACCGCGCTCCAACCGTTTGAGGTGCGCCTTGCGGCTATTGCGGGACATCCGCTTGACCTCGGCCTTGTCCAACACCAGCCGTCGGGCACAATCCATGTCGTCCACCAACAGCACGTGACGCGCCAGCGAGAAGCTTTCCAGAATGGCCACGTGCAAATCTTTCAGCTCTTTCCAGCCCTGCGCTGAGAACTCCGAACGTTCGGTGTGTTTGATCTGCGCCGTCCGGGTCATCCGGTTGGAGACGACATCGCCCGCAGCTTCAAGACGGATGGCATATTCGACCAACCCTCGTGCGGCTTTGACCTGCCCTTTGCTCATATTCTGCCGCGGCATGCGCGCGACGAAACGGCGGATCTCGGTCAGTTGCGTATTCACCCGCTCGTCCTGCTGCCAAAGCGCTGAAATCGCGTCACTGTCATCCTGTTCGTAGATATCCAAAACGGGTCGGAACATACGCTCGACTTGCGTGATCATCTGCAACAGCTCGTGACGCACCGAGGACATCGCAACGCTGGCCCTTTCGCCGCTGGGGTCCCCCAGCGGTGTCAGCGCATCCGAAAACTGATCCAGCGCATTGGCCTCGGCTTTGGGCTCCGCCATCAGAACGGCCATCGGCTGTTCCAACTGGTTCACGAAGCCTGTGGCCAGCAGGAATACTGCCAAATTGAAACCGATATGTGCAAAAATTAGAGACTGCGCCGGGCTCGTCACCAATAGCGCCTCTTGCAACCCGCCAACATTCACGACGATCAGCATTACCAGCGCCGCGCTTCCCCGCAATAAGAGGTTGGCCAGAGGAATACGCCGGGCTGAGACGGTCATATCGCGCGTCAGCCACATTGGAATAAAGGCCGAACCCAGATTTGCTCCCAGCACCAGCGACAACCCGGCGGCAAAGGGAATTGCACCGATCTGAACCAAGGCCACGCACATCAGGATCGTCGCGACCGAGCTGTGCATAACAAAGGCCAGCACTGCGCCGACAATGAAGGCGCTGAAATAATCGGTCTCAAGATACCCCGCGATTGCGGGCAAAAACGCGCTTTCGCGGATCGGCTCAACTGCTTCGCGCAGGAATTGAAGCGAGATCAGGATAAAGGCGACGCCCAGAACGATCCGGCCCATAAGCCGTACATTCGACCGTTCGGATTTCAGGTACAGCCAACCGCCCAACGCCAGCAATGCGGGTTGAAGCCAGCCCAGATCATAGGACAGAACCTGAATGACTAAAGCGGCGCCCAAATCCGCGCCCAGAACACCCGCCAGCGCCATCCCAAACGTCACCATCCCCGCCGCAGCGAAACCGGTCAGCAAAACCGTAACGGCGGCCGAGCTTTGCAGGATCGTGGCCAGAACCATGCCAGCCCCCCCTGCAACAAAGCTGTTGGAGTGGCGTGTCAGGATCGACTGGAACAGCGCACCAAAGCGCCGTTCGATACCGGTACGAACCAAGCGTACGGCGAATAGCAGCAACATGGTTGCGGCAAAAATCTCAATCAAAAAGCTCGCGATAGCCATATGTTCACACCTCGTCTGACCGGTGCGCACAAATGTGCTTCCGGTTTTGTTTTTCTATTCTTGGAACAGACGAGAGCATAAATGATGTCGCTTATTGATGTCCAATCCCGACGCACGGGGTGCCCCACGCGTCGGGAAGAAGGGTTTCTTAGGTGTAACGATAGGGCCGACCAGCCTTTAGCATCTCGGCGTTGTAACGCTTGAAGATGTCGACAACTTTCGCTTTGGTCTCGGACTCGGCTGCGACTTCGTCCCAGAACTTCACGGCGGCTTCCTCAACGGTTACCCATTCTTCGTCCGGGATAGAGGTCAATTGCATCTTGGTGCCGTTGACGCGCAGGTTGGCCTCACCACCCCAATACCACCACTGACGGTAGTAATGTGACTGATCACAGCAAACCTTGAACAGGGTCTGCAGATCTTCGGGTAGTTCGTTCCAGCGGTCCATATTGGCAAAGAAGTGACCCGCCCAGGCACCCGACACGTTGTTGGTCAGGAAATAGTTGGTCACATCGGCCCAGCCGACGGTGTAGTCTTCGGTGATGCCCGACCACGCGATACCGTCCAGTTCGCCCGTTTGAACCGCAACCTCGATGTCTTCCCACGGCAGGGTTACCGGCACGACGCCGAACTGAGACAGGAAGCGCCCCGCCGTCGGGAAGGTGAAGATGCGTTTGCCCTTCATATCCGCCAGCGAGTTGATCGGGTCCTTGGTCGCAAAGTGGCACGGATCCCATGCACCGGCGCTGATGTGCTTGACGCCGACCTTGGAATATTCCTCGTCCCAGATCTCGTTCAGGCCCCACTGGTTGAACAGCACAGGCACGTCCAGCGAATAGCGTGAGGCGAACGGGAAATAGCCACCGAACACAGTTACTTCGGTAGGCGATGCCATCGAGTCGTCGTCCGACTGTACCGCGTCGATGGTGCCTTTCTGCATCGCCCGGAACAACTCTCCCGTGGGAACCAGCTGATCAGCATAGAACAGCTCGATCTGCATCCGGTCACCGGCGATTTGGTTGAACATCTTGATCGCAGGATCAATCACGTGCTCGGCCAAGGCTGGGCCAGCATATGTTTGCATCCGCCATGTGATCGTGTTCTGCGCCAAGGCAGGCGTCGCCAGTGGTGCGGCAGCAACGCCAACCCCAGCAGTTTTCAGAAACTTACGTCTTGTCGTCATGTCAATTCCTCTCCGTTAAAGTTTCTGTGCCCGTTCACCGAGCATTCTTATTAGTTTCCATAGACATACCCGGGCAACCACAGAGCGATTTCCGGGAAAATCATGATGATTGTCAGCGCCAGCACCATCACCGCGACAAAAGGAAAGATCGAACCATAGATGTCCCGCAGGGTGATCTCGGGCGGGGCCATCGCGCGCATCAGGAACAGGTTGTACCCGAAGGGCGGCGTCATATAGGCGATCTGCGTCGTGATCGTATAAAGCACCCCATACCAGATCAGATCAAAGCCCAACTCGCCGACCAGCGGGACATAAAGCGGTGCCACGATGACCAGCATTGCCGTGTCATCCAGGAACGTGCCCATGACGATAAAGCTTAGCTGCATCAGGATCAGGATCATCCAGGGCGACAGGCCCAGTTGGTCTGTGAATAGGTTGTCGATGGCTTTTACGGCGCCGAGACCGTCAAATACGGCCCCAAAGCCCAGCGCGGCCAGAATAATCCACATGAACATGCAGGAAATGGCCAACGTCTGCTTGGTGCAGTCTTCGAAAATCTTCCAAGTCATGCGGCGCTTGATGACGGACACAGCCAGAGCGGTCAGCGCTCCGATCGCCGAGCTTTCGACCAGCGAGGTCCAACCATTCACAAACGGTACCATCATCGCCGCGAAGATGATCAGAGGCAGCGCCCCTGCCCCCAGCAGCCGAATCTTCTCGGCCCACGGCACCTCATGCGCGTCTTCCATTGCGGGTCCCAGCTCGGGCTGAATGCGGCAGCGGATCCAGATGTAGAGAATGAACATCGCAGCCATCAGCAGACCCGGAATAATCCCCGCCAGCCACAGTTGCCCGACAGGCTGGCGTGCGATCATCGCATAGAGGACCAGAACGACCGAGGGTGGCACCAAAATGCCAAGACTAGAACCCGCCTGAATGACGCCGGTCACCATCGTCTTGTCGTAACCGCGCCGAAGCAGCTCCGGCAGCGCAATGGTCGCACCAATGGCCATACCTGCAACGCTCAGGCCGTTCATGGCAGAGACCAACACCATAAGACCGATGGTGCCGATGGCCAGACCACCATTGATAGGCCCCATCCAGACGTGGAACATCTTATACAAGTCATCCGCCAGCCGGCTTTCGCTGAGCACATACCCCATGAAAATGAACATCGGCAGCGTCAGCAGCGGATACCATTTCATTAGCTTCATCGCGGCCGAGAACGTAATGTCCTGCCCGCCTGTGCCCCAAAGCGCCAGCGCGGCAATGGTAGCCACCGCGCCAATCGCGCCAAAGACCCGCTGACCTGTGAACAGCATCAGCATCATCAATGCGAACATGAAGATGGCGATATATTCTTGGCTCATGCCCGCACGACCCCGATTTCCTGCCCGTTGATCCGGGCTATGTCTTTGAAGAATTCCGATATCGCCTGCAGCAGCATCAGGAAAAAGCCGAACACCATGATGGTTTTTACCGGCCAGATATACGGCCGCCACGCCGTCGATGAGCGTTCAAGCCGGCCAATTTCCTCACTGCCTGTCAACAGTCCAAAAAAGTAGGAGACCGGTTCATCGCCCCAATAGCCAAGGCTGTAGGCCGTCGACCCAAGCCCGCCATAAAACAATACCCCTAGGTAGAAGATCAGCAGCAGAACGGTGAAGGCATCGAACCAGGCTTTCCGGTGCGGGCTCCAGTTGTGATAAAACAGGTCCATTCGGACGTTCGATCCCAGCTGTATCGAATACGGTCCGCCCATAATGTAATAGGTCACCATCGCAAACTGCGCCATTTCCAGCGTCCAATGCGATGGCACGAAAAACGTTTTTGAGATCGAGGACCACAGCAGGATGCCCATCATCACGAACAGGCCCCACATCATGACCCGCCCGATCCGGTAGTTGACCGCATCAACGATCCGCACATATGACGCCATCGCTTTGATCACGCCGCGCCCCCTTTCTGAAACTCTGCAAGGGTCCGCGCGATCCATGACGCCAGACAGTCGGCCATCGCCTCTTGCTGCTCGGGCGTTTGTATCAGGTCATTACGGATCTCGATCATGACGTTCAACAGCCCGTTCGGCAGCGCCTGCGCGTCAAGGGTATGGGCAACTCCGTCCGCCGCCGAATACGGCTCATTCAAGCGAGTCTCATAGGGTTGGTCGGCGGGTGCTGTCATCATCATTGCCTGGGCGAACCGGTCGTCCGTCCCGTGTAATATGCCCAGTTCCACCTCACGCGTCTGACCATAATAGACTGGTGTAAAGCTGTGGACCGTGACCATAATTTCAAGCGTATCCCCGTTTTGAGAGATTAGTTCAGACAGCGCCCTGCTGAAGGGCCGGTAGATGCTCTCAATCCTGCTTTCGCGCTCTTCCTCGGACAGATCGACATTCGCTGGGATTTGATAGTCCTCGCTGCGCGCCGGCATGGCCCCTGCGGCTTCGGGCGGGCGATTGCAGTCATAGACCAGCCGGGACACCCCGCCATACACCAGCGGTGCCGACAGGCGCGTCGCCATCAGCTTGGCCACAGCCAATGCCCCCGGATCCCACGCGATGTGGCTTTGAAGCGCGCCCACGGGCAATCCCATATCCCCCAAAAACGCGGGAATGCGGCTGGACGCGTGTTCGCAGACCAGCATTACCGAATAGGGACCATCCACTGTGTCCGTGTGAACGACTGTTCCGAAGTCCAAAATACCGCCTTGCGATTCCAATTAAGATGCGTGTGGAAAAATTTCCACAAGAGACCTTAACCTGTCAATATTTTTCCTGTATAAATTTCACCACTCTTGATCTTGCTGAAAAATTATTCACACTAAGATCGAAAAGATGCAGGAGGAACGCCGCGTGCGGGTGACGGACAGGCTGCTGGCCCACAAAGACAAGATGACCCCATCCGAGCGGCAACTGGTCAGTGTATTGCTGGACGACTACCCCATGGCTGGCCTTGGCAGCATCACCGAGCTGGCCAGCACCGCCTCGGTTTCGACCACAACCGTCGCACGGATGCTGCAGAAAACCGGCTTTGACGGCTATCCGCAGTTTCAGGCCGCCCTGCGGGGTGAGGTGAAAGAGATGATCTCGGGCCCAGTCGCCAAGCGTGACCTTTGGCAGAACGACCTGCCCGAAGAACACATCCTGAACCGGTATTCCCAACAGACTCTCGCCAATCAGAAACGCACGATTGATGAGGTCGACCCCGGTGAATTCGACAGCTTCTGCAATCTGTTATGTGACCCCAACAGGCGCATTTTCATTACCGGCGGCCGCATCACCGGTACGCTGGCCCAATACTTGTACCTGCACCTGCAGATGATCCGCCCGGATGTCCGACTACTGCCCGTTGCGGCATCGTGGACGCATGACTTGCTGGACATACGCAAAGATGATGTGCTGGTGACGCTGGATGTTCGCCGATATGAAAACGCGTCACTGCTGATCGGCCAGCTGTGCCATGAACGTGAGGCTGAAATTGTTCTGTTCACCGATCAGTGGCGCTCACCCATTCATCGGCTGGCCAAACACACCTTTGCTGCGCGCATTGCCGTGCCGTCTGCGTGGGACTCCATGGCAGCCATTCTGGTTTTGATGGAATGCGTCATCGCCGAAGTACAAGAACGGCTGTGGGATTCGGTTAAAGAGCGCACGGATGAGTTGGAGCAAGCTTTTGACCGCACCAAACTGTTCCGGAAATTCGGTCAAAGCTCGGGCTCATAACGGCTTTTTACCACCCAAACGGAACAACTGAGCGTGAGGAGTGTTGCCAGCCGCATGGCAGGCCGTCACTTTGAAGGCATGAGTTTCGTGACCCAAAACCAACTGCCGCTTTTGATCCTGTTCTTTCTGATTGGATCGATTGGCACCGCCTTTCTTTTCCGTAAACCCGCCGGGCATCGTGCCTGGAAACTCGCGGACCTCGTCTGGGTCGTGCTGGGTGGCGTTGGCGCGCTGGTCGCGGTTTTGGCCGGGCTTTACACTTCGGATAGCTCGCGACTGGATCGCCAAATAGACGTGGCTTACGCCGCCGGGCTGGCCTTTGACCGTGATGCCGCGCGGTTCCGCCTGCGGTTTTGCGACCCGGCCTTTGATCCAGATACTGCTATTCTGTGCGAAAAGGTTGAATTCCTGTCGGCCTCAACCGCCAGCAATGCCGACCTGCCATTGTTCATCGCAGTCACAAATGAGGTCGCGCCACTGCAGGGGCTGCATTTTTTGTTTGGCAGTCAGGCAAAAGACGAACAGGACGAAATGCGCGCAATGGCCGACAAGGCTGATGCGTTCAACATCGATCAGTTCCTAGTCTTTACCACTCTGGACGACATAACACAGGCCGCGATCGACAACATGCGCCGCAAGGTTCCCGCGATTGCCGGAGACTATCTGATCCTGGCGCAAAGCTATGATGATCTGGTGGAACAGGTCGGCAAGTTGAAGGACGAATGGGAATACCTGCAAGACAATGCGCATATACTTGTACTGCAGATCATCGCGTTATGTCTGGTCAGTTTCGCGGCGCCGTTCCGTCTGGGCAAATCTGTGGTCGAGCTGCGCGCGTCGCTCAGCGCCGATAGTCCTGCGCCAGCTTCGCAGGATCTGCCCCCAGAAAATACCGCGTCAGAGTCCACAGGTTCCGCCCTCCCCGACGCAACCAGCCCGCACGCTCATAGCGATCCGCGCTCGTAACTGCCCGGCTGGGCAGCAAAGTGATGCCGCGCAAACTGCGGACCAAAGCGACGTCCTCCATCAAGGGTTGATCAGGAAAGCCCCCCGCCTTTCGATACATCTCACTCGGGACCAACAGGCCCTGATCGCCATATGGCAGGCCAAAAAGACGACTGCGCAGATTGGCCCAACCCGCCACCCATGCCGGCGCAAAGCCTGACGCCCGAAACGCCAAGCGAAAAGCAGCCGGGGTTCCGGTGAAAAGATGGTCGCCTACAACCTTACCCCACCCCGCTTGCAAAACCGTGTCGGCATGCAAAACAAGCAGCCAGTCCCCTTTGGCTGCGGCGCATCCTCGGGCCAATTGCCCCCCGCGCGAAGGCGGCCCTGTCACGATCTCAGCCCCGGCCTCATCCGCAATCTTTAACGTCTGATCGGCCGACCCTCCGTCCGAGACGATCAATTCGCGGATCAGCCCCGCATGCAGGCCTTCCATCAAGGCTGCAAGGGTCGCGGGAAGGCTCCCGTCCGAATTCAGGGTCGGGATAACGATGCTAATCGGCGCAGGCACGGCGGAAACCCTCTGGTCATGGCAGCGGAAACCCCTATATCACGAGGTTCGAGGAAAAGACGAGGACAACCCAGATGCCCAACCGCCGTATATTGCGCCTGAGCGGCTCGGACACGGACAGCTTTCTTCAAGGGTTGATCACCAACGACATCGCAGGGTTGGACAATGGGCTGGTCTACGCCGCCCTGCTGACCCCACAAGGCAAATACCTGGCGGACTTCTTCCTGAAGCGCGAGGGTGACACGGTTTTGCTAGATGTTGCCGAAGGCCTTGCTGATGGATTTACCAAACGGTTGGGCATGTACAAGCTACGCGCAGATGTCAGCATCGAAGACAGCGACCTGAGCCTGCAGCGCGGTACTGGCCCTGCGCCCGAAGGTGCCCTGCCCGACCCAAGGCACCCGGATATGGGCTGGCGGACCTATACATCGGGTTCGGAAAGCGACGACGGTACAGATTGGGATTCAATCCGCGTGCGACACTGCATTCCGGAAACTGGAATCGAACTGACACCCGAAAGCTATATCCTTGAGGCCGGGTTCGAGGCGCTAAACGGCGTGGACTTCAAGAAAGGCTGTTATGTCGGGCAAGAAGTCACCGCGCGGATGAAACACAAGACTGAACTGCGCAAGGGTCTGCGCAGCGTTAGCGTCACTGGGTCTGCAGCGGTTGGAACTGCAATTACTTCTGGCGGAAAACCGGCCGGTACATTGTTCACCCAATCCAATGGTCGCGGGATCGCCTATTTGCGATTGGACCGCGTGGGTAACGACATGCAGGCCGGTGACGCCACCATACAGTTGGACACTTAACGTGTTGCCGAACCGGCACGGCTGAGCAACCGATTGAATTGGTGTGGTTTGAACATAGCCAACCGCGCTGTCACACTGGTTTGAAATCAGCAATCCGGATGCACGTATGTTCCAGCTATACAGGGCAATCTGGCGCGCCAGCGCCGGACGGCAGATCATCCTCATCGTTCTGTCCATTGCGATTGCGGGTCTGGCTGCAGTTCCGCTGGAGTTTCAGCGCGACATCATCAACCACCTGACCTCGGCCGATGTAAGCACGGACAGGCTGATCTACCTGGGTGTCGGAATGATGTCGGTCATCTTACTCAGCCTCGCCCTAAAGTGGCTTTTGAGCTATCGCGCAGGAACGTTGGGCGAAGATCTGATCCGCATGATCCGCCAAAGGCTGCTGCTGCGTGCCTCAGATATCAATGTCTCGGGCGAAACGATGCGCAAGGGCACGATGACCACGGCGATTTCAGCCGAGGCAGAAGAGCTGGGGAAATTCGCGGGCGGCGCTTTCTCGGACCCGGTCGTTCAGATCGGCACGTTGATCAGTGTGATCGGCTATATCTCGTCAACGCAACCTGGGCTGGGCATGATCGCCTTTTCGATGATCGTGCCGCAGATCATCATCGTGCTGGTATCCCAACGCAAGGTGAACGTGTTTGTCGCCGAACGTGTCCGGATTTTACGCGGAGCCAACGATAAGCTGAATGTCGAGCGGATCAACGAAATCGCGCGCGAGGTTGAGGCGCAGTTCGACGAGATCTACGAAACACGGCGCAAGATGTTCATCTGGAAACTTTCGGCCAAGTTTCTACTGAGCGTCATAAACGGAGCCGGAACAGTCGGTGTCCTGATGTTGGGCGGCTATTTGGTTCTGAACGGGAAAACGGATGTCGGCACTGTGGTCGCCGCCACAAGCGGCCTCAGCCGCATTCAGGGCCCCACGGCATTCCTGATCGCCTTTTACCGGCAGGTCAGCGCCAATCGCATCAAGTATGAACTGATGCTTGAACTGTTTGGCCCCAACCCCGAACGGTATCGCCAAATCAGACGGGGCAGCTGACAAATAAACCGCGCGGCACGGGTCCACGCGGTTTTTCTTTACTCTGGCAAACGCGTGGTTAGGCGCGTTCGGAATAATCCATGGTTTCGGTGTTCACCACGATCATCTCATCCTGACCGACAAATGGCGGCACCATGACTTTGACACCGTTGTCCAGAATGGCCGGTTTGAACGAATTCGCGGCGGTCTGACCTTTGACCACAGGCTCGGTCTCAACGATCTTGCAGGTCACTTTCTGAGGCACCGTGGCGTTCAGAGCCTCGCTTTCATAAAATTCGACGACAATTGTCATGCCGTCCTGCAGAAACGGGCGGCGTTCGCCCAGCAGTTCCGCAGGCAATTCGATCTGCTCATATGTCTCGGAATCCATGAAAACCAGCATGCCGTCAGATTCGTACAGAAACTGCTGGTCTTTCTGCTCAAGACGCACGCGTTCCACTTTGTCAGCCGAGCGGAACCGCTCGTTCAACTTCGAGCCATTACGCAGATTGCGCAGTTCGACCTGTGCAAAAGCACCGCCTTTACCGGGCTTTACGTGGTCAACTTTGACAGCGGCCCATAGCCCGCCGTTATGCTCAAGCACATTTCCGGGGCGAATTTCGTTCCCATTTATCTTGGGCATGACTTAAATCCTTCACAAACGGTTGATGCGTCAGTTCCCGCTCCTATATCTGGCGGGAACACACCTGACAAGATGACGAGACTTAGTGCTGCACCTGCAGCAAGCTATGCAAATGACGCAACGCAACTATGCATTTTAAGTGTATCCGAATCGCACTTAATCGGTCATAAGAACCGTCACGCCGAAAATGCAAGAGCAAGAACAACAAGGAAGACGAGATGAGAGATTTCGTTGACGGCACTGCCTTTAACAACGAGCAAGGCAATCGTGCACGCAAACTTTTCGCGGCTGTCGTACTGGCTGCGCTGGATGACGCTATTGCCGATGACAAAAAATATGGCAATGGTCCGGAACAAATTGCCCGGTGGGCGCGCTCTCGTGATGGTCGCGAGGTCCTGTCCTGCGCGGGTATCGACCCGAATGAGCGCGTTGTTGGCGGACTGATGGAGTTCGTTGGACGTGGTGTGCGCACCTCGGTTGCGCTGTCGCGTGAAGAAAGCGAACGTCGCAACGCGGCCCAACAAGCAGAAGCCGCCTGATCCAAGGTGACTTTCGCATGAAAAAGCGCGCTCCCTAGCTGGGAGCGCGCTTTTCTTATGCCATCATTCAAAAGAACAACAGCCACTGCCGCGCGACCCACAGTTCGGCCATCAGCAGCACGGCAAAGAACGCTTTCGCCCAGATGGGCATGCCGCGACGCCACAAAACGGCGTAACACGCGACACAAAGCACGGCCGAAATTGGTGCCACCCACAAAGCGTGATGCGTGCTGTCCCAATAGCTGATGGGGCTGTGAAACACCCAATTGCTGAATGGCCAGAACTGCGGCCGCCCATCCCCGGCATGCAGCAGAAAATCCATCGAAAGATGCAGCAACCCGGCGGACGCCCCAACGGTCCAGACCTTCCAGCGCATCCATACCCCGACAAGCAAGGCCCCCCCCCAAAGGACAAAGGAATTGTCGATCGCAAACACGGTCTGCCAGCCGTCGGAAAAATAAAGCTGGTTGAAGACCACGCTTGGTGGAATCCCAAGCACGTAAAGGGACGTGCCCGCCATCAGGTAAAGCGACAGGTCCGGCAATAGCGAACCAAACAGAGCGGCCCACAGGATACGTCCCTGGGCTGGGCGGGCAAAGGCGGCAGCTCCGATCAAAAGATGCGCTGGCGTGTTCAACTTTGGCTTTTCCTTTGCCCGCAAATCAGGTCATCTGCGCATCAACATAGGAGACAGGCCATGGTTCGGTCCATCATGATTCAGGGCACCGGCAGCAATGTCGGGAAATCGGTTCTAGTGGCCGGTCTGGCGCGGGCTTTCACCCGGCGCGGGCTGCGCGTTGCACCGTTCAAACCGCAGAACATGTCGAACAATGCCGCCGTCACCGAAAATGGCGGAGAGATCGGGCGCGCACAGGCCCTGCAAGCGCTGGCGGCGCGGCGTGCGACGCATACAGACATGAATCCAATTCTGCTGAAACCGGAAACCGACACTGGTGCTCAGATCATCGTACAAGGCCAACGGGCCGGCACGATGAAGGCGGGCGATTACCGCAAGGATAAATCCAAACTTCTGGGCGCAGCGCTTGAAAGCTTTGACCGCTTGTGCAGCGACGCGGATCTTGTCCTGATCGAAGGCGCGGGTAGCCCGGCCGAAACCAACCTGCGCAAGGGTGACATCGCCAATATGGGATTTGCGCGCGCTGCAGCCGTACCCGTTATTCTGGTAGGTGATATTCACCGCGGGGGTGTCATTGCCCAGATCGTAGGCACCCAGGCGGTATTGGATGCACGCGATCTGGAGATGATCCGGGGTTTTGCCGTCAATCGGTTCAAGGGCGACGTATCCCTTTTCGATGAAGGTCGCGATGAAATCGCTGCACGTACCGGATGGCCCTGTCTGGGCGTCGTTCCCTGGTTCCATGATGCGTGGAAACTGCCAGCCGAGGATATGATGGATATCCGGTCCCACTCTGGCGGGGCCTGCAAGGTGGTTGTTCCGCAGTTGGAACGCATGGCAA
Organism: Ruegeria sp. YTSC230; assembly: GCF_059609665.1. NCBI lineage: Bacteria > Pseudomonadati > Pseudomonadota > Alphaproteobacteria > Rhodobacterales > Roseobacteraceae > Ruegeria > Ruegeria sp. YTSC230. The sequence goes on along the minus strand of NZ_JBXWMC010000004.1, from coordinate 70,603 downwards.
ATTTTGACGACCTCGACCCTTTGTCTGCCGAACCCGGTGTCTCGGTCGAGATCGTGCCAGCAGGACGCCCCCTGCCCGGTGATGCCGATTTGGTACTGCTGCCCGGCAGCAAATCCACCATTGGCGATCTGGCTTATTTCCGGGCTCAGGGCTGGGATATCGACCTATATGCCCATGTCCGCCGGGGCGGCCATGTTCTGGGCCTGTGCGGCGGCTATCAAATGCTGGGCAAGACAATCGCTGATCCGGATGGCGTCGACGGACAACCGGGAACTGTTGAAGCGTTAGGCCTGCTGGATGTTGAGACCGTGATGGCAGGGAAGAAACAGGTAACGCTCACTTCGGCCCGCGCCCTTAACGGAGGAGAACCGGTGTCGGGCTACGAAATCCACATGGGCCGTACCGAAGGCCCTGATTGCGCCCGCGCTTGGCTAGAGGTCGAGGGGCGGCCAGAAGGTGCTGCAAACGCCTCTGGTCGTATCCGCGGTAGTTACCTGCACGGTATCTTCAGCTCGGACGCATTCCGCGCGTCTTACCTGTCGCAATTGGGCGTGACCTCGGACCTGGCCTATGAAGACGGGGTCGAAGATACGTTGAACGCGCTGGCCGACCACCTTGAACAGAATATGGATCTGGACCGCCTGCTGGCGCTTGCAGAAACGCCCAAAAGCGTCTGAGTGTTATTCGAGGTCCTGCTCGGCCAGGGCTTTGTAGATTTCGCGCCGGACCATCTTACGGACGTTGCGGGTGATACGTTCGCCCAAAACACCCTGCAATTCTTCACGGACAACCTCAGCGATCATTTTGCGCAATGCGTCTTCGCTAATACCAGCTATCGCTGAATCTTCCGCTGCTGCTTCGACTGGGTGAACAGGTGGTGCGGTGATCACCTCGGGGTCGCGAACGAAAGTTGCCTTGGTCGTCGCGACAGCTTCTTTGGCCTTTGCCTGAGTGGGTTCGGCTTTCTTTCCCTCGGTATCCGTAAATTCTTTGCGCGCGCTGAATTCAAGGGCCTTCGCCGGAGTACCGGAGTACTCGTCTTCGCTGTCGCCATCCGGCTCCCACTGGTCCTCAGTGCGTGCAATCGCCGCTTCTAGGGCTTCGATCTTTGCGCTCAGACTGTTAGTCGGGTTTTTGGGCGGCTCTGGCGCGGCCTGTTCTTTGTTGGCGGGGTTTTCACGATTAACGATGTCGCACGCGCGCAGAAGCATCGGCTTGACCGACGCGTCAGCCGTGTAGCCTGCTTTGACCTCTGCTTCATTCTCCGGGCCGTCCTGAATGCTGGACGTTCCGCCGACTCGCAATGCATCGGTAAGTACCAATCGCCCGGGCTTGCGGGCGATTGAAGGCGCCGACTCCGAGGTTTGCTCACCTCTTTCACCGACTAGCCGTTTGATCGAGGACAGCACGTCCTCTACTCTGCCGTTCACGACTTTTTCCGTCATTGTTCTCTACCGCTCTATCCTCAGGATTGAGTGTAGCCAAACAAACCGGTCGTCACAACAGATAGTATTGGCCCTTAGTCGCGACGCAACGCTTTGAGAACGCGATCCAGGTCCTTGCTTTGTCTGCTGACCTGAGCCGGCGCTTTCTTGACCAGGTTATAGTACAGCGTCGGATCATAGATCTGCACGGCCAGTCCCAAACGTTCGGCGGTCAACAGGCCCTGTGCCTGCACTAACTGGTATGCGGCCCGCGATCGCTCGATCCGCGATGCAACCTCGGCCAGTTGCGCGTCCAGCAAATCCTGCTGTGCGTTCAGAACATCCAGCGTGGTCCGGGCACCCAAAGTAGCTTCTTCGCGGATACCATCAAATGCCACCTGCGATGCCCGCACCCGTTCGGTCGACGCCCGCAAACTTGCTGACGCGGCTTGGAAACGGGCGTAGGCATCTGTCACACCCTGAGTGATATCTTTCTGCACATTCAACAGATTGGCGCGCGATGCATCCCGTGTAGCCATGGCGCGGCGCACGCTTGCGGCCAAACGGCCACCAGCGTAAATCGGCTGACTGAAGTTCAGCGAAACACTGCCGTCTTCGATATTGTCATCGTTGTCATAGGTCTCAGTGATACCGGCGTCGGCGTTCAGGCTGACATTCGGACCCAGGTTGGCGCGCTGTTGCGCAACGATCAGGTCGAAGGCACGCACCTGATGCTGTGCCGAAAGAATGGCGGGGTGGTTTCGCTGCGCTAGGCTGACGGCCTGCGGTTCCGAGCTTGGCAGATTTGGCAGGCTCGGTTGACCAGCTGTGCGCCCGGGCGATTTGCCAACGGCATTCACGTATTCCGCCCGCGCCGTGTCGAGGTTACCGCGTGCAACGGCCAGATCAGCTTGCGAGCTTGCAAGCTGGGCTTGTGACAGCGCAACGTCCGTACGCGTGACTTCGCCAACATCAAACCGGTCCTGCGATGCGCGCAGTTCCTCTGCCGATACATCGACGTTGTTCAGGCGGATCTGTACGGTTTCTTCCTGCAGCAGCACTTCAAGATACGCATTGGCACCGCGGAACAAAACCTGCTGTTCAATATCAACAAGGGTCTGCCTGGTCGACAGCACCGTTTCTTGCGCCGATTGCTTGCCCAGAACAGCGGCCCCACCATCGTAGAGCAGTTGGCTGAGGGTCAGCCCCGTAAAGAAGTTGTTCGGGTCGGTTCTTGTCACCACATCGCTGACGTTGCGACGGTTATAGTTGCTGCTAATCGCGACCGTCCAGTTGATGATCGGTCGAAGCGCTGACAATGCAATTGCCACGTCTTCGTCCGCCGCACGCAACAATGCGCGGTTCTGTTCCAGCAACCCGCTGGTATTGTACGCGCCAATGAATGCGTCAGTAATATTGTCGGCCCAAACGACCCGTCCCGGTACAAAGCTAAGTGCGACCCCCGCAGTCAGCGCCAGCGCCTTGACCAGCTTTCCTCCCGCCATAGAACTCATAACGAAATCCTCTCAAATCAAAATTACGCTGCTCTGCCGACAGTTTGCGCGTTTGTGTTCAACTAATCAAGGCGGCAGAACAATCCGCCATAAAACTATAGCGAAAATACACGGTTCGTGGAAAATGCCTGCAAAATCGGTGCATTGGCATTAAACGCGTCCCGCCAGGTCACCCGATCCCCAGATTTATGGCCGATACGGACGATCCCCAGTGCACCTTGGACAAAAAGGCACGCAATTCGCCCATGGTCCTTAAGTTGCGCGATCAACGCATCCGGAACCTGTTCCACACCACCCTGGACCATAATCACGTCATAGGGCCCATGTTCGGGGGCACCTTGCTCAAGCGGGCCGACATGGACAATCGCATTGTCAGCCTCCGCCTCCATCAGGATAGACTGAGATTCGGCCGCCAGATTTTCATCTTCCTCTACGGCAACAACCAGCTGTGCCATGCGCGCGGCGACTGCCGTCGAATACCCCAAGGCCGGAGCAATATCCAAAACCGACTCGTCGTTCGAAATGTTCAATATGTCCAGAATCTTAGCCAGGGTCCGCGGCTCCAACATGCAGCGCCCATCACCCAGTTCGATCAATCCCTCGACATATGCCGCTTCGCGCTGCGCGTCCGGCACGAAATTCTCGCGCTTGACGGTCAGCATCGCGTCTATGATGGGAAACTTCGTGACATCAGAAGGACGTATCTGCGTATCGACCATCGTCCGGCGGCGGGCTGCGAAATCTGTCATTGGATCGCTCATCTTGCTCCCTTGGGTGATTGAGTTCTGCCACATCCTTGAAAAACCGGCAACGGCCCAGACACGGAAACTTTCCAATCTTCACAAGATACAACGTCGCAACCAAAGACTAAGTTGGCACCCGGCCCTGAAATTTGCGCTCCCCCCTCTGGACGCTCCTGTCGAAAGCTGCTAAAACGCCGATCACACCACGGCAAGTATTTGATTTTACTTGAAAAGGCGAGTTGGCGGAGTGGTGACGCAGCGGATTGCAAATCCGTGTACACCGGTTCGATTCCGGTACTCGCCTCCATTTATTTCCAAGCACTTAGCTTTCTGCGCTGCTTTCGCAATTTCGGACGCCTAAAGTTCAGTATCAGATGCATGTTGCGATTGCGGGTCCAGCGATTCCATTTACACAACCGCACTACTTGATTGCCAAACCGAGAAGTGCTGAATCATCTGCGACGGCCGGGCTGAATTGCGCCTCGCTGCGTGATCGGATCGCATCGGATGCCGCTGACTGACTTCGGCAAGTCGCTTTTCTGACGTAGCGGGTTTTCAAACCCCAGTCGTGCTTGACAAGCCCCCTGCCCGTGCCGCATGTCGCATGCGTTGGTGTCCATCCCCGGATGGATGAAAAGGGAATGTGCCAGCGGTTATTCCGCCAAGCACAGCCGCCCCCGCGACCGTGACCGGAGAGGGTGCCCAAAGCCACTGGCCTAATAGGCCGGGAAGGCGGGACATCCAACAGAGGCTCGCCTCTGACATCCGCAAGCCGGGAGACCTGCCAGCACCCGAAGTTGAAACCGGGCGGGGTGTTCCGGTGTCGGGTCCATGTGCAGACGCGTGGCCCGCATGAAACCCCGTCCCCCGTATAAAGGATGAGGGGGATGAGAGACGTGACCGAGACCGCACCAGTCGAGTTGCTGGTCTGCACGACATGCCGCCGTGGGTTACCTATCGAAGATGACGCCCAGCGACCTGGCACTTTGCTGCATAAAGCACTTGAACAGGCTGGCTTGCCGGACGGCGTCGACCTGAAACCGGTGGAATGTCTGTCGAACTGTGATCAGGGATGCTCGATCGTTTTGCGTGGCGGCCCGTCCCGATGGACCTTCGTTTATGAAAACCTCGACGAGACTGACCATGTCGAGACCATCGTTGAAGGCGTCACCAAGTATCTGGCCGCTGAAGACGGTCTGGTGAAATGGCGCGAACGCCCCGAACATTTCCGCAAAAACTGTGCGGCCCGCATTCCCCCGATTGGAGCCCTGAAATGAGCAACCTTGAAAAACTCCCCGTCACTGTGATCACCGGCTTTCTGGGCTCGGGCAAAACCACGCTTGTCAAACACCTGATGCAGAACCCGCAGGGCAAGCGCCTGGCCGTTATCGTCAACGAGTTTGGCGATGTGGGTGTGGATGGCGATATCCTGAAATCCTGCGCCATTCCGGATTGCCCGGCGGAAAACATCATGGAACTTGCCAATGGCTGCATCTGCTGCACCGTAGCCGATGATTTCATCCCGACCATTGAGGCGCTGATGGCGCTGGAGCCGCGCCCCGATCACATACTGATCGAAACGTCCGGTCTCGCCCTGCCCAAGCCGCTGCTAAAGGCGTTTGATTGGCCGGATATCCGCTCGAGAATCACCGTCGATGGCGTGATCGCTCTGGCCGATGCCGAGGCCGTCGCCGCCGGGCGTTTCGCCCCTAACGTCGAAGCCGTGGACGCCCAGCGCCTGGCCGATGACTCGATCGACCACGAAACGCCTCTGTCCGAAGTCTTCGAGGACCAGATCTCGTGCGCCGACATCATCCTGCTGACAAAACCCGATCTGGCCGGTCCGGAAGGCGTTGCCAAAGCCAAAGAGGTCATCGCGGCTGAGGCTCCGCGCCCGCTGCCCGTGGTTGAGGTTGCCGAAGGCGCCGTTGACGTGCGTGTCGTGCTGGGCCTCGAAGCCGCCGCCGAGGATGACATGGATGCGCGCCCGTCGCATCACGACGGCCACCACGACCACGAACACGACGATTTCGAAAGCATCATCGTCGAGTTGCCCGAACAGACCGACCCGGCGGAACTGGTCGCCAATATCGAACGTCTGGCCAATGAGCTGAACATTCTGCGCGTCAAAGGCTATGCCGCCGTTCAGGGCAAACCCATGCGTCTGCTGGTGCAGGCCGTTGGTGCCCGCGTGCGTCATCAGTACGACCGCCCGTGGGAACCGGGTGAAGAGCGCCGCTCGCGTCTGGTGATCATTGCCGAGCATGACGACATCAATGAGGCCGCCATCCGCGATATCCTCGTGGGTGTGACCGAGGCCGCAGAGTAAACCATGCACGTCGTCTTCCGCGAAAGCCACGGGTTAGAAGAGACCGAAACCCCAACCGATCTGGGCCAGAGCCCGGCGGATCTGGTGGTGCTGTCCTTTTCGGACAGCGACCTTGGCGCTTTCGCGGCAGGCTGGCATCGCGGTGGTGGTGCCGAAGGGCGGATGCCGACGATGCGGTTGGCCAATCTGACTGCGTTAAAACACCCGCTGTCCGTCGACACCTACGTCGAACAAACGCTCGAGGGCGCCAAGGGCATCCTGATCCGCCTCATCGGCGGTGTCCCTTACTGGTCCTACGGATTGCAGCAAGTTCTGGCGCTGGCACAGGCCAAGGGCATCGCGCTGGCCGTCCTACCCGCCGACGGGCGCGAGGACACGCGTCTGGATGACTACTCCACCCTGCCCGTCTCGACCCTGCGGCGGCTAGCGCATCTGTGTGACACTGGCGGCGAAGTCGCGGCGCAAGCGGCTTTGGCACAAATGGCGCTTGCGGCGGGGCTTTATGCCGGGCCGGTGATGGGTGCAAAGACCTTGCCAGAGTGCGGCGCTTGGTGCCCGGATCGTGGCGTAATCCCGATCGAAACAACGTTCACGAGCGACGCGAAGTGTATTCTGGTAACCTTCTATCGTGCTTATCTGACATCGGCAGACACTGCCCCGGTCGCAGCCCTGATCCGCCGTTTGCGAGAGCGAGGCATCGAAGCTGTAGGCATGTTCGCCCCCTCGCTAAAAGCACCTGCAGCCGCCGATTGGCTGCGCGAGAATATCGCCTCCATTGAACCGGCGGCCATCATCAACGCAACCTCGTTCTCGGGCAAAGGCGCATCCGGCACCTCGCCACTGGACGCCGCCAATGTGCCGGTGTTTCAGGTTGCTCTGGCCACCTCACGCCGCCAGGCTTGGGCCGAGGCAGAGCGCGGTCTTTCGCCCGCTGATCTAGCGATGCATGTCGTCCTGCCCGAAGTGGACGGTCGGATCTCGGCAGGCATCGCCTCTTTCAAGGAACCGGGCAAGCGTGACCCGCATCTGGAGTATTCCCGTTTTGCCCACCGGGCTGAACCGGAACGGATCGAGGCTATCATCGACAGGGTCACCGGCTGGTTGAACCTGAACGACAAGCCCAAAGGGGATCAGGTCCCCGCCTTGGTGCTGTCCACCTATCCCGGCAAAGACTGGCAGATGGCCCATGCGGTGGGCCTCGATGCTTTGGCCTCGGCCGAGGCGATGCTGGCCGACCTGCAGGGCGAAGGGTATGACACCGCTCCTGCCCAGCCGATTTCTGATACGTTGTTGGACGCGCGGATTACGTGGTCGCTTGGCGAATATCTTACTGCGCTGGCAGACTTGCCGGAACAACTGCGCGCAGACCTCGAAACCGTCTGGGGCAAGCCCGAGGATGATCCGGCCTTTGCAGATGGCGCGTTCCACTTCACCGCCCTGCGCCGCGGCAAGGCGCTGGTCGCGTTGCAACCTGAACGCGGCACGCCCGAGTTGCGTGATGACGATTATCATGACCTGTCGCGTACCCCGCGCCACAGCTACGTGGCCTTCTACCTTTGGCTGCGCAAAGGTCTTGGTACGGATGCACTGATCCATATCGGCGCGCACGGTACGCTGGAATGGCTGCCAGGCAAATCTGTGGCGCTGTCCAACGAATGCTGGCCCGAGGTACTGATCGGCGATCTACCTGTCATCTACCCCTTCATCGTCAACGACCCTGGCGAGGCCGCGCAGGCCAAGCGCCGGATCGGGGCGGTCACACTCGGCCATATCCCACCGCCAATGAAGGAAAGCGGTACCCCGGATCGGATGGTTCGGCTGGAATCGCTGCTGGATGAGTTTTCGAATGCCGACGGGCTGGACCCCAAGCGCCGCGATCGCCTGCAAGAAGATATTCGGGACGAAGCGCAAGCCATCGGGCTGGAGAACGACCTCGGTCTCGATCAGGCCACCTGCATCGCCGAGGCGATCACCCGGATCGATCGTTTCGTCTGTGACATCAAGGAAAGCCAGTTCGGAGACGGGCTGCATATCTTTGGACGTGTGCCCGAAGCCACTGCCAATTTTGACACGGCTCCTTCTGCCCATGCCGAACGCACGGCATTGATCGACGCGCTAGCAGGCAAACGGATCGAGGCAGGCCCGTCCGGGTCCCCCTACCGCGGACGGTCAGACGTCCTGCCCACCGGGCGCAATCTGTATACCACCGATCCGCGCTCAGTCCCCACCCGTGCGGCCTATACCCAAGGCGTAAAGCTGGCTGAAGAATTGGTGCGGCGACACCTGCAGGAAGAGGGCGATTATCCCAAGGGGCTGATCGTTGATCTCTGGGGTTCAGCCACGATGCGCACGGCGGGCGAAGAGTTTGCCATGGCGCTGCACTTGCTGGGCGTCAAACCCGTTTGGGACAAAGGGTCCGAGCGGGTGTCGGGCATCGAAGTGCTACCTATCACTGACCTCAGTCGCCCACGTCTGGACGTGACCTTGCGCGTCTCAGGCCTGTTCCGTGATGTGTTCCCGACCCTTTCAGCGCTTTATGGTCAAGCTGTTCGCGCGTTGTCGGATCGCGATGAAGCCCCAGACTGGAACCCTTATGCCGGACAGGCCCCGGCGGCGCGCGTCTTTGGCCCGGCCCCGGGCAGCTATGGCGTGAACATGACCCAGCTGTCCGAAATCTATACGGATGAGGCCCGCGCGCAGGCGGGTGAGGCATGGCTTGAGGCCAGCTCTTTCGCTTTGGAAGGCGAACACGTCACACAAGATTTGGACGGCATTACCCAACGGGTCACGAACGCCGACAGTTTCGTGCACCTGCAGGATCTGACCGAAACCGATCTGCTGTTGGCCAACGACTATGCCACGCACGAGGCTGGTTTCGCCGCCGCCAAGACAGTCACCGGTGGTACGGCGCAGCTATACCATCTGGACAACACCAACCCGGATAGCCCGCGCGCCCGAACGCTGCCTGAAGAAATCAGCCGTGTGGTTCATGCCCGTGCCGCCAACCCGAACTGGATTGCAGGCATGCAAAGGCATGGCTTTCGGGGCGCTGCCGAAGTTGCGGCGACGCTGGATCACATGGCCTCTTTCGCCCATCTGTCAGGCACGGTCGCGCCGCACCTGTTCGACCTCTATCACGACGCGACTTTGGGCGACACCGAGGTCGACGCATTTTTGCAGGAGGCCAACCCGCGCGCGTATCAGGCCATGCAGGACAGGTTCCGCGCGTTGTTGGACGCGGGCCTTTGGAGCACCCGCCGCAACTCAATCCGGGCCGATCTGGAGGGGCTGGGATGAGCGCCCCGGTCGTTCAGGGTTGGTGCCCCGGTGCGCATCGGCCGATGATGTCGGGCGATGGTCTGGTGGTTCGGGTGCGCCCGCGTCTGGCCCGTTTGAGCGCCGAACAAACACGTGGTCTTTGTGAGTTGGCCGAGCAATTTGGCAATGGCACAATCGACCTGACCAACCGCGCCAATTTACAGCTGCGCGGGGTAAAAGAAGACGATCATCAGGCATTGCTGGCCGAACTGGCCGCGCTGAACCTTTTGGATGCTGAGCCCGGTATTGAAGTGCGCCGCAATATCCTGGTGTCGCCCCTATACAGATCAGGTGATCGAACCGCACAGCTGACACAGGAACTGATCGATCGGTTGGAGGAATTGCCGACTCTGCCCGCCAAATTCGGCTTTGCCATCGACACTGGCCCCAAGCGCCTGTTGGCGGCGGATTCGGCCGATATCCGGGTCGAGGCAGGTACTGATGGCCTCATCCTGCGCGCCGACGGGGCCAAAACTGGCTGCCGGGTCACAGAAACCAATGCAATTGACCGGCTTATCGCTCTGGCTGGATGGTTTTCCGAACGTTTCACGCCAGAAACCCGCCGCATGGCGCGGGTGGCCGCGACGCAGGATTTGCCAGCGGAGTGGCAAGGCAGCGCGCCCGGTGGCATCGGCACACCGCCGCAGCCCGGCGTCTGCGATCTGGGTACTCTGTATGGCGCGGCGTTCGGACAATTGCCGGCGCGACAACTCTCTGACCTCATTGCAGACAGCGTGGCGTCTGCCTTGCGGGTCACCCCATGGCGGCTGATTCTGCTGGAAGGCGGGGCGGCGATACAAACACCCGACTTTGTCATAGATGGCAACGACCCGCTGATGACAACCGACGCCTGCCCCGGCGCACCATTCTGCCCGCAAGCACAAGTGGAAACCCGTAGGGTTGCGCGCGAATTGGCGGCGCGGGTTGCAGGCAGCCTACACGTATCCGGTTGCGCCAAAGGCTGCGCCCGAATGGGGACGGCAAATGTCACACTGGTCGGCAATGACGGACGATTTGATCTTGTCAAAAACGGTCGCGCGGGGGATGAGCCGTCCCAACGCGGGCTGGCACCTGAAACACTTATGACTATGGACCTCTCCTGATGCCCTATGAATACGAAACCGATGGCGCAGCGATCTATAAGCAAAGCTTTGCCACGATCCGGTCTGAGGCCGATCTGGCGCGCTTTGACGCTGATGAAGAGCAGGTTGCGGTTCGCATGATCCACGCCGCCGGAATGGTCGGTCTGGAAGAATTCGTACATTTTTCGCCCGGTTTCGTGCCAGCCGCAAGGACCACGTTAGAGAATGGCGCACCTATACTGTGCGATGCGCGAATGGTCAGCGAGGGTGTGACCCGCTTCCGCCTGCCGGCCGATAATGAGGTGATCTGCACTCTGCATGACGAACGCGTGCGCCCACTGGCGGCTGAGATGAGCAACACCCGATCCGCTGCTGCTCTGGAGCTGTGGCGTCCGCATCTGGAAGGCGCTGTGGTCGCTATCGGTAATGCGCCGACCGCTCTGTTCCACCTGCTGAATATGCTGGAAGACCCCGATTGCCCACGCCCGGCCGCCATCATCGGGTGCCCGGTGGGCTTTGTCGGTGCCGTCGAATCCAAGGACGCATTGTGGGAGGCGCAGCCCGTGCCCTCTTGCATCATCAAGGGCCGTCTGGGCGGCAGCGCCATCACCGTCGCCGCGATAAACGCCATTGCGAGCCGCGCCGAATGAGTGGCGGCAAGATATACGGCGTGGGCCTTGGCCCCGGGGATCCGGACCTGATGAGCGTGCGGGCCGACCGCCTGCTGCGCAATGCGCGCCACGTGGCGTTCTTTCGCAAGCCCGGTCGCAGCGGTCAGGCGCGCAAGATCGTCAATGGGATGATCCCGGACAGCGCTGTTGAGTTTCCCATGGAATACCCTGTCACGACGGAAATTCCACTGGATGATCCGCGCTATAACGAATTGCTCTCGGCCTTTTACAAGGACTGTGCCGCGCATCTCAAAGCTCTGTCGGATCAGGGCGAGGACGTGGTGGTTTTGTGCGAGGGCGACCCGTTTTTCTATGGATCTTTCATGCATCTTTACAGCCGCTTGCGCGATCAGGCTGATGTTGAGGTCGTGCCAGCCATCACCGGAATGTCCGGCGCGTGGACCGCAACGGGTAATCCGATCACTTGGGGCGATGATGTGCTGACGGTACTGGTCGGTACCCTGCCTGAAGAAGATCTGGCAATTCGCATGGCGCAGACTGATGCTTTGGTTGTCATGAAAATCGGACGCAATATAGACAAGGTAAAGCGCGCGCTGAAAACAGCCGGTTTGTATGACCGCGCATGGATTGTCGAGTTTGCGCAGATGCCGAACCAGGTGGTGACGAAACTGTCCGAGGCATGCGAAAAGGTGACGCCCTATTTCTCGATCATCATCGTGCATGGTCAAGGACGGCGGCCATGAGCGGTTGGGTCAAGATTGCGGGTCTGGGGCCTGGTAACGAAGATCTTGTAACCCCCGAGGTTTCAGCTGCGTTGGCGGATGCCACGGACGTGGTCGGTTATATCCCCTATGTCGCGCGCGTGGCCGAGCGCCCTGGTCTGACGTTGCATGCTAGCGACAATCGGGTCGAGATCGACCGATCCCAACACGCGTTGCAGATGGCGGCTGAGGGGAAACGGGTGGTCGTGGTATCCTCGGGCGATCCCGGTGTGTTCGCAATGGCGGCAGCTGTGTTCGAAGCCCTAGAGAATGGTCCCGCCGAGTGGCGTAACATTCCCATAGATGTCCTACCCGGCATAACAGCGATGCTGGCGGCATCCGCGCGGGCCGGGGCACCGCTGGGTCATGATTTCTGTGCCATCAACCTCAGCGACAATCTGAAACCCTGGTCGCTGGTTGAAAAACGTCTTCGCCTAGCAGCGCAGGCGGATTTCGCGATGGCGTTTTATAACCCGCGCTCGAAATCCCGCCCGGAAGGCTTTGTAAAAACACTGGAAATCCTACGCGAAGAATGCGAGCCCGAGCGCCTGATCCTGTTCGCGCGTGCCGTATCCCGCGCGGATGAGGCGATCCGGATTTCAACACTGGCCGAGGCGACGCCTGACATGGCTGACATGCAAACCGTCGTCATTGTCGGGTCATCCCTGACGCGCGTCATCAACCGTGACAGCGCGCCGATCGTCTATACCCCGAGGTTCACCCCGGAATGAGCCAACCAGTCCAGAACCTGCGTCACGTTCGACAATTCGGTCCTTTGCGGAAGGGTCGGCCTGTCGATCATCAGCACCGGTACGCCCAGAGCGCGCGCGGCATCCAGCTTTGCGCGTGCACCGTTGCCGCCAGAGTTCTTGGACACAACCAGTTCAATTCCATGCTGCAGCATCAGCGCCCGGTCCCCTGCTTCAGTGAAAGGTCCGCGCGACACGATCGCCTCGCAATCGGGCAGCGGCAGTGCATCCGGTTCATCCACCAGCCTCAGCAAGAAGTGATGTTGGGGCTGAGCCGCGAAATCTTCAAGATGCAGGCGGCCAACGGCCAGAAAAACGCGCCGTTTTGGACCGCTCAAGGCGGTAACCGCCGCGCCTATATCAGAAACGTGCTGCCAACGATCTTCGTCCTGCGCGCGCCATGCCGGGCGCGTCAAAGCGACCAGGGGCACCCCGGCCTCGCGACACGCAGAAATGGCGTTTGTGCTCATTTGCGCGGCAAAGGGATGGGTGGCATCGACTACATGAGTGATCGCGTGGTCCGTCAGGTAACGGGTCAGGCCTTCGACGCCGCCGAACCCTCCAACACGCACTGGCAGGGGCTGCGGTCTTGGATTGTCTACCCGACCGGCATAGGAATAGGTTGCCGGGATGCCCTGATCGGCCAAGGTTTTGGCCAGTGCATTGGCCTCGGTCGTGCCACCAAGGATCAGGAGGTTGGTCATGCATGAAGCTCCGTGGCTAAGCGTTTTGGGCTTGGGCGAAGATGGACTGGATGGCCTGTCACCCGCAAGTCGTCAAGTACTGGAGCGTGCCGAAATCATCATGGGCCCGCCGCGCCATTTGTCACTGATCCCCGACACAGGCGCACAGCGCGTAGATTGGCCCGTGCCTTTTACCGACGGCCTGCCGATCCTGACCGGGTTTCGCGGACACCCAACGGTTGTTCTGGCCTCGGGCGATCCGTTCTGGTTCGGCGCGGGCTCGGTAATCGCGCGCAACTTCGACGCCGGAGAATGGACCGCCCATCCGGGTCAGTCCACGTTCTCGCTGGCTGCGGCACGTCTGGGCTGGCCGTTGGAAAGCACGCAGACATTCGGTCTGCACGCCGCCCCGCTGACTCGTCTGCGCCCGCATCTTTCGCCTGGATTGCGCGCCATCCTGCTGCTGCGCAACGGCGCTGCGGTGGCCGAGCTTGCGACATATCTGAACGAAACTGGCTTTGCCGATACGCAATTGCATGTCATGGAAGCCCTTGGCGGCCCCCGCGAACGGTCGCGCAGCGTGTCGCTGACCGAAGCCCTGCTGGGCGGGTTCGATCATCCGGTCTGCGTTGGGCTTGAAGTTGCGGGTGAAGGAAAGGCGCTGCCCAAGGCCTCGGGTAAGCCGGATGAGATCTTCGAGAATGATGGCCAGATCACCAAACGCCCAGTGCGGGCGCTGACCCTGTCGGCGCTGGCCCCCAAGCGCGGCGAGCATCTGTGGGATATCGGCGGCGGCACCGGCTCGATCAGTATCGAGTGGCTGATGTGCGACCCGACCCTGACCGCAACCACGATCGAACCCCGCGAGGATCGCGCGGACCGCATTCGCCGCAATGCCGACACGTTAGGGCAAGACCGGCTGCAAGTGGTGCATGGCACCGCGCCGACCGCGCTGGACGGCCTTGGGTTTCCGGATGCGGTATTCATCGGCGGCGGCCTGAGTACCGAATTGCTGAATTGGTTGCACACCGCCCTGCCCGCCGGCACCAGGTTGGTCGCCAATGCTGTGACGCTGGAAAGCGAAGCCTTACTGGCGCAATGGCACGAAAAACTAGGCGGAGAACTTTTGCGCATCGAACTGGCGCAGGCTTCGGCACTGGGGCCTCGGCGTGGTTGGAAATCCGCATATCCGGTGGTGCAGTGGAGCGTAATCCTATGATCATCGCAGGTTTGGGGTTTTCATCAACTGCGACTGTGGACAGCCTGCGCGCTGTATTTGAGCGGGCCAGCGTTGGGCAAAACGTCGACGCGCTGGCCACTGTTGCCGACAAGGAAGGTCACGCCGCGCTGTCCGAGTTTGCCGCAGAGACCGCCCTGCCCCTGCATTTCATTGCTGCTGCCGATCTGGCGGGACAGCGCACTCTCACCTGCTCGAACCGCAGCCGTGCCACCTATGGCACCGGCAGCGTAGCCGAAGCATCCGCCCTTGCCGCTGCCGGAACAGGCGCGCGGCTGACCTCACCCAGACAGATTTCGGACGACCGGCTTGCAACCTGCGCCGTCGCCATCGGAGGACAAACATGACCGTTCATTTCATCGGCGCCGGACCCGGCGCTGCCGACCTTCTGACCCTGCGGGGGCGTGATATCATCGCGTCGTGCCCGGTGTGCCTGTATGCAGGATCGCTGGTGCCCGAAGAGATTCTGGCCCACTGCCCCGAGGGCGCAAAGATCATCAACACCGCGCCAATGGATCTGGATCAGATCATGGCCGAGATTGAGGCAGCGCATAAGGCTGGCAATGACATTGCACGTCTGCATTCCGGCGACCTGTCGGTTTGGTCGGCAATGGGTGAACAGATCCGGCGATTGAAGGAGATGGGCATTCCGGTCAGCGTGACCCCCGGTGTACCATCGTTCGCCGCAGCGGCTGCATCGCTGGGAACGGAACTGACCTTGCCCGGATTGGCGCAATCTGTGGTCCTGACCCGGACGCCCGGCCGCGCATCTTCAATGCCCGAAGGCGAAACTCTTGAGAACTTTGCCCGTACCGGCGCAACTCTGGCCATTCACCTGTCGATCGGAAATCTGGACAACGTGATCGCGGACCTTACCCCGGCCTATGGAGCAGACTGCCCAGTGGCAGTGGTATATCGCGCCAGCTGGCCGGACGAACGGATCATTCGCGCCACGTTGGCGACCCTGAAAGACGCACTGGACGAGAGTATCTCTCGCACCGCTCTGATCATGGTTGGCCCGGCACTTGCAGGCGAAGGCTTTGCCGAAAGCTGTCTCTATTCAAAAGATTACGACCGCCGGTACCGCCCGCAAAGCGCGGACAGTCCATGGTCAAGCTGGAGCCCCGAGAATGAATGACGGGATGACCAACCCTCCGGGGTTACTGATTTCTGCGCCGTCTTCCGGGACAGGCAAAACCACCGTCATGCTGGGTCTTCTGCGTGCGCTTGCCGAGGATGGCCTGACGGTGCAACCGTTCAAGAGCGGACCGGACTATATCGATCCAGCCTTTCACCGTGCCGCAGCCGGACGCGCCTCGTTCAACCTAGACAGCTGGGCGATGGCCGATCCGATGCTGAACGCGATTTCTGCCCAGGCCGAAGGCGCGGATATCGTCGTGGCCGAAGGTTCGATGGGCCTGTTCGACGGCGTTGCCAAGCCCGGAGAGCTTGGGCACGGATCAAGCGCGGAAACCGCGCAGCGTATGGGGTGGCCTGTAGTTCTGGTGCTGGATGTGGGCGGTCAGGCCCAATCTGCGGCGGCCACTGCGCTGGGATTTCGGATGTACAATCCCGACCTGCCCTTTGCCGGTGTGATCCTGAACCGCTGCGCCAGCCCACGCCACGAACGCCTGACCCGGTTGGGTATGGAGCGAGCAGGATTGCCGGTTCTGGGCGTGTTGCCCCGGCGTGGAGATCTGACCCTGCCCGAGCGGCATCTTGGTTTGATTCAGGCGGTCGAGCACCCGGATCTGGAAAGCGCGATTGCCGGTTACGCCACATTCCTGCGCGAGCATGTGGATCTTGAGGCGATCAAGGCGGCGGCTTCCTCAGGCCCCAAGGGGCCATCGTCAGCCGCGCTGCCGCGGCCTCCGGCACAGCGGATCGCGCTTGCACGAGATGCGGCGTTTTCGTTCACCTACCCGCATTTGCTGGAAGGCTGGCGCGCGGCGGGGGCGGAAATCCTGCCGTTTTCACCGCTGGCAAATGAAGCCCCGGCTGCGGATGCCGATCTGGTCTGGTTGCCCGGTGGCTACCCTGAACTGCACGCGGGCACTTTGGCAGCTGCCGACGCATTCCTGAGCGGTCTGCGCAAACACGCGGAGACAAAGCCCGTTCATGGGGAATGCGGTGGGTATATGGCCTTGGGCGAAGCTCTGGTCGACAAGGAAGGGGGCCGGCATCAGATGGCAGGTCTGCTTGGGCTCGTGACCTCCTATGAGAAGCGAAAGTTCAATCTTGGGTATCGCAAGGCGCAATTGTTGGCCCCAATGGCAGGGTATGCCGCTGAAGCGACATTGCGTGGCCATGAGTTTCATTATTCTTCGATCGTGGAACAACCCGATGCGCCTTTGGCCCGGGTGTTCGATGCTGAAGGGGTTGAGGGTCCACAAACCGGATCATTTCGGGGCAACGTGACCGGAACATTTTTTCATCTGATCGCAGAGGCGCAGGCATGAGCGGTTTCGTTTCGTTCATTGGCTCCGGTCCCGGGGATCCGGAACTGCTGACGCTTAAGGCCGTGGACCGGATGCAAAAGGCAGACGCAGTGCTGTTCGATGACCTCAGCAGTGGCCCAATCCTGAGCCATGCGCATCAGGACGCAGACCTTGTTGGCGTCGGCAAACGCGCCGGTCGCCCGTCACCGAAACAAGACCACGTCAGCCGCCTGTTGGTAGACTATGCCAAAACCGGTGCCCGCGTTGTGCGACTGAAATCCGGCGATGGCGGTCTGTTTGGACGTCTGGAAGAAGAACTGGTGGCGCTGCGCGAGGCCAGGATCGAATATGAGATTATCCCTGGCATCCCATCAGCGGTTGCCGCAGCAGCGGCGGCTGGCATTCCCCTGACGCGGCGACTCACGGCGCGTCGCGTGCAATTCGTCACCGGCCACGATGTCAGTGGCAAGCTGCCGGACGATCTGAATTTGACCGCGCTTGCCGACCCAGATGCCACCACGGTTGTGTTCATGGGCAAGCGCACATTTCCTTTGCTGGTCAAGGCGCTGAATGAACATGGCTTGCCGCTGGAAACACCGGCGCTGATGGCCGAATCCGTTTCAACCCCGGATCAGGTACTACACCGATCCACGGTTGGTGAGTTGGCGGACAAGCTGGGTGCTGAGATCGGCACGGCCCCTGCCCTGATCCTTTACGGCCCTCTGGCAGAGACTGACGATGTTTGACCTGACCCTGATCGGTATTGGCACCGGCAATCCGGACCACCTGACGTTTCAAGGCGCTAGTGCCATTCGGGACGCAGACCTGATCCTGATCCCGCGCAAGGGCGAAAACAAGGCCGATCTGGCCGATTTGCGAGAAGAGATTATCGCGCAGGTAACCGACACCGCGCCACAGATCGCATATTTTGATATTCCCAAACGACGCGCCGATGATGGCTATCTGCGCGGCGTGGATGAATGGCACGATGCCATCGCTCTGCGATGGCAGGAGGCGATCGCGGCGCATCGTGATGCAAAGCGGGTTGCCCTTTTGATCTGGGGCGATCCCTCGCTTTATGACAGTTCGCTGCGCATCGCCTCTCGGCTGCAACCCCAACCGGAGACGCGCGTAATCCCTGGTATCACTGCGCTTCAGGCGCTGACCGCGGCGCATGCGATACCGATTAACGATCTGGGCGCGCCGTATGTCGTGACCACCGGTCGGCGCATTCGGGATGAAGGCTGGCCGCTAAACGCTTCAAAAGTGGCTGTTATGCTGGACGGCGAGTGTTCGTTTCAAAGCCTTGAGATGGCCAACTACGAAATCTGGTGGGGCGCTTATGTGGGGATGAAGGAAGAAATCCTGATCCACGGTCGTTTGGCTGATATGGCGTCGCTGATAGTCGAAACGCGGGCAAAAGCGCGGGCGGATCATGGCTGGATCATGGACATCTATCTCCTGAAAAGGCACGTGGACTGATCCGAAGGCAACTTCTGCGACTGCTACCCACGGGATTGTGACTGCGCGAAATACGAGTTTCTGGCATCAATTTCGTACCCATACCCATGAGGACAGCACGATGAAGGCTATTTCGACCGTACTGTGTTTGCTGGCCCTTCCCGCGCTGGCGCAAGAACCGCTGCCGGGCTGGGCCGTTCACTTCACCGACAAAAGCCATGATGCTTTGGTCGCGGATACGAAGGCCGCTGTCAAAGAAAATGGTCTGATTGTTGTAACGCAGGCCGGGCCCACCAAGGCGGCGGCGGCCCGTGGCATCATTATTCCCGGAAACTTGGTAATCGGTGCCTTTAACAACGACTACGCGGTGCGGGTTCTGGAAACCTCGGTCAACGCAATGATCGAAGCGCCCATCCGGTTCTACGTGACCGAGAATGCGGATGGCACGGCGACTTTGTCCTACAAAACCCCAAGCCACGTCTTTGCCCCCTATGCCAAGCAAGGCGGTGAGCCACTGCAAGAAATTGCGGCGGAACTGGATGAAAAGTTTCAGGCAGTGGCGGAATCCGCAGTCAATTAGTCACACTGCCGTGAACCTGCTTGCGTCCGGACGCGTCCTCCGCAATCTGCAATGACGTATTATTTCGGAGCATAACTAATGCAGGACCTTTCGCCCCGCGCTGCGGACCTTTTGGCCCAAAGACTTTACGAGGCCGGATGCCGCCATGCCTTTGGTATGCCCGGTGGCGAGGTTCTGACGTTGGTGGATGCGCTGGAACAGGCGGGGATCACCTTTCACCTGACCAAGCACGAAAACGCCGCCGGATTCATGGCCGAAGCCGTGCATCACCGCGACGGCGCGCCTGCCATTCTGGTGGCGACGCTTGGCCCCGGTGCGATGAACGGGATCAACGTGGTCGCGAACGCTTTGCAGGACCGGGTGCCGATGATCGTGCTGACCGGTTGCGTCGATGCGGATGAAGCGCTGACCTATACCCATCAGGTTATGGATCACGCACAGGTCTATCGCTCGATCACCAAAGGAACCTTTAAACTGACGGCACAGGGCGCGGATATCGTGGCAGACAAGGCCGTATCGCTGGCCAACCAGCCGCGCCCCGGACCCGTGCATATCGATATTCCGATCTCGGTTGCGGATATGTGCGTATCCAGCGTCAAGAAGCGGCGACTGGTCAAGGCTGCCGCCGTCGCGCCCGAGGGCAATTGCCTGGAGAAAGCGCGCCGTTGGGTGGCTGACGCGGAACGTCCCATTGCGATTGTGGGGCTGGACGTGCTGTATGACGGATCGCGCAATGTTGTGCAGGCGTTTCTGGAACATTTCGGCATCCCCTTTGTAACCACCTACAAAGCCAAGGGAGTTGTGCCCGAAGATCACCCCCTTTGCCTTGGCGGGGCCGGATTGTCACCGCTGGCCGACAAACACCTTTTGCCGCTGGTTGAACAGGCCGATCTGGTCTTGTGCCTTGGCTACGACCCGATCGAGATGCGCCCCGGCTGGCGCGAGGTCTGGGACCCTGAAGAAAAGCGAGTCATCGACATCTCGGCTGTGGTCAATGACCACTATATGCATCAGGCCAGCCTGAATATGGTCGCCGATACGGGTGCCACGTTGGAGGCCATGGCAAAGGGCAACCCTGCCCGCGAAACGTGGCCGGACGGCGAACCCACACGGGTCAAAACCGCGCTGGCTGAGGCGTTCCCGACCGATGAGGAATGGGGCCCCGCCGCTGTCATCGCCGAAACCCGTGCAACCCTGCCTGCCGAAACACTGGCTACAGCCGACAGTGGCGCGCATCGTATCTTGCTGAGTCAGATGTGGGATTGTTCCGAGGAACGCGGACTGATCCAGTCCTCGGCGCTGTGTACCATGGGCTGCGCCGTACCAATGGCGATTGGCATGAAACTGGCCGAACCGGACCGCCCAGTCATCAGTTTTTCCGGCGACGCCGGGTTCCTGATGGTAGCCGGAGAGCTGTCGACTGCCGCCGAAATGGGCGGAAACCCGATCTTTCTTGTCTTTGTCGATGCCAGCCTTGCGCTGATCGAGCTGAAACAGCGCCAGCGCCAGATGGGCAACAGGGGCGTGGATTTCGACCATCACGACTTTGCAGCCATGGGCCGGGCGTTTGGCGGTAAAGGTCACACCGTTCGCAACCGCGAGGAACTGCGCAATGCCCTGAATGAGGCGATGAAAGCCAACTCATTCACCGTGATTGCCGCAGAAATTGACCGTGGGGGCTATGATGGCCGGATCTGAAGGACCGCTGAAGGGCGTCAAAATCCTGGACCTCAGTCGCATTTTGGCCGGACCGACCTGCACGCAGTTGCTGGGCGATCTGGGGGCCAGCGTGATCAAGATCGAAAACCCCGCGACTGGCGGGGATGACACCCGCCAGTGGGGCCCTCCTTACGTCGAAGATGCGCAAGGCAACCGGTCCGATCTAAGCGCTTATTTCATGTCGGCCAACCGCAACAAGAAATCCGTGGCTATCGACATCACCACGACCGAGGGGCAATCTGAAATCAAACGGTTGGCCTCGCATGCGGACATTCTGATCGAGAACTTCAAACCCGGCGGATTGGCGAAATACGGTCTGGACTACGCCACGTTGTCGCAAGACTTTCCCAGCCTCGTCTATTGCTCGATCTCGGGTTACGGCCAGACCGGGCCGAACGCGTCCAAGCCGGGCTATGACCTGATGGCGCAGGGGTACGGCGGGATCATGTCGCTGACAGGCGAACCCAATGGCGCGCCGATGAAGGTGGGCGTTGGCATCGCCGATGTGATGTGCGGAATGTACGCAAGTGTCGGCATTCTAGCCGCCCTGCGCCACCGCGATCAGACCGGCGAAGGCCAGCAGATTGATCTGGCGCTGGTAGATGCGCAGATCGCGTGGCTAATCAACGAAGGTGCGAACTATCTAACCTCGGGCACCGTGCCCCAACGGCGCGGCAACGGGCATCCGAACATCGTGCCCTATGACGTTTATGAAACCGCCGATGGCCACGTCATTCTGGCCGTCGGAAATGACAGTCAGTTCCGCCGGTTCTGCGAATTCATCGATCACCCCGATCTGGCGGATGACCCACGTTTCGCCACCAACCCAGCTAGGCTGGAAAATCGTGACGCGTTAAACGCCGTGCTGCGTCCGGTGGTGAAGACCCATACTTCAGAGACCATGATTGAGCAGCTCGAAGCCCGCAAGGTTCCGGTTGGTCCAGTACAGACTTTGGATCAGGTTTTTTCAACCGATCAGGTCGAAGCCCGCCAGATGCAGATCGCGATGCAGGCCGCACCGGGTGACGTTCAACTGATCGGGAATCCGCTGAAACTGTCGCGCACACCTGTAACATATCGGGCTGCTCCGCCCGTCTTTGGGGCCGATACGCAGGCCGTTTTGCGCGCTGAAAACCCCTTTGACGATTGAAACACTCTGCCCATTTCGGCGGCATGTTGCTGAAACATGCCATTGAATCGGCGGTTTTTTTCAATTTTTGCCCACACGGCATTTCACCAATTCGAGAGCAGGGCCGATACTGATACGACCCACCCAGAGTCTCTGCTACATCAGGTGATGTAGATATTCTCGATTGGATCGGAACATGAACATGAAGCAAGACGTTTTCGGACAGATGAACACTCTCAGCCACCCGGCAAGTGCCGAGGCCTGGGATGGTGTTCTGCTTGGGTTCATGGCCCATGCCGCCGTGACGCCGCAGCATCTTGGCAAAGTTCTGGAGCTTGAACCCGATTTTGCCCTGGGTCATGCAATCAAAGGCTTGTTCATGGTCCTGTTGGGCCGTCGCGAGATGATGCCGGTCGCCGTCGAAGCGATGGCAGCCGCCAACGGTGCCATGCAACGCCAGCCGGTCTCAGCGCGCGAGCGACTGTATGTCGAAGCGCTGGGTCTGTATCTGGCTGACCTGCCCACGCAAGCCATACAAAAATTCGAAGAGATTCTGCGCGACCACCCACAAGACTCGCTGGCAATGAAACTCAGCCACGCGACACGATTTGTGCTTGGCGACTCGGAAGGCATGCGCCGGTCGATCGAGCGGATTCTGCCGGCGTACGAACCCGATCATGCAGGTCGTGGGTATTTGCTGGGCTGTCATTCCTTTGCGTTGGAAGAAACCGGTGCCTACGAAAAGGCCGAAATCGCAGGTCGGCAGGCGCTGTGGATGGTGTCGGACGATGCCTGGGGTCTGCACGCCGTTGCACACGTGCATGAGATGACAGGCAACGCGCAGCTGGGCCTTGATTGGTTGGCAGGACGCGAAGAGGCTTGGACCCACTGCAACAACTTCCGCTATCACGTCTGGTGGCACAAGGCGCTGATGCATCTGGATCTGGGTCAGGTCGATCAGGTGATGGAGCTGTATGACAATTACATCCGTCAGGACAAAACCGACGACTACCGCGATATCTCGAACGCCACGTCCCTGCTGTCACGGCTTGAGCTTGAGGGCGTCAATGTGGGCAACCGCTGGGAAGAACTGGCGGATCTCAGTGCAGCGCGGACCGAAGATGGTTGTCTGATCTTTGCCGATCTTCACTATCTTCTGGCCCTGACCGGCGACAATCGCCCTGAGGCGACCAGCAAGATGTTGCAGCGTATTCAGAAAGATGCGCAGCGCAATCAGGGGGACACTCCGATCCGCATGTCCGATCCGGGTATTGCGGCCGCCAAAGGACTTGAAGCCTTTGGCGAAGGCCTTTACGGCGACGCCTTCGACTTTTTATCGAACGCCCGAGCAGGTATGCAACTGGCAGGTGGAAGCCACGCCCAACGTGATGTATTCGAGCGCATCACAATTGATTCCGGCCTGCGCGCCGGCCGTCTGGATGCTGTCGAGCGCATCCTGGATGACCGTCGCGCCAAAAGAGCCGGGGGCGAAGACAATTACGCTCTTGCGCGCCGCACATTGATCGATGCGGCACGCGACAACGGAGACGCACAAAGCGTCCCGGCTGAATAACAAAAACTAAGACCAAGAAGGACAGAATACGTATGGCGACAGTTTCGCCCGCTTCTGATTTTGCGCCAGTGGCTGCCTCTGCGGCGGCCCCTGCCCGCACGCGCGACCCGCGCCTGGATTTCTATCGCGGCATCGCGATGTTCATCATCCTGATCGCACATATCCCGAACGATCCATGGGCCAAGTGGATTCCCGCGCGGTTTGGATTCTCGGACGCGACCGAGATTTTCGTGTTCTGCTCGGGCATGGCGTCGGCGATTGCCTTTGGCGGAGCGTTCCTGCGCAAGGGGTGGTGGATTGGAACGGCCCGCGTGTCGTTCCGTATCTGGCAGGTCTACTGGGCGCATATCTGCCTGTTCTTCTTTGTCGCCATGTCAATGGCGGCGCTGGATCAATCAGGGCTGTTCGAAAAGACCTACGTTTCGTCTTTAAACCTGCAGCACTTCTTCAACGATCCTGCGCCTCAGATCGTGGGTTTGTTCACGCTGACCTATGTTCCGAACTATTTCGACATCCTGCCGATGTATCTGGTGGTTCTGGCAATGATGCCCATGTTTATGGGCCTCTACCGGTTCGGTTTCTGGGCCGTCGCTGGGACATCCGTCGCGATCTGGCTGGTCGCACAGACCGACATTCTGGACCTCCCAGCCGAACCGTGGTCTGAGCGGCAGTGGTTCTTCAACCCCTTTGGCTGGCAACTGCTGTTCTTTACTGGTTTCGCCTTCATGCGCGGCTGGATACCTGCCCCCCCGGTATCGAAAACCTTGATCTGGGCGGCAGCACTGTTCCTGATCTTCTCGATGCCCTTTGGTTCGTGGAAGGTATTCACATGGATCAACGCAGCGGCCCCCGATCTGGCTGACGAAATCCGCAAGGTCTGGCCCGTGACGAAAGAGTTCCGCGACAAAACCGATTTTGGCCTGTTCCGCTATCTGCATTTCCTGTCACTCGCCTATCTGGGCTGGGTTGTCGCCGGGGAACATGGGCATCGCCTGATTGCAACCGGTCAGGGTACCGCGGCCAAAGTCTGGCAGTTCCTGCTGACCGTCATCACTAAAGTTGGGCAACAATCATTGGCCGTGTTCGTATTTTCGATGGCTGCAGCACGACTTATCGGCGTCGGTCTGGACCTGAGTGGGCGAGATGTTGCCAGTGTTTTCGTCGCCAACATGATTGGCTTTGCGATGATCATCGGCGTGGCATACATGGCCGCTTGGTTTAAGTCACAACCTTGGAAGTCTAAGAAATGAATTTTACACGTCGCGCATTTCTGGTCTCAACGTCGGCGCTTGCATTTGCGCCCGCGACCTTCGCCACCGGCGGTGAGGTCCCATTTGACCGCAATGTCGTCATTGAGATGGCCCGCGATCTGGCCAGCCGGCCTTATGCGGAACGCGAGATGGTGCCGCAGGAATGGCAGGATCTGACATATCAGCAATACCGCTCGATCCGGTTCCGGCTAGACCGCGCGCTGTGGTACGAAACCGAAACACCCTTTAACGTCGATTTCTTTACGCCTGGCCTGTACTTCCCGCGCACTGTTAAAGTCGAAACCGTCGAAAACGGGATGACCACTCCGGTCGCATTCGATCTGGAGATGTTCGACAAATCCGAGGATGTCCCGGAACTGCCGATAGACGACACGCTGGGCTTTTCCGGCCTGCGTCTGCGCACCGAAATGCACCGTCCCGGCAAGACCGACGAGTTCTGCGTCTGGCAAGGTGCCAGCTATTTCCGCGCTATTGGCCTGCATGAGGTTTATGGCCTTTCGGCCCGTGGTCTGGCACTCAAAACCGGCGACCCGGATGGAGAGGAATTCCCTGAATTCATCCGCTTCTGGCTGGAGCGCCCAAAACCCGGCCAGCGCGACATGGTCGTCCATGCGCTGATGGACAGCCCCAGCGTGACCGGTGCGTATCGGTTCAATATCACCGCCGGTGCGGACTGCGTGATGGATATCGAAGCCACGCTGTTCCCACGCGAAGAGCTGACGCATGTGGGTATCGCCCCCGGCACGTCGATGTTCCTGTTCGATCAGACCAACCACAGCCGGTTCGACGACTTCCGCCCTGCCGTACACGACAGCGATGGTCTGTTGGTGCGCAACGGTGCTGGAGAGGTTCTGTGGCGGCCATTGGCGAACCCAACCCGCCTGCAGATTTCGTCGTTCGTCGACACCAACCCGCGCGGCTTTGGCCTGTTGCAGCGCAAGCGTGAATTCTCGGATTACGCGGATCTTGAGGCGAATTACCACAAGCGCCCCAGCCTGTGGGTCGAACCCGGTGCGGATTGGGGCAAAGGTGCCGTCACGCTGGTTGAAATTCCGGCGGATCAGGAAATCTACGATAACATCGTTGCCTACTGGCGCCCTGCCGAACCCTATACGGCTGGCAGCCAGGTCGACCTGTCCTATCGCCTGATCTGGGGGGATGAGCCCCAGCGCACACCGATGGCGCGCGTGATCAACACCGCGATGGGTGACAACACGTTTGGTGAAGGGCGTCTGGCCGTCATCGATTTTGAAGAAAGCGAGCTGTTCGACGACCCAGAGGCGATGACCATTTTCGTGGACTCGCCGCATGCCGAAACATCCGAAGGTGTGCTGCAACGCAACCCCGACACAGGCGGTTTGCGGCTGGCGTTTTCGTTCGAGCCCGGCGACCGCGACCATGTCGAATTGCGCGCGCAGTTGCTGAAAGACAAACAGCCAGCCTCTGAGGTCTGGCTTTACCGTTGGACCTCATGACCAGAGACCTTCATATCATGCCGTCTGAGACGCCTCTGGCCATGCCTGCGCAGGATTTCAGCGCAGGGTTTCGGGATGCACAGGTTCCTGATGCCAAACGTCCCTCGGCCGGGTTCTGGCGTGCGCTGGCGTTTTCGCCCGCAATGGCGGCGACGCTGGGCCTGCTATGGGTAATGACGGACTGGTTCGACGCCGAAGGCATCAACCTGATTGAGGCCATCCTTCTGGCGCTGATCTCGTTCAACTTCTTCTGGATCTCCTTCACGGTCTGCACTGTGTTGCTGGGCATGGTCTCCCTGTCCCGGCAGGAGCGTCCCGTACGTCAGGGTCGCGCCCAACCGTTGCGTGTCGCCCTGTTGACACCAGTGTACAACGAGGTGCCCTGGAACGTGCTGGGCAATGCCCGGACCATGCTTGAAGACTTGCAGGCGCGCGGTGGGCAGCATCACTATGCCATGTTCATCCTCTCGGACACGCGCGACCCAGAGATCGCCGCACAGGAACAAGCCAGTGTCGAGGCGCTGCGCACCACCCTCGCCCCCGGGCTGGAACTGTATTACCGCCGTCGCGAACAAAACACCGACCGCAAGGTTGGCAACATCGCCGACTGGGTCAGCCGCTGGGGTGCCGAGTGGGATGCCATGCTGGTATTGGATGCCGACAGTCTGATGACCGGTCGCGCCATCGCCCGTTTGACCGACGCATTGGCCCGGGACCCCGGCGCAGGTTTGATTCAGAGCTATCCTCAGCTGATCGGGGCACAATCAGTCTTTGCACGGATGCAGCAGTTCGCCAATGGCGTCTATGGCATTGCTTTTGCCGAAGGGCTTGCGCGCTGGTGCGGACAGGAAGGCAACTATTGGGGGCATAACGCCATTATCCGCACCCAAGCATTCGCCAACTGTGCGGGTTTGCCGAAACTGCGAGCACTGAACGGTCGGGAAAAACTGATCATGAGCCATGACTTCGTCGAGGCCGGTCTGCTGCGTCGGGCCGGTTGGGGCGTGCGGTTCCTGCCCCGCATTCGCGGGTCTTATGAAGAAACGCCGCCGACACTGATAGATCACGCCCTGCGCGACAGGCGCTGGTGTCAGGGCAATTTGCAGCACCTGAAACTGTTGGGCTCAGCCGGGTTCCAGTCGGTGTCACGGTTCCACATGTTCCACGGCGCAGTCGGATATCTGATGTCGCCGCTTTGGTTTGCGCTGCTGGTGATGTGGGCGCTGATCGGTCAGGGTGAGGATGCCTCGGTCTTGCATTATTTCAGCCCTGACAATCCAATGTTCCCGCAATGGCCTGAGATGACGGAAACCCGCCATGTGCTGATCATTCTGGTCATGTATGCGATGCTGCTTGCGCCAAAGGTCTTGGGTGTTCTGGCCCTGCCACTCAGCGGAGTGCGCTATGCCGAATTCGGTGGCGGGCGCAAGTTCCTGACCTCATTCCTGGCCGAGGTTGTTCTGTCGATCCTCTACGCCCCCATTCTGATGGTGCAACAGATGATCGCCGTCATTCGCACCACCTTTGGTATCCAAAAGGGTTGGTCCCCACAGGCGCGGGATGGCGGCAGCTATGGTCTGCGCACGCTGATCCTTTGCCACACGGTCGAAACGATCAGCGGCGCGGCCCTTAGCGTGGGCATCCTGTCCGGTCTTGTATCAGTCTGGTTGGCCCCGATTGCGATCAGCCTTGCCTTTGCGATTCCTTTGTCCGCGCTCAGTGGCGTATCGGCCGGAGCAGCCCGCCGTATGGTTGGCATGAAAGAGGACTATAACGAGCCCGCAATCACACGCTCGGCCCGTCGCTACAGGGATGAGCTGAAGAAAGTGATCGAGGGTAAGGGCGTGATGACTCCGGCCGAGTGATCACCCACCCGGCAAACCTTCGTACCAATCGATCATCATATCGGCCCAGCCTTTGGGCACCATGTGACCATCGGGAAACAGCGCAAACTCCAGCGCGCTGCCGTCGTCACATCCGCTCCAATATCGGCGCATGAAAGAGCCGGTGTTCGAGAACCCGCTGGGCTTGGTATCGACACATCCATTTGCAACGCGCCAAATCTCAAGTCCGGCAAAGATATCGCCCTGATGAAATCGGCCACCGCCCAACAAGCGCCCTTCCAGCGGCACCACGTTGTCCGTCCAGCCATGAGTGTGGAACATCCGAACCGGGCCATCGCAAGATTCAGGATCAGGGCGCCAGAACCCACCTGAAACGGGCACATAGGCCGAGAACGTATCGGGCGCGGCGCAGGCAAGGTAGTAGACCATGAACGCGCCCGCCGAGAACCCGCCCAGAACGACCCGGTCCGTATCCACGCCAAACCGATCCGCGGCATCCTCAACCGCCTCGGTCAAAAAGGCGGTTTCATCGCGTCCTTCCCAACCCGGAAAGAAGTTCCAGCTTTGTCGCCCGTTGCGCTCCGACCCTTCTGGCGCCATTACAGCGTAGCCGCGCGCTAGCAGCGGTTCCACCATGCCACGGTTTTTCAAAGTACCGGTGGCGGTGCCACCATAGCCGTGCAGAAACACCACCAGTGGCGGGTTCTCATCCTCGGGCAATTCGATATGGTATCCGCCTGAGGCGGTTTCGCACATACCCTCCAGATCGGCACAGGCGGCCAGCCCCGACTGCCCGACCAGCGCCAAACCCGTTGCCAGTGTTAATTCCCGGATCATACTGCACTCCTGTCGTAGTCGCGAACCGGCAATCCGGCGCGTACCCATCCCGGCCCAGCGGCCGACCCCAACATGCCTTCGGGCACATCAATAATATTCGTAAATCCTGCCTCGGTCAGCCGGTTGCTCAACCGCGCCGAACGCACGCCCCGCGCACAGATCAACGCAATTGCCGCGCCCTTGTCACCTTTGACGAGCTGCGTCAGAGCGGGAATGAAATCGTCACGGCGCATGTCCAAATATTTCGCGCCCTCTCCTATCCCAGTGGACTGCCACTCTTTCGGGGTGCGAATGTCCAGCAACAACACGTCTCCGGCCACGGCCTGCCTATGCGCATCCTGCACGCTAAGTTGCCGTCCCGCATAGTCAGGCGGAATAAGCCGGTATTCGCGTATCGCAAATCCCCCCGCCACTGCGGCACAGCCTCCAATCAAGATCCACCTGCGGGATCGGTTTAAGTTTCGGGCCACGTCGCACCCTCCTGACCTGACACCGGGTTTCTATCACAGCGCAGATTTGGAATCCGCGCCGAATTTATCCTGGCAGTTCAAGTTCACGTCATTTTTGCAGGCAAAAGCCGCAGCCTTGCTGTGTTGGCGCGCGGCAAATGAGTTGTATTAGCTGGACAGTAAGAAAATTATCCTTACAAAATCAGTACTACTTGACCGCCCAGAACGGAGTATCGCACTTGTCCCTATTCCTCATCGCGGCCCTTCCTTTTCTCGGCGCTGTTTTTCCAGCTCTTCTGATCAGGGCAGGACGAAATGCAGCTGCTTCTGCTGCTGGGTTGACCACATTTCTGGCGCTGATGGGTCTGTTGATCCACATCCCGTCTGTGATGCGAGGCGATGTTGTGACAGCCCGGTTCGAGTGGATACCAGCCCTTGGATTGAACGCAAATTTCATGCTGGATGGCTTGGGATTTTTGTTTGCCTTGCTGATACTTGGTATCGGGTTACTTATCATCCTCTACGCACGATTTTACCTGTCGCGCGAGGACCCGATGGGGCAGTTTTACACCTATCTTCTGCTGTTTCAGGGCGCGATGGTCGGGATTGTTCTGTCCGACAACATACTGCTTTTGCTTATCTTTTGGGAACTCACGTCGCTTAGCTCCTTCCTGTTGATCGGATATTGGAAACACCTGCCCGAAGGACGTCAAGGTGCGCGGATGGCGCTTGCAGTGACCGGCTCTGGCGGGTTGGCGATGATCGCCGGGATGCTGATCCTGGGCAATATCGTCGGGTCTTATGACCTAAGCGTAATTTTGCAGAACAAAGAGCTGATCCAGGCGTCACCCTATTACCTGCCCGCGTTGATCCTGATCCTGCTAGGTTGCTTTACCAAGTCGGCGCAATTCCCATTCCATTTCTGGCTGCCCCACGCCATGGCGGCCCCGACACCGGTTTCTGCCTACCTGCACTCGGCCACCATGGTGAAGGCCGGGTTGTTCCTGATGGCCCGGATGTGGCCCGTTTTGGCCGGCACCGACGCTTGGTTCTACATTGTTGCCACAACTGGACTTATCACCATGCTGATGGGCGCGGTGATCGCTCTGTTCAAGGATGACCTCAAGGCCCTTCTGGCGTTTTCGACCGTGTCGCATCTGGGGTTGGTCAC
Organism: Ruegeria sp. YTSC230; assembly: GCF_059609665.1. Lineage (NCBI taxonomy): Bacteria > Pseudomonadati > Pseudomonadota > Alphaproteobacteria > Rhodobacterales > Roseobacteraceae > Ruegeria > Ruegeria sp. YTSC230. The sequence goes on along the minus strand of NZ_JBXWMC010000004.1, from coordinate 40,184 downwards.
CATGTTGCTGGGCTTTGGCACAAAGATCGCCGCCGTAGCCGCGATATTTCACATCATCAACCACGCCACGTTCAAGGCTGCGCTGTTCATGACCGCAGGGATCGTGGATCACGAAACCGGTACGCGGGATATCAAACGTCTGGGTGGTCTGCGTCATCTGATGCCGATCACCTTTACGATTGGCACAATCGCTGCGCTGTCGATGGCGGGCATACCGCCCCTGAACGGGTTCCTGTCCAAGGAAATGATGCTGGAAGAGACCGTTCACACCACATGGCTGCACTCTCATTATCTTGTGCCGGGTCTGGCATTGTTGGCGGCGCTGTTTTCAGCGGCCTATTCCTTCCGGTTTGTCAGCCACGTGTTCCTGGGCCCGGAGCGGCATGATTACCCGGCCCATCCGCATGATCCACCCGTCGGTCTATGGTTGGCGCCTGCCTTCCTTGTCGTGCTGGTGGTACTGATCGGGCTGAACTCTGCCGCCATCGTGGGCCCATTGGTCGCTGTTGTGTCCAGCGCGGTCATTGGCGGTGAGAAGCTGCCGTATTATTCGCTGAAATTGTGGCACGGCTTTACGCCTGCCCTCTATATGTCCGTGGTCGCGACACTGGGCGGTCTGTTCCTGCTAAGCTTGCATCGGCATGAAGAGAAAATCTGGAATGCTTTGCCGCGTCCCGAGGCCAAGGTGATCTTTGACACTGTGATTGGCGTGCTGACAAAACTCAGTCGGTTGATCACCGATACTTTGCATAACGGCGTCCTCAGCCGTTACGCGATCGTTATGATCGGTTTCACCCTCGCGCTGGGTTATTATGCCTATACAACCGGCACGATTGGACCCGAAACGCGGGAGGCGCTGCCCATTCAGATTATTCCGCTTATCGGATGGATCTGCCTTGTCGGTGCAACGCTGGCGATTATGTGGTTCCACCGCAATCGCCTGTTGTCGCTGGTGCTGATTGGTGTTGTCGGCCTGATCGTTTCGATGGCATTCAATTATCTGTCCGCCCCGGATCTGGCGCTGACGCAGATCTCGGTCGAAGTGGTCACGATGATCCTGCTGCTGCTGTCGCTGAATTTCCTGCCCACGGATACGCCCTGGGACAGCAGCGCCGCGCGCCGCTGGCGCGACGCGGCTATTTCAGTCGTGGCGGGCATTGGTTCGGGCGCGCTGATCTATGCGCTGCTGCTGCGGGATTTTGCCTTTCCGACGATTTCGGAATTCCATCTGGCGAATTCTTACAAAGGTGGTGGCGGCACCAATGTGGTCAACGTCATCCTCGTGGACTTCAGGGGCTTTGATACCTTTGGCGAAATCATCGTTCTGGGTATTGCCGCGCTTATCATCTTTGCCCTGACCGAGGCAGTTCTGGGCACCAATGTCCGCAGCTACCTGCTGAACCGGAAACCGCATTGGCCACAGTCGGGGGACTCGCATCCGTTGATGATGGTGGTCGTGACCCGAATGATGATGCCCATCGCGCTGATGGTCGGGGCTTATATCTTTTTCCGCGGCCACAATCAGCCGGGCGGAGGCTTCATCGCGGGCCTTGTCGTCGCGATCGCCTTCCTGATGCAATACATGGCCAGCGGTTATACTTGGGCCATCGAACGCCAGAGGTTCTACTACCATGGCTCCATCGGCTGGGGCGTGCTGATTGCCGCCGCTACTGGTCTGGGTGCGTGGTTTAACGATCGTCCGTTCCTGACCAGCGATTTTGGCTATATTCACTGGCCACCGCTGGAAGAGTTCGAATGGGCCACCGCCATCCTGTTCGACACCGGCGTCTTCCTGGCTGTTCTGGGGGCGGTGATGCTGGCGCTGGACAGCCTGTCCAGGTTCGCGTGGCAACCGGGCATGGCGCAGGAATTCCCGATGGATATCAACCCATTGCGGGATAATCCGCCGCAAGAAGAAGAAAACAAGGAGCAGGTCTGATGGAAGCGCTCGTAGCCTCTGCCGTTGGCGTCATGACTGCTGCCGGGATATTCCTGATCCTGCGCCGCCGGACCTTCCCTGTCATTCTGGGTCTGTCTCTGCTGACTTACGCCGTGAACGTGTTCCTGTTCGCAACGGGCCGATTGGCTTTGGACGCGCCTGCCGTTTTGAACAAATACAAAGAGGTGCCCTATACCGATCCGCTGCCGCAGGCTTTGGTGCTGACGGCCATCGTGATCTCGTTCGGAATGACCGCTGTGATAGTGATGATCGCACTCAGCGCCTACCTGTCCTCCAAGGATGACCATATCGACATGAACGCCCATGACAGCGTTGACGCGCCGGGAGAAGACGCATGAACCATTGGATCGTTGCGCCAATCGTCCTGCCCGCGATCCTGGCCCCGTTCATCATTATGGTCCTGCGCTTTCACCTGGACCTGCAGCGCATCTTTTCGGTCGCTGGGGTGGTGGCCCTAATTGGTATTGCCCTGACTATCACCGCACAGGCCGCAGGTGGCGATATTCAGGTCTACGAACTGGGCAACTGGCCTGCGCCCTTTGGCATCGTTCTGGTGCTGGACCGACTATCGGCCATGATGGTGCTTCTGACTGCACTGTTGGCTTTGCCGATCGTGCTTTATGCTATCGCCTCAGGCTGGGACGATCGGGGTAAACATTTTCACGCCCTGTTCCACTTTCAACTGATGGGAGTCTGCGGCGCATTCCTGACCGGTGATGCCTTTAACCTGTTCGTGTTCTTCGAAGTTCTGTTGATCGCGTCCTATGGCCTGATGACGCATGGGGGCGGTGCAGTACGGTTGAAAGCCGGGGTGCAATATGTGGCCTATAACCTGCTGGGGTCCACCCTTTTCCTGTTTGCTTTAGGCACGCTTTATGCTGTGACCGGAACGTTGAACATGGCCGACTTGGCCTTGCGAGTGGCCGAATTACCAGCGGATGACACCGCCCTGCTGCGGGTTGGTGCGGTTTTGCTGCTGCTGGTGTTTTGCATCAAAGCCGCTGTGTTGCCACTGCACTTCTGGCTACCTGCGAGCTACGCCAGTGCCCCCATGCCAGTGGCAGCCCTGTTTGCGATCATGACCAAGGTCGGCGCCTACTCTATCCTGCGGATGTACACGCTGGGCTTCGGGCCAGAGGTTGAGGCAACGCAGGGCCTTGTTGGCGCTTGGTTACAACCCGCCGCTTTGGTGACGCTGGCCGTTGGTGCCATCGGCATTCTCGGCACACAGCATATTGCGCGTATGGTGGCGTTCTGTGCCATCACCTCGATGGGAACGTTGTTGATTGCGATCTCGCTGTTCACGGAAACGGCCACAGCGGCGGCACTGTATTACGTGTATCATTCCACCTTGGCCACTGCGCTTATGTTCCTGGTTGCCGATCTGGTGATGGAACGCCGGGGCGGCGCGATTGCCCCAACTGCACCAATGCCGCAAACGGGTCTGATATCGGCTCTGTTCTTTGTGGGTGCCATTGCACTGGCGGGCATGCCGCCGCTATCGGGTTTTGTCGGCAAGTTGCTGGTGCTGGACGCCGCACGGGACGCACCGGATGCAAACGCCATCTGGGCCGTAATCCTGATCGGTTCCTTCGTGACTATTGTTGGCCTTGCCCGAGCGGGCTCGTTGATCTTCTGGAAAAGCCATGATGCCCAACACAACACGGAAATGGACCCTGAAAACGAAGAAGAAACCGCGCCAGCGCCCGAGCCCAACCCCGGCCTGGCTTTCACAGCCGTATTTGCCATGGCGATCGGCCTTGTGCTGCTGACCCTGTTTGCCGGGCCTGCGCTGGAGTATACCAATAAGACGGCCGAGCAATTGTTCACACCCGAAGATTACATCGCAGCCGTATTGGGAGGCGACACATGATCAGACTTCTGCACCGGATATTCCCGCACCCGCATCTGACGTTCCTGCTGACCATCGTGTGGGTCCTGCTGGCCAACAACATGACCCTGAATTCGCTGGTCTTTGGCCTGATCCTGGGCATCATCATTCCCTTCATCACACAGCCCTACTGGCCTGACCGCCCAAAGCTGCGCAATTGGCCCATGGTCGTTGAATACATCCTGGTTGTGCTTTGGGACATCGTGATCGCGAACATCACCGTTGCCCGGATTATCCTGTTCAAACGCGACGCAGATCGTCAGCCGGCCTGGATCTGTGTGCCTCTGGAATTGCGCACGCCCGAGGCGATCACAGTGCTGGCGGGTACGATCACCATGACCCCCGGAACCGTCAGCAGCGATCTGTCTGCGCAGGGGCATAATCTTCTTGTGCATTGTCTGGACGCCCCCGATCCTGATGCAGTGCGCGACCAGATCAAAAGCCGCTATGAGCGTCGCCTGAAGGAGATTTTCGAATGATCGACATTGCAATCGCCTTTGCATTCGCCTGCTTCGGAGCGGCCATTATGATGTGCCTTTGGCGGATCATCACCGCAGACGGCGTCGGCACCCGCGTTCTTGCGCTGGATACGATGGTCATCAACACGATCGCGCTGTTGATCCTATATGGTCTGACTCTGGGAACCGAAGTGTTCTTTGAATCCGCCATGATCATTGCCATGCTGGGCTTTGTCTCAACGGTTGCCTACGCGCGCTTCATGCTGCGTGGCAATATCATCGAGTGAGGGTGGAATGGGTTTCATCGTAGAACTTCTGATCGCCTTCTTCCTGGTTGTCTCAGGTATCTTCGGCTTTGTCGGGTCCTATGGCATGATCAAGCTGAAAGACCCGATGTCCCGCCTGCACGCACCCACCAAGGCGACGACCCTGGGCGTGGGTGGTGTGTTGCTGGCATCGATCTGCCACTCGGTTCTGATCGAACAGCACCTGTCGCTGCACGAACTTCTGATAACCCTGTTCCTGTTCCTGACGGCGCCGATCACAGCCCTGTTCATTGCCAAATGGCACATTCACCGTCATGAAAAACCCAGCGATCTGCCGGATGCGGGCGAGGATGAACTTTGGGCCACGCACGCGGTTGAGCAAGTCGAAGACGTCCCTGATCACAGCAAGTCCTGAGTTTGATGCACCACCCACCGCTGCCCCTAACCCGCGATCTGGTTCTAATCGGCGGCGGTCACACCCATGCGCTGTTGCTGCGCAAGTGGGGCATGAATCCCCTGCCCGGCGCGCGGGTGACGGTGATCAACCCCGGCCCCACCGCGCCATATTCGGGAATGCTGCCGGGCTTTGTCGCCGGGCACTACGCTCGTCAGGACTTGAACATAGATCTGATCAAACTGGCCCGCTTTGCCGGCGCGCGTTTCATTCTGGGCGCGGTTTCCGGCATCGACCCAGACCGGCGCGAGGTTCATGTGCCAGACCGTCCCCCGGTGGCGTTTGATGTAGCATCGGTCAATGTGGGGATTACATCGGAAATGCCCGCCCTGCCCGGCTTTGACCATCATGCCGTTCCTGCCAAACCGCTGGGTCCGTTTGCTGCCAGATGGGCAGAGTACCTGGAAGGATCAGGTGATGCCACGGTCGCGGTGATCGGCGGTGGGGTGGCCGGGGCTGAGCTCATCATGGCTATGGCCTTTGCCTTGCGCACCAACGGGCGCACCGCGCATCTGACCCTGATTGACAACGCGCATGCCCTGACAGCGACCCACCCCAAGTCCGCGCAGACCATTCGCAAGGCAATGGCTGATCTGGGCATCGAAGTGATCGAACGGGCATCTGTTTCGCACATCGCTCAGGATCACGTCGCACTAGAGGATGGCCGCCAAATCCTGGCCAGCTTTGTGACCGGCGCAGCCGGTGCAAAACCTTATGACTGGATCGCGAAAACAGGGCTGGATCTTCAGGATGGCTTCATCCGCGTCAACGCTCAATTGCAGTCCAGCGACCCTGCCATTTTTGCGGCGGGTGATTGCGCACATCTGACAGAAAACCCCCGCCCCAAAGCCGGCGTTTACGCGGTGCGCGAGGCCCCCGTATTGTACCAAAACCTAAGGGCCGCCTTAGGGTCAGGTGTTGCGCGTCGGTATGAGCCGCAAAAAGATTACCTCAAGCTGATTTCATTAGGCGGCAAGTCTGCATTGGGGGAACGGCTGGGGACCTCGTTCAGCGGGCCGTTGATGTGGAAATGGAAAAACCACATCGACCAAAGCTTTATGGACAAGTTTCGCAACCTGCCGCAGATGAAGCCTCCGTCCTTGCCCCGCCATCACGCGGCTGGTTTGACCGAAGCCTTGGGCGACAAACCCATGTGCGGGGGCTGTGGTGCCAAGGTTGGGCGCGGCGCGCTGCAATCCGCGCTTGCCGATCTGCCCACCCCTGTTCGTGCGGATGTGACACCACTGCCCGGCGATGATGCCGCCCTGTTGCAGACCGGGGGTGCCCGGCAGGTCATGACCTCGGACCATCTGCGCGGCTTCGTGGACGATCCCGCTTTGATGACACGCATTGCAGCGGTTCACGCGCTCGGGGATATCTGGGCCATGGGGGCCTGCCCACAGGCCGCCACGGCGACGATCATCCTGCCCCGCATGTCGCCAACCCTTCAGCGTCGCACCATGGCCGAGATCATGGCCACGGCCAGCGACGTCATCCGTGACGCCGGGGCCGAGATTGTCGGCGGCCACAGCTCGATGGGTGACGAGATGACGATCGGGTTCACCCTGACCGGTCTGTGCGACGCCGACCCGATCACACTGACCGGCGCCAGAATCGGGGATGCCCTGATCCTGACCAAACCGTTGGGCAGCGGCGTTCTGATGGCGGCAGAAATGGCGGGCGCAGCAAAGGGCGAATGGGTTGCGGCGGCCCTTGCACATATGGTGCAGCCACAAGGCAGGGCTTCAGAAATATTGGCAGGCGCACATGCGATGACCGATGTAACGGGATTTGGTCTGGCTGGACACCTGCTGGGCATGACCGAGGCTTCGGGTTGCGGTGCCACCCTGGATCTGGAGGCAGTTCCGGTGATGGATGGCGCTTTGGAACTGAGCGCGCAGGGCATCAACTCAACGCTGTTCGAGGACAATCGCGCGATTACGCCCGAATTACCGACGGGCGGTAAAACTGACCTGCTGTATGATCCTCAGACTGCCGGAGGCTTACTGGCCGCGATACCTGCAGATCAGGCGCGGGTGATTTGCGAAGCTTTGCGCGAAGCGGGATATCCTGCCGTTATCATTGGGCACATGACCGATGCACCGGGGCTTCGGGTTCAAACCTGATCCAGAATAGCTTCGATCTGCGCTGCTGTTACAGACAAGCCAGCATGATCCAGCGCCGACGCATGGATATTCGCTATAACGTCTGAACTGCGCACTCGGGCAGATTTGGCATATGCAGGATCATAGTGCTGCTCGATCAAAGCCTGAGTCAGTGCGCGTTTGTCACCAGCGTCAATCATGTCCAGCCAACCGTCCACCACGTCATGCCCGCGGTGAAACCGCAGCGGGGAAAGGCGGTCGCGCAGGCGGTCAGAGTCCGACAGAACGTCATCATAGGCGGATACCAAGTAGTCCGAACGCGCCTGAACGGAGGCTGTGATCTGGATGCGCGGGGCTTGGCGCAAAGCCGCCCAAAGCGTCGGCGGCAGGATCAGAGACCCGATTTTGGACGACTCCGCCTCGACCACCACGGGGCGCGACATGTCCAGACGGCACAGCACAGACGATAGGGCAGACTCGAACGCCTTTTGGCTGGGTTGTCCACCGGGCATATCACCCAGCAAGGACCCACGGTGGTTGGCCAGCCCCTCTAGATCCAGAACCTGAACGCCGCGAGCAGCAAGATGCACTAATAGTTCGGTCTTCGCCGTGCCGGTATATCCGTCCAGCGCGATCAGGCGATGCGGCAGCGGGTCATCATAAAGATACCGCTTCACCAAGCGGCGATAGGTGCGATAGCCACCCTCGACCACTTCGGCGCGCCAGCCGATCTGTTGCAGCATCCATGTGAACGAGCCCGATCTTTGCCCACCGCGCCAGCAATACACCAAAGGTCGCCATGCTCCTTCATGATGGGACAGGCTGTTCTCGATGTGATTGGCCGCATTCCGAAACACCAGCGCGGCCCCCAGTTTGCGCGCCAAAAATGGGCTTTCCTGAACATAGATCGTGCCGACACGGGCGCGTTCCTCGTTGTCCAAAACGGGAAGGCTGATGGCACCAGGAAGATGGTCCTCGGCAAATTCCGCCGGGCTGCGCACGTCGATCACCGTGTCAAATTCATGCGCATATAGATCGGGCAAACTGTTGAATTTCAGAACCATGTCAGAGGTCTATCCCGCAAAGCCGTGAATGAAAAGGCAGGGCTAAATTTCGATCGGTTCAATCAATTCCGGCCCGCTGGCGCGGTTCGAATTCACGGTCGGGCTGACGCGATGATAGCTGAGGACATCTTCGTCCCCTGGCTGCATCAGACGCGCGGCCCCCTTTCCGGCCTCCCCCAGCCACAGCGGCCAGTCATCGGGTTCCAGAATCAAAGGCATGCGATGATGGATCGCGCTCAGGTGACGGTTGGCCGGCGTCGTGACGATGGCGCAGGTGCCCTGCCGCGCATCTTCAGGCCCCCAATCCTGCCAAACACCGGCAAAGGCAATCGGTGCGTTGTCCTGACGAAAAATGTACCACGGTAACCGGTCGCCTTGTTCCGTCTTGGTCCATTCATAGAACCCCGTCGCGGCGATCAGGCAGCGGCGTTCCCGGCACGCGGCACGAAAGGCGGGCTTTTCGGCAAGCGTTTCCGCCCGCGCGTTGATCAACAGAGGTCCTGCGTTTTCGGCCTTGTACCAATGGGGCAAAAACCCCCAGCGCAGCGGGTCAAGCGTGCGCCCGGTTTCCCCCGCGCGCACCACATGCACCTGATTGGTCGGGCAGACGTTGAAATTCGGCACCGCAGGCAAAGTATTAGCCGGGCGCGCCGAAAAAAGCTGCGCCATTGCATCGTTGGGAAGTGTTACGGCAAACCGTCCGCACATAGGCCTTGTCCCTTTTTCAGAAATTGTAGGTTAATGTCGCCCGCGCCGATACCGAGTGGAACACCATCAAGCCGTTTCTGACCATAAGACTGAAAAGGCCGCGTCAAACGCGGCCTTTTGGTTTGTTTATCGAAACAGATTTACTTCTGCTTGATCCGCCCATCCAGATAAGGCGTGTAGGGCGCGTTTTCGGCAAGATATTCTGCCGTTACATCGGCCAGATCGGGGCCAAAGTCATAGGCGTTTTTGTCGTCACCCGAGAACATCTTGTAGCCGTCACCGCCATTGCGGACGTAGTTGTTGGTGACCACCAGATAAGTCGCGGCCGGATCGATGGGAACAAACCCGTCTCCGTCGGCAACCATGACCTCAGCGATACGCCCTTCGTTCGGCGCAACGGCCGGGTCCCAGGTGAAGGTCAGGCCAGCAACCTGCGGAAAGCGGCCTTTGACCTCTTCCACCTGGCTGACGCCGTTTTCCAGCGCATCGATGACGCCCTGGCCGCTGATCTCGAAGGTCGACAGCGTGTTCTGGAACGGCAGCACGGTCAGCACTTCGCCCATGGTCACGTCGCCCGGATCGATCGAAGCCCGCAGACCGCCCGAGTTGGCAATCGCAATCTTAACGCCCTGATCCGCGACGCGTGCCAACATTGCGTCGGCCACAAGGTTGCCCATCTGGCATTCCTGAACACGGCAAATAGCGCGGTCGCCTTCGATGGCATCGGCAGAGTTTGCAACCACTTTGTTGCGGATTTCATCCAATGGCACGGCCAGCTCGGCAATACGATCCAAAGCGGCCTGATCCTCGGTGACTGTGTTGTCCATGATCAGCGGCTCGCCAGCAGCCTCGACCACGTTGCCGTCATCGTCAAAGGTCACATTCAGCTCACCCAGAAATTTGCCGTAGGCATAGGCCTGAACGATCTGCACGCCGTTTACCACGGTCGGGTACGGGCCGGCGGCCTTGTCCGAGGTGTTCGACAGGTATGTGTTCGAGTGGCCACCTACGATCACGTCAACTCCGGTGGTTTCCTGCGCAACGCGCTGATCCACACCGTAGCCCGAGTGGCTGAGAACGATGATCTTGTTGACGCCTTCACCGGTCAGCTTATCCACCTCAGCCTGAACCGCAGGCACCGGGTCCGAGAACGAGATATTCGGACCGGGCGAGGCAAGCTCATCAGTGTCGATAGGTGTCAGGCCGATCAGGCCGATCTTTTCGCCGCCAACTTCGATTACGGTCGATTTCTTGATCTTGTCGGTCAGCAACTCTTCGTCCGCAACATCCGCATTGGACATTAGAACCAGGAAATCGACCGAGTCGATAAAGCCGCGCAGAACCTCGGGGCCGTCGTCGAATTCGTGGTTACCCACCGTCATCGCGTTGTAGCCCAGCTTGTTCATGAACTCGGCCGCGACCTTGCCCTTGTAATAAGTATAGAACAGCGATCCCTGAAACTGGTCTCCGCCATCAACCAGAATCGAGTTTTCGGCACGGCCACGTGCCTCCTCGACCGCAGTGACCAAGCGCGCGGAACCGCCAAAGCACTTGCCTTCGGCATTGTCTTCATCACCGCAACCGCTGTCGTATTTGTTGATCGGCTCAAAACGCGAGTGGAAATCGTTGGTGTGCAGAATCGTCAGTTTGTACTCGGCAAATGCCATGCCTGCGGTCAGGCTGAGCACCGCAGCAGATGTCAAAAGACGGGTGAGCATAGTTTAACTCCCTATTGTTAATTGCGGAGATGTTGCGACGCGCAACGCCGAGAGTCAAAGGGGGAAATCCGGCTTGATTCTACCCGTGGCCCGGTGCATCACGACCGCATGCTGATTTACAAAATTTTTCGGGCCGATGAATGGGCCACGTTACAGGCGCAAGGCGCATCAGACGGGGCGCCGATTGATGTCTCTGACGGATATGTTCACTTCTCGACTGCCAAGCAGGCGGCAGAAACAGCTGCCAAACATTTTGCCGGGGTCGAAGGGCTGACCCTGCTGGCGTGTGACGCCGATGTGATGGGCGACGACCTGAAATGGGAGGTTTCGCGCGGTGGCGCGCTTTTCCCCCATCTTTATCGGCAGATCAAAATGACCGATGTTGTCTGGTCGCGCGCCCTGCCCTTTGATGGAACCGCTCACCAGTACCCCAAGGATATGGAATGACCAATTTTGTCGATCCGGACCGCGCCCAGTTTGAGGCCTTCAAGGACCTTGATCGGGACCACCCGATCGAGATGCTGAACTTGGTGAAGTTCCGCGACGCTGCTGAGTATCCCGCAGGGCACAAACTCGTGGATGCCGGGCTGACCGGCGCGCAGGCTTACGGCAAGTACGGCTCGGAAACCGCTCCGATCATAGCGCGCCTTGGCGCTTCGATCCTGTGGCGCGGCGTGTTTCAGACGACACTGATCGGCCCGCAAAACGAAAACTGGGACGCAGTATTCATCGCCCGCTATCCCACAGCGCACGCGTTTCTGGAAATGGTGACGGACCCGGTTTACCAAATGGCTGTGGTGCACCGCCAAGCCGCCGTCGAAACCACGCGCCTTATACGATGCGCCCCTACCATTGGCGGAGAGGCATTCGGATGAAACTGACTGAAAAACTGGGGCTGGCAGCCCTGCACCGCATGGATCCTGAGACAGCTCACGGATTATCGATCAAGGCGCTAAAGGCCGGATTGGCCCCTGCGCCGGGTCCAGTGACCTCCAGTCGGTTGCGCACCGAAGTGGCGGGATTGGACCTGCCGAATCCCGTTGGCCTGGCCGCAGGATTCGACAAGAATGGTGAGGTTCTTGCGCCTTTGTCCCGCGCAGGGTTCGGGTTTATTGAGGTCGGTGCCGTGACCCCGCGCCCGCAGCCCGGCAACCCGAAACCACGCCTGTTCCGCCTGACCCAGGACATGGCCGCCATCAACCGGTTCGGGTTCAACAACGAAGGCATGGAGGTCATGGCCCGCCGTCTGGCTGACCGCCCAAAGGACGCGGTGATTGGCCTGAACCTGGGTGCCAACAAAGACAGCGACGACCGCCCCGGCGATTTTGCCAAGGTCCTGGCCCATTGCGCCGCGCATCTGGATTTTGCCACGGTCAACGTCTCATCCCCGAATACGGAAAAACTGCGTGATCTTCAGGGCAAGGCGGCCCTGAGTGCGTTGCTAAGTGGCGTGATTGAGACGCGCAACGCACTGCCCCGCCCCTTGCCAATCTTCCTGAAGATTGCTCCGGATCTGACCGAAGGCGAATTGCAAGACATCGCCGATGTGGCCCGCGAAACCGGCGTGGATGCGGTGATTGCCACCAACACGACCCTGTCACGCGAAGGTCTGCGCAGTGCCCATAAGGGTGAAGCAGGCGGTCTGTCCGGCGCACCGTTATTCCAGAAATCGACCCGCGTTCTGGCACGTCTTAGCCAGTTGACCGACGGGCAAATCCCATTGATTGGCGTTGGCGGGATCGGGACGGCAAAGCAGGCTTACGCCAAGATCTGCGCCGGGGCTTCGGCTGTGCAGTTCTATACGGCCATGGTATATGGCGGCATTTCATTGGCCGCAGAAATTGCCGAAGATCTGGATGAACTGCTGGCGCAAGACGGGTTCACTTCGGTCGCAGAGGCCGTTGGCAGCAAAAGAGAGGACTGGCTGTGATTGAATATTGGCATAACCCGCGCTGTTCCAAATCCCGCGCCGGTCTGGCGTTGCTGGAAGAAAAAGGTGCGACCGTCAAGGTTCGCAAATATCTGGAGGATGCGCCGTCTGCTGATGAGCTGCGCGCGGTGTTGTCCCAATTGGGAATTCCGGCCATCGAGATGATGCGGACAGGCGAAAAGCGGTTCAAGGAACTGGGCCTGACGAAAACGACACCCGATGATGACCTGATTCAAGCTATGGCCGAAAACCCCATCCTGATCGAGCGTCCTCTGGCCATTGCCGGCGACAAGGCCGCGATTGGTCGTCCGCCCGAAAACCTGCTGTCGCTGCTTTAAGCGATCTGCGCTTCCAGCTTAGGGTATCGCCATCCCAACGTGACCCCGCGCACGATGTTCAGGACCATCAGCGCGGCCCAAAGCCCATGGTTGCCGAACGTCGGCACCAACAGGAATAGGGCCACTACATATATCGCGACGGACTGGATCATCGCCTGCCGCATGGCGCGGGTCCAGGTCGCCCCGATATAGATACCGTCGAACATCCAGCTGGCTACGCCGATCACCGGCGCAAGGGCCGCCCAGAGCAGAAACTCCCGCGCGGCAATCCGCACTTCGGGTGAGGTTGACATCAGATCAATCAGGGATGGTCCGGTCAGAAAAAACACAAGACCCAGGGCAAACGCACCCCCGACGCCCCATTGCGACGCCATGATCGACGCGCGCCGGACCTGGGCGCGATCACGCGCGCCGACCGCACTGCCCACCAGCGCCTCGGCAGAGAAGGCAAAACCGTCCAAGGCAAAAGCCGTGATCTCAAGAAATTGCAGCAGCACCTGATTTGCCGCCAGATTGACGTCCCCCAGATCGGAACCAACAAACAAAAAAGTGGTAAATGCGCCGGTCAAAAGCACCGAACGCACCATTATGTCGCCGTTCACCTGCATCATTCGGCGCAGACGCGCAGGGTCAAAAATCCTGGGCCAGTCGCGCCACTGATTTCCAGCGAAAGCGTCGTGGCACAACCAGAGACCAAGCGCCAACCCGGTCCATTCGGCGATCAGCGTCGCGATGGCGACACCTTCGACGCCCCAGCCAAGGCCAAGAACAAACCAGAGATCCAGAACGATGTTCAGCCCGTTCATCCAGATCTGCAAAACGAACACACCCTTGGTGCGCTCTACCGCGATCAGCCAACCTGTCACGGCAAAAAGCGCGATCGTCGCCGGGGCACCCCAGATACGGATCTCCAGATAGGCGCGGGTCAGAGATTCAACCTCTGGACTGGCTGGAGACAGGGCGAACGCCCCCCAGAACAACCAGACCTGCGTCAGTATAAAGAACAGACCCGCCGCGCCGCCCAGCAACAGCCCGCGCATCAGCAAGGCTCCGGTTTCCGCCGTGTCCCCTGCACCACGTGCCTGGGCAGCAAGACCGGTTGTCCCCATACGCAGGAACCCGAACACCCAGTAGATGGTGGCTAGAATAACGGCTCCCATGCCGACCGCACCGATTGGGGCCGCCTGACCCAACTGCCCCACGACACCAGTATCCACCGCCCCCAGAATTGGCACCGTCGCATTGGACAATACGATCGGCGCTGCAATCCGGAGCACCCGCTTATGCGTAATGGGTGCCGAAGCGTCGTGCATAGCGTTCTATTTTCCGTCGGTAGTGGGCTGTGGCATCAGGAAATGCCCCGAAGCCTGTGCAAAGAGCTTCGCGTGATTGTCCTGCCAGGCCTCGACCCTGACAGAGGCATAGCGACGCCCGGCCCGGCTGATGAATGCGCGCGCATAGGCATCACGCGGCAGGCCTGACCGCAGATAGTCGACGGTGAAATCAACGGTCTTTGGAAAACGTACTTTTTTGTAGTCGGCGATATCACTGGCATTTAGTTCCCCGCTTTCGATCTTGGGCAGCAAGAACTCCCAACTCAGCGTGATGACGGCCGTGACTTCTAGAAACGCCGCCGTGACGCCGCCATGCAATGCGGGCAGTAACGGATTACCGATCAGTTTCTGATCAAAGTTCAAAACACCAGTCAGTTCATCACCGCGGCGATCAAAGCCGATGTCGAGGAACCGAATGTAGGGCACACCATCGACAATCGCGTTCAGCGCCGCATCCCGGCGTTGTTTTACGACCTGGACGGGTTCCGGGCGAGTACGCGCCATTACAGACCCTCCACCGTGAATGACCCTGCCGCTGTGGCCACCGGAAGACCATCGTCTTCGTCCATCGCCGTCGCGCGCACAAAGGCGACATTCCGTGTGATGTGGTAGCATGTCGCCTGGGTCGTTATCGTCTGTCCCGGTGTTGCCGCCCGCATATAGTCGATCCTCAGGTCAATTGTCGCCGTACCCCCTGGGGCCGACGGATGGCTCATGACGGCGGCACCACAACAGGTATCCAGTGCGGCGAAAACAGCGCCGCCATGAATTACCCCAGTGCGCGGATCGCCAACAAGCTCTTTGCTGTACGGCATTGTAATACCCGCTTCGCCATTTCCGATTGAGGTCAGCTTCAGACCCAACGCCCTTGCATGCGGGATCGCCTCGATGAACTGGCGCGCAATTGCGGCTTTGTCGACCATGTACTTGAATCCGTTCTTTTGGTTTATCCCTTTATGAGCCCGTGTCCGCCAAAAGAGCAAGCCCGCCGGTTGCGCTTGCCGCTGACAGAACATAGGCTGCGCCAGAGGAGATCAGGAATGTCCGACAACCGTTTGTCATTCAAAGAGATGTGCGCCGAGTACGATGTGACTCCACGTACCCTGCGCTACTATGAGTACATCGAATTGCTGCAACCCGATCGGGAAGGCAGATCGCGATATTATGGTCCGCGGGAATGCGCACGCATGACTTTGATCCTGCGCGGCCGCAAATATGGGTTTTCGCTGGAAGATATCCGGCAGTGGCTGCTGATCTATGAAAATGAAGGCAACGAGATCCAAATGCGTGCATTTGTCGACGTCGCGGATAAGCAGATCGTCGAACTGAACCAGCAAAAACAGCAATTGGACGAGGCAATTGATGCCCTGACCGAGATGCGCGACCAGACTGCCAAATCGCTCGAGTGATTCCGTTGGCGCACCATCGCGCACTCAAAAAATGAAGCGAATCTCGCACACTTCGGCCATGCCTTAAGGTGTGTTGGGTCGCTCTGCGGGAATTGCCACCCACAAATTCCGTTACGTTAATTCCGAAAAAGTCGGAAATCCGCGACTTGACGCGCGCGGAAGTTACGTAAACTTCTGTTGTGACGCAGCGTTCACATTACGTGAACGTCATCTACGTGTTGTAACGTGCGCATCGACTGCGCAACTGACTTTCATTGACGCCAGTGACGAGAGTGCTGAAACCATGACCGAAGATCTGATGACCATCCGCGAAATGTGCGAGACCTATGATGTCACGCCCCGTACGTTGCGGTTCTACGAGGCCAAAGAGCTTTTGTTTCCGATCCGTGAAGGCCAGAAACGGCTGTTCACCAAAAGCGATCGTGCCCGCCTGAAATTGATCCTGCGCGGCAAGCGCTTTGGGTTCAGCCTGGAAGAAATTCGCCAGCTTCTGGACCTTTACCATGTCGGCGACCAACAGATGACTCAGATATCGCGCACCTATGAAATTGCGTGCGAGCGTCTGGAAGACATGGAAGCGCGCCGTGAGGAACTGACCCAGGCGATCGACGACCTGAAAGAACAGTTGCGCTGGGGCGAGAAAGTCATCGCCTCGGTCAAACAAGACAAAAAGGCTGCCGAGTAACCCCCTCGCCTGCCTACCACCCGGACATATGAATTAAAGGGAGCTTCACATGCCCGTCTACAACGCGCCAACCAAAGATACGCAGTTCATTCTGCACGACGTACTGAAAATCTCGGACTCCGACGTTCCGGGGTACAACGAGCTTGAAGCCGAATTCACAGGCGCCGTTCTGGAAGAAGCAGGCAAAGTGGCCACCAATGTTCTGCACCCGCTGAACGTGGTTGGGGACACCGAAGGATGCCGGTTGGAAAACGGTATCGTATACACGCCGACCGGGTTCAAAGACGCCTTTGAGCAGATGAAAGAAGGTGGCTGGACTGGGCTCGACATGCCGGAAGAGTATGGCGGTCAGAATATGCCATACGTCCTGGGCACCGCCGTTGGCGAGATGTTCTCGGCTGCGAACCAGGCATTCGTGATGTATCAGGGCCTGACGCACGGCGCGGCGTCAGCGATCCTGGCGCACGGAACCGACGAACAGAAAGACAAATACCTGCCCAATATGGTCAGCTGCGAATGGACCGGCACCATGAACCTGACGGAACCGCATTGCGGCACCGATCTGGGCCTGATGCGCACCAAGGCAGAACCGCAGGGCAACGGCAGCTATAAGATTTCGGGCCAAAAGATATTTATCTCGTCCGGAGATCACGACATGGCTGACAACATCATCCACCTGGTGTTGGCCAAGATCCCCGGCGGCCCCGAAGGAATCAAGGGCGTCTCCCTGTTCATCGTGCCCAAGTTCATCGTCAATGAAGATGGTACGCCGGGCGAGCGTAACGGAGTTTCGGTCGGCAAGATCGAAGAGAAGATGGGTATCCACGGCAACTCGACCTGCGTCATGAACTATGACGAAGCCACCGGCTGGCTGCTGGGCGAAGAGCACAAAGGCATGCGTGCCATGTTCACCATGATGAACGAAGCGCGTCTGGGTGTGGGCATGCAAGGTCTGTCTCAGGCAGAGGCCGCGTACCAGAATGCCGTCGAATACGCCAAAGACCGCCTGCAGGGCCGTGACGTGACCGGTGTAAAGAACCCGGACGGCCCAGCTGATCCGCTGATCGTGCACCCGGACATCCGCCGCAACCTGATGGACCAGAAAAGCTTCACCGAAGGTGCGCGTGCGTTCATCCTGTGGGGCGCGACCATGATCGACAAGGCGCATCGGTCTGACGACAAAGATGCGGACGGACTGATCTCGCTGCTGACACCGGTCATCAAAGGCTTTTTGACCGATCAGGGCTATGACATGACCGTTCAGGCGCAGCAGGTCTATGGCGGCCACGGCTACATCGAAGAATGGGGCATGTCGCAATACACCCGCGATGCCCGTATCGCGATGATCTACGAAGGGGCCAATGGGGTTCAGGCGCTGGATCTGGTCGGTCGTAAGCTGGCGCAAGACGGCGGCAAGCACGTCATGGCGTTCTTCGACATGGTCAAGACCTTCTGCAAAGACAACGCTGGTAAAGACGAAGCCTATGACAAGGCCTTCATCGAACCGCTGAAGGCTGCGTCCAAAGACCTGCAGGCCGCTGGCATGTACTTCATGCAGGAAGGCATGAAGAACCCCAACAATGCTCTGTCCGGTTCTTATGACTTCATGCACATGTTCGGACATGTTTGCCTGGGCTTGATGTGGGCGCAGATGGCCAAAGCCGCGCAAGATGCGCTGGATGGCGGCGCGTCGGACAAGGAGTTCTACGAGACCAAGATCAACACCGGGCGCTTCTACATGGCGCGCCGCCTGCCCGCCACAGGCATGCATTTGGCGCGCATCCAGACGGGCGCGGACACGGTCATGGCTCTGGACGCGGCGAACTTCTGATCTCAGTCTGGGTCCGGGCGATATCGCCCGGACCCAGCTTACCGGAGGAACCACATGCCAAAGCGTTTTCGACTAACCCGCCGCTTTCCCGTCGCAATGACCGAAGACGGGTATCGCAAGCTCAAAGCGTTCGCGCGTGATGCTGGATTGGACGAAGGAGAGGCGCTGTCGTTTCTATTCGAGAATTTCAACAGCGTGATCAACGAGGACAACCTGACCCATCGCCTGCGAATCTTCAATTCCGAGTTGGATGACCGCAAGCGTTAAACACTACAGCCACCTTCACTCAGGTGGGCGTGTTTTCAGCAAGACAATGCCCTTTGGCGCTTAGCCTTATGGTTCGTCTTTCTCGAAATACGCGAAATTCGACTTCGCACCATGCGCCTTGGGAGGGGCGATCACATGACAATCATGCTTCATTGCTTCGGAGAAAGCGGAAACAGTTATAAGGCTGCGCTGGCGCTGGAAATGTCCGGGCTGGAGTGGGAACCGGTCTTTGTCGACTTTTTCAAAGGTGTAACTCGCACGCCCGAGTTTCGCGCCGAAGTGAATGAAATGGGCGAAGCACCTGTCCTGATCGACGGTGATTTCCGCACAAGCCAGTCTGGCGCCATTCAGACCTATGTGACTGAGAAGTCAGGTAAGTTCGGTGGCAAGAACCGGGAAGAGAATTACGATGTTCTGCGCTGGGTGCTGTGGGATAATCACAAACTCAGCTCGATGGCCGGCCTGACCCGCTTCCTGATCAATTTCCTCCCGGAACAGCACCGCAATCCCGATGTGATCGCTTTCAATCAAGGGCGCCTGAAGGCCGCTTACCAAGTGTTGAACGATCATCTGAACGGCCGCGACTGGATTGTTGGCGACGATGTCACGAATGCCGATCTCAGCTGCTGCAGCTATCTGTATTATCCCGAACCATTCGGCTTTGACCGCGCCGACTGGCCCCATATCGACGCTTGGCTGACCCGCTTGTCGGAACAGCCAGGCTGGAAACACCCCTATGACCTGATGCCCGGCAAACCGTCGGATCGAGCTTAAGGAGAGACCCCATGACCGAAGCTTATATTTATGACGCCCTGCGCACACCGCGCGGCAAGGGCCGCAAGGATGGCAGCCTGCACGAGGTAACCTCGGTACGCCTGTCCGCCCTGACCCTGAATGCGATGAAAGAGCGCAACAATCTGGAAGGCCACGCCGTTGAGGACGTGATCTGGGGAAATGTCACGCAGGTGATGGAACAAGGCGGCTGTCTGGCACGTTCCGCGGTTCTGGCCTCGGACCTGGACCAGTCGATCCCCGGTCTGGCGATCAACCGTTTCTGTGCGTCCGGCATGGAAGCTGTGAACTTGGCGGCAAACCAGGTCAAGGGCGGCGCTGGCCAAGCGTACATCGCAGGTGGCGTGGAAATGATGGGACGCGTTGCCATGGGCAGCGACGGCGCAGCGATTGCCGTTGATCCCTCGTTGGCGATGGACACCTATTTCGTGCCACAGGGAATCTCGGCCGATATCATCGCGACCGAATATGGCTTTAGTCGTGATGACGCAGACGCGTTGGCGATGGAATCCCAACGCCGCGCAGCAGAAGCATGGGCAGACAACCGTTTTGATAAATCGGTTATCACAATCAAGGATCAGAACGGCCTGACCATTCTGGACCGCGACGAATACATGCGCCCCGGCACTGACATGCAAAGCCTTGGCGGCCTGAACCCGGCCTTCCAGATGATGGGCGAACAGATGCCCGGCTTTGATAAGGTGGCGATGCTGAAATACCCGCACTTGGAAAAGATCAACCACATCCACCACGCAGGCAACAGCTCTGGCATCGTGGATGGTGCTGCGGCCGTTCTGATTGGCAACAAGGAATTCGGCGAGAAATACGGTCTGAAGCCGCGCGCCCGCATCAAAGCGACGGCCAAGATTGGCACCGACCCGACCATCATGCTGACTGGCCCGGTACCGGTGACCGAGAAGATTCTGGCCGACAACGGAATGAAAATCAGCGATCTGGACCTGTTCGAAGTGAACGAAGCTTTTGCCTCAGTCGTTCTGCGGTTCCAGCAGGCGTTTGATGTCGACCCCGGTTTGGTCAACGTCAACGGCGGTTCGATCGCCATGGGCCACCCGCTGGGCGCAACCGGTGCGATGATCATCGGCACTCTGCTGGATGAACTGGAGCGTCAGGACAAGGAAACCGGTCTGGCCACGCTCTGCATTGCATCCGGTATGGGTGCAGCGACGATCATCGAGCGCGTCTGATGCCCAAGCTGGATCTCTCTCAGATCCCGTTTCAGGGTGGCTCATCCTATCCCGGCAAACTGGCCGAGGCGACCGCAGGTCGTTTCGTCCAGCGTGTGGGCGATGCAGGCGGGCTGTCCCAATACGGGGTCAACATCGTGCGCTTGGAACCGCAAGGCATGTCTTCGCTGCGCCATTACCACATGGAGCAGGACGAATTTGCCATCATGCTCAGCGGCACCTGCGTGCTGATCGATGATGATGGTGAGCATGAGATGCAGCCCGGCGATTGCGCCGCTTGGCCCGCAGGTGAGGCCAACGGCCACCACATTGTGAACAAAACCGATGCGCCCGCGACCTTTCTGGTGGTGGGCACACGGACCCCGACCGAGACCGGCTATTACAGCGACATAGACATGATGGTGAAGGATGATGAGAACGGATTCGCCTTCACCCGCAAAGATGGCAGCCCGCTGACGGCTGACCAGATTGGAGATGACAATGACTGATTTCACTCTGAGCAAAGACGCAGACGGCGTCGCCATTATTACCTGGGACGTGCCCGGGAAAACCATGAACGTGATGTCCTTTGACGGGCTGGCGCAACTGAGCGATCTGGTCGATCAAGCGCTGGCTGATGAAGACGTCAAAGGGATCGTTATCACATCCGGTAAAGAAGGCTCCTTTGCAGGCGGCATGGACCTGAACCTGCTGGCCGTGATGAAGGAACAGGCGGGCGACAACCCGGCAAAAGGCTTGTTCGAGGGCACGATGCAGATGCACGCCCTGCTGCGCAAGATCGAGATGGCGGGCATGGACCCCAAGACCAAGAAGGGCGGCAAGCCGATTGCGACCGTTCTGCCCGGCACTGCCGCAGGCATTGGCATGGAACTGCCGCTGTCTACGCATCGCATATTTGCGGCCGAAAACCCCAAGGCCAAATATGGCCTGCCCGAAATCATGGTCGGCATCTTCCCCGGCGCGGGCGGCACCACCCGGATGGTCCGCAAGGTTGGCGCGATTGCCGCCGCTCCGCTGCTGCTGGAAGGCAAGATGCTGGACGTCAAGAAAGCCAAGGGCGCGGGTTATATTGACGAGATCGCAGCCGACCCGATGGCCGCAGCCAAAGAATGGGTGCTTAACGCCAAGGATGCAGACATCGTCAAGCCGTGGGATGCGAAGGGCTATAAGATGCCCGGCGGTGCCCCCTACCACCCTGCCGGTTTCATGAACTTTGTCGGCGCATCGGCGATGGTGAACGGCAAAACCCAAGGCGCCTTCCCTGCGGCTAAGGCTCTGCTGAGTGCAGTTTACGAAGGCGCACTGGTCGATTTCGACACCGCACTGAAGATCGAAGCGCGGTGGTTTACATCTGTTTTGATGAACCCGTCTTCGGGCGCAATGATCCGTTCGCTGTTCCTGAACAAGGAAGCGCTGGAAAAAGGTGCCGTTCGCCCCGCGGGCGTACCCGATCAGCGGGTCAAGAAGATCGGTGTTCTGGGCGCAGGCATGATGGGTGCCGGTATCGCGCTGGTCTCAGCTCAGGCCGGTATGGAAGTGGTTCTGATCGACCGTGACCAAGAGGCCGCGGATAAAGGCAAAGCCTATACCGAGAGCTACCTGGACAAGGGTATGAAGCGCGGTAAGGTCACCGCTGAAAAGAAAGAGGCCATGCTGGGTCGCATCACTGCGACGCCGGATCTGGACAACCTCAAGGGCTGCGACCTGATCATCGAAGCCGTGTTTGAAGACGTCGGCGTAAAGGCCGAGATGACCAAGAAGGTCGAGGCGATCATCCCTGAGGATTGCATCTTTGCCTCGAACACCTCGACCCTGCCGATCTCGGATCTGGCCAAGGCGAGCGTGCGCCCGGATCAGTTCATCGGGATTCACTTCTTCTCACCGGTCGAGAAGATGTTCCTGGTCGAGATCATCAAGGGCAAGGAAACCGGTGATCGCGCGGTGGCCAAGGCGCTGGACTATGTCCGCCAAATCCGCAAGACGCCGATCGTGGTCAACGACGCACGCTTCTTCTACGCCAACCGCTGCATCATCCCCTATATCAACGAAGGTTTGCGCATGATCACCGAGGGCGTCAGCCCTGTGCTGATTGACAACGCCGCGCGTCAGCTGGGCTTCCCCGTTGGGCCGATCCAGCTGAACGATGAAACCTCGATTGATCTGGGCGCCAAGATTGCACGCGCCACCAAAGCCGCGATGGGCGATGCCTATCCGGAAAACCCGGGCGATGATCTGATCTTCTGGATGGAAGAACAGGGCCGTCTGGGCCGCAAGGCAAACGCGGGCTTCTTCGACTATGACGAAAAAGGCAAGCGCACCGAGTACTGGAAGGGTCTGCAGGAGAAATACCCGCATGCCGAGGACCAGCCTGACCTGATCGAAGTGCAAGAACGTCTGATGTTCGCGCAGGTTCTTGAAGCGGTCCGCGCGTTGGAAGAAGGCGTTCTGGAGGACATCCGCGAAGGCGACGTAGGTGCGATCCTTGGCTGGGGCTTTGCGCCATGGTCGGGTGGTCCGCTCAGCTGGCTGGACATCATCGGTACGCCCTACGCGGCCGAGCGCTGTGATCAGTTGGCTGCGCAGTATGGCGAACGCTTCGCCTGCCCGCCACTGCTGCGTGAGATGGCTGAGAAAGGCCAGAGCTTCTATGGTCGCTTTGACCCCGAAGCAAAAGCTGCCTAAAAAAATAGACGCTGGTGCGGGTTACCGCGCCAGCGCCATTCTTTAATCAATAGCTTTAAGAAAATTAGAATATCGGAGCAGGCCGCCCCGGTCTCCCAGGACGTCGCGCGCCCATAACAGGTCGCGCCGGAAAAATCGGGTTCTGCATGATCGGCGCCGGTAGCGCGCCCAGTGAGTTTGCAAGCACTGCTATATCCCTGCTATGCGCGACCATGTCGATCAGATCTTCGGTCCGCTCAGCATCGACCACCTTGTAAGAGGCATTCGCGGGCCGGCTGTTCGACCCAAAGCGACCCGCAGGACAAAAGGCGCGCAGTCCGCCCTCAATGTAGATCACTTCGTCTTGCTCAAAGAACAACGAACAAACCTCAAACAGCAATGATGGCGCGCTGGACGAAAGCCGGAACGTACCGCTGAGAACCCGCGCAGGGACCACGGGCATGCTGATCGGCAGCGTGATCGGACCCCGGTTCAGTTTGGTATTATCCAACGCCACGCCCTGCTCTGGCATCAACCAGACCGGATCGCCATTATACAAAGTGTTTGACGGCACACGGACCGGCAGGTTTTCCGCTTTGGTCTCACTGGCAGGGATTGCGATGCAATCGGTCGCAACCCGCGAGACTGCCCTGAACCCGTTGTCCATCGTTCGGATCAGATCGCCTGCTTGCAGTCCTTCAACAGGCTGCCAACCGCGATCCGTCGCAATCTTAGTTCCGTGGACAAAACCACCCCGACGCGCGTTCAACGAAACCGCAGGGTTGTCCTGCACTTGATGGTTCGGAACGGCCTCATAACTCAAAACACTCTGTACTTTTAACACGTGTCGCACCCACTTCTGACACAAAACAACTACTCATAACGACTAGCACAACTTAATCATGGCCGACTTTGTTTAGACACATTGCTGCCCAATTTGCGCTCTTAAAGCCGTGAAAAACAACAATTCTTTGAACAACACTGCGCAATTGGGAAATATTGGCAGGTTTTTGGAAACTATAATGACCACCAGCGCTCATCCGTGCGGCCGAATCTGTCGGAGCCCGTCGATTGAAATCGCCCGGGTCATGTTACACCCATCGGTATCAGGTCTGAATGATCCCCGCTTGCCCACTCAAAACAATAGGCTGGCCTCAGGATACGGCTAAACCGGTTCTGGCCGAGCAGCCTCGCGCCCTGCACGCCATCCCAACAGGGCACCAGCGATTGCTATCAAGCCAATCCCAGCAATCTGCATCGGCCCGATTGCCTGCCCGAAGACCGCAAAAGCAAAGAGCGGACCAAAGACCATGACCGAGTACTCAAAGACCGCGACATAGGACGGCTCACCCACCTGATAGGCCTTGATCAACATGAAGACGGCAATCGTGGAACCAACCGCCTGTATTGCGATCCACAACAATGCGGGCTGCATCTGCCAGACCCACCCCCGGGCGGCGAAGCCGTCGGGGCCATCCGGCGCGGCCACCGGAATCAGCTCGAGAACCAGAAGACCGATCCCCCCGGCCGCCCCCAGCGTGATGATCATCGCGGCCAACAGAGCGACGGTGCTTTCATCCGAACAGTGGCTGCGCGTGATAACGGCACTCAGCGCGTAGAACATGCCCCCGGCGACCGGCAACAGGCTGCGGGTATCGAAATCATAGGGGTCAAGCTGCAGCACGCACAGGATCCCTGCAAACCCCAGCAAAACCGCAACGATACGCCAAGGACCAATCCGTTGTTTCATTGCCAGGGCCGAGATCAACAGGACAAAGATCGGCGACGTGAACAACCCGGCCAGCGCCTGCGCAATCGGCATGACCGCAAGCGACGCGAAATAGAACAACATGGCCAGGGTGATCAGTACGCTGCGCAGAATCACCGGGCCAAATCGTTTCGGGCGCATACTGCCCAGCCCCAATAGCGACAGACCAAAGATCAGCGGCAACATCAGCAACGCGCGGCTCAGGTGGAATTGCCACAGGCCAACCGTTTCCGCCAACAGGATCACTACGTTGTCTATCACGCCGATGATCGCCATCGCGCTGATCATCAGCACCGATGCCAGTATCGGTGACGTCTGAGTGTCCGCCTGCATCATTCACCTCAGCATAACAGTGGAGCACGACAGGCCGATCCTTCGCGCGCCGTTGTATCCAGCACATTTACTGCAGACGGCGCAACTGGTTTGCGCCCTTTGAATTTACCATGTTAAGCTGGGGCAAAATAATAACGAGCAAACTTCACCTTGATGACGGCTCTGAAACAGTACGAACGGATCGAAGCCACCGGTCTGTGGCGCCCCTCGCCCGACGTGCAGCGGCGCGAGGTTGTGGTGTCGATTGGCGAAGCAACGCTGACGATTTCTGATTTCAACGATCGGGCATTGACCCATTGGTCATTGGCTGCGCTGGAACGACAGAACCCCGGACTTTATCCCGCAATCTTTAACCCGGACGGCGACCCCGACGAAACGCTGGAGCTGGAAGAAACAGAGACCACGATGATCGCGGCGATCGACCGTTTGCAAAAGGCAATTGATCGGTCGCGCCCGCATCCCGGACGGTTGCGCTGGCTTAGTGTTGCGGGAGTGGTTGCTGCAGTTGCCGCACTATTGCTGTTTTGGGTTCCGGCCGCACTGCAAAGCCACGTCGTTTCTGTTGTCCCCGAGATCAAGCGATACGATATCGGAGATGCGATCCTGCACCGGATTGAACGGGTTTCGGGTGTTTCGTGCACCTCAGAGGATGCGCAGGCTGCGTTGGACCAACTGGCAGTCCGAACCGGAGTGCGAGAGGTCGTTATTCTGCCCGCCGGGGTGCAAACAAGCCTCGGCCTGCCTGGTGGGATCATTCTGTTGAACCGCTCATTGGTTGAAGATCACGAGGACCCATCCATCGCCGCCGGTTACATCATCGCCGAACGCGCGCGGGCTGCCGCACAGGATCCCTTGGACGAGGTACTGGACCGAACCGGCCCAACCACGGCATTCCGCCTGCTAACAACCGGAGAGCTGACGCCCGAGATCGTTGACGCCTATACCGAACAGGTCTTGTCAGAACCGCGCCCAACTTTGTCCGATCAAGCTTTGCTAGAGGTTTTTGCCCAGGCAGCGCTGCCATCAACGCCATATGCCTATGCTGTGGATGTCACGGGGGAAGACACTCTGGGCTTGATCGAGGCTGACCCGATGGCCGGGCGCCCGCTGCCGCAAGTGCTGCCGGACCGCGATTGGGTCCGACTGCAGAATATCTGTGGCGAGTAGGCCGGTTACTTGGTGCCGAACATCCGGTCGCCGGCATCGCCCAACCCAGGCATGATATACCCTTTCGAGTTCAACTCGCGATCCAGCGACGCCGTGACGATATTCACGTCAGGATGCGCCTCTTTCATGCGGGCGACGCCTTCGGGCGCGGCCAACAGGCAGAGGAATCGGATATCGGTCGCCCCGGCCTCTTTCAGCAGATCAATCGCCGCGGCCGAGCTGTTGCCGGTTGCCAGCATCGGATCAACCGCGATGACCAGACGATCCTTCAGACCTTCGGGCGCTTTGAAGTAATACTGAACGGGTTTCAGGGTTTCTTCGTCGCGGTACAGTCCGACAAAGCCTACGCGCGCTGATGGGACCAGTTCCAGCACCCCATCCAACATTCCGTTGCCCGCACGCAGGATCGACACCAGAGCCAGTTTTTTACCGGCCAGAATGGGGGCGTCCATTTCCTCCATTGGGGTTTCGATGTGGCGGGTGGTCAGCTTCAGCTCACGCGTGACCTCATAGGCCAACAGCAGCGTGATCTCGCGCAACAGCTGGCGGAACACGGCGGTCGAGGTGCCCTTGTCCCGCATGAGCGTCAGTTTGTGCTGCACCAGCGGGTGGTCAACGACGGTCAGGTGTTCGCTCATGTTCTCTCCAGTCTTTTCTTGACCCGTTCGCGGGTTTCATCATCGCAGAAGGCCGCGTTCAAGGCTGTGTCGTTCAGGGCCGCAAAATCCTCGGCGTCCCAGCCAAAGGCCTGATGCAGCATCTCATATTCGCGCCGCATGGTGGTATGGAAAAACGGCGGATCGTCGGTGGAAACTGTGACGTTCACGCCCTGATCGCGCAACCGGGCAATAGGATGTGCCTTAAAATCGGGAAACAGGCCCAGAACCACGTTGGAACCGGGGCAGACTTCAAGTGTGACTTCGCGGTCGACAAGTTCCCGGATCAGATCGTCGTCCTCGATGGCCCGCACGCCGTGGCCGACCCGTTCGACACCGAGGTCCCGAACAGCATCGCGTACGCTTTCAGGCCCGCCGAACTCTCCGGCATGGGTGGTCAGGCGCAACCCAGCTTCGCGAGCGCATTCAAAGGCCCATTTGTAATCGCCCTGCGTCCCGACGCCCTCATTACCGCCCATGCCAAACCCGGTGATCCAGTCACCGGCGGTTTCTGCTGCGCAATAGGCGCTTTGTTTCGCCTGTTCGGGTCCGAAATGCCGGACGCACGTGACAACGCCGCGCAGGGTGATATCGAACTTGCGCTCGGCCTCGTCTGCCGCATCCTGAATGGCGTTCAGATAGTCACGCCAGGCGTGCACATCCCCGCCGCCGCAGAAATCAGGGCTGAGGAAAGTTTCCGAATAGACCACCCCATTCGCAGCGCTTTCCTCTAGAATGGCCAAGGTCAGGCGACGGAAATCCTCGGGTGATTTAAGCACCTCGCAGGCGGCCTCGTAGACACTGAGAAAGTGGGCGAAGTCGCGGAAGTCATAACTTCCGTCTGATTTAAAGATACCGCTCAGGTCTATGCGTTTTTCATGCGCAAGCTGACGGATGAATTCAGGCGGTGCTGCCCCTTCATGGTGCAGGTGCAACTCGATTTTGGGTAGGTCTGCGACGGTCATAGAAAACTCTTCCCCGGCCCTTGTGCCGGAATGTTCAGATGGTGTGCGATACTTGCAGCGACATCGGCAAAATCGACGGCCCCGATTTGGCCCGTGCCCTGCCCCGCGATCAGAACGGGCGCCTGTTCGCGCGTGTGGTCGGTTCCGATCCAACTGGGGTCATTGCCGTGATCGGCGGTCAAAAGCATAAGATCGCCCGGGCGCAGCTTGTTCAGAATCAAACCGATCTCGCGGTCGAACCATTCCAAGGCGCGGGCATAGCCGCTGATATCACGGCGGTGGCCATAGAGGCTGTCGAATTCAACAAAATTGGCGAAGGTCAGGCTGCCTTCTTCGGCCTGATCGACCAAATCGGACAAGTGGCCCATCAACTCGGCATCCGACCCTTTGCGTAGCGTGTCGATCCCCTGCATCGAGAAGATGTCACCGATCTTGCCCACCGCATGGACGCGGCGTCCTGCATCCTGCACCCAATTGGTCAAAACCGGCGCCGGCGGCAGAATGGCAAAATCCTTTCGGTTGGTGGTGCGGGTAAAGCCCTGATCGGGTGAGCCTGTGAAAGGTCGCGCGATGACGCGACCCACTTTCATCTCATGCAACCGCAGGGCAAGCGCCTTGCACATGTCCAGCAGGCGGTCGAGGCCAAAGCTCTCCTCATGTGCCGCGATCTGGAAAACGCTGTCAGCGGAGGTGTAGCAGATCGGCCGACCCGTCCGCATATGCTCGGCCCCTAGTTCAGCGATAATGGTCGTGCCCGAGGCGTGACAATCACCCAGAATACTGTCTGTTCCAGCCGCCTGGGCCGCAGCCCGGCTTAAGTCGGCGGGGAAGGTTGGCGTGGTATCCGGGAAGTAATGCCAATCCCACGGCACAGGCAGACCGGCCAGCTCCCAGTGGCCCGAAGGCGTATCCTTGCCCAGTGAATGCTCTCTCGCGCACCCCCAGCGCCCAGACGGATCGACCTCCAACCCCGGTGTTTCCGACCCCGATGCCAACCGCGTTGCGGCCCCCAGTCCCAGCGCATCCAAGTTTGGCAGGTACAGTGGACCTGAGCGCCCGTCATCAGCCCGCCCTTCGGCGCAGGCCTGTGAAATATGGGCCAGTGTGTTTGCACCCGTGTCCGACACATCACCATTAAAGAACCGATCAGCATCCGGCGCGCCGCCGATGCCAACCGAGTCCATCACCACAAGAAACGCGCGGGTCACGGCGTAATCCTTTCGTGGACAAGAGTGGGCTCTGCCGGGGCATCGGCACCTATCGTGATCGCGCTGAGAACGCTCTGGGCGGCCCGCCGCGCGGCATCCTCCCGCGAAGCGTGGATTACCGCCAAAGGCGCGCCCTTCTCGACTTTGTCGCCCAGCCGGACGATGTCAGACAGACCCACGGCCGGGTTGATGACGTCGTCTTCAACCTGCCGTCCGCCGCCCAGTGCAACAACTGTCAGGCCCAGCGCCTCACCGTTAATGGCAGTGATGTGTCCGTTGGTCGGTGCCGGAACTTCAAGGATCACGCTGGCCTCTGGCAAGTACCGGGACCAGTTTTCAACAAATTGCAGCGGCGCGCCTACGGCTGCCATCATACGCCCAAAGCGTTCCGCCGCGCGACCGTCGCGGATGACATCCGTGATCTTGTCGCGCCCTTCTTCGGCGGTTGCGAACATCCCGGCATCCGCCAGCAGAACCCCGCCCAACTCGGCCGAGATTTCGGCCAGCGGGGCATAGGGGTCTTGCGTCATGACCTTCATCACCTCGGCCACTTCCAACGCATTGCCCAGCGCAGGCACCAAAGGTTGGTGCATATCGGTGATGACCGCCGAGGTCCGGCAACCTGCTGCATTCGCAGTTTCCGACAGGGCCTTTGCCAGTTTGCGCGCATCCTCCAGCGTCTTCATAAACGCGCCGCTGCCGACCTTGACGTCCAGCACCAATGCCTCGGGGCTGGCGGCCAGTTTCTTGGACAGGATCGACGCTGTGATCAGGTCCAGGCTTTCAACGGTCGCCGTCACATCACGGATCGCATAAAGGCGTTTGTCGGCCGGGGCGATCTGCCCCGTAGCCCCGACAATAGCCGCGCCTGTATCCCGCAAAATCTGCGTCAGGCGGTCCTGACCGATCTGGGTGCTGACACCAGGAATGGCCTCAAGCTTGTCCAGGGTGCCGCCAGTATGACCCAGACCCCGCCCCGAGATCATAGGGACATAAGCCCCCATCTCAGCCAGTGCAGGGGCGAGCACGAGGCTTACGCTGTCTCCCACCCCACCGGTCGAGTGTTTGTCAATTACCGGGCCATCGAAATCCCAGCTGAGCACATCACCGCTGTCGCGCATTGCGATCGTCAGATCGGCGCGCCCTTTGGTACCCAATCCGCCCATGCAGACGGCCATGGCAAAAGCGCCCGCTTGAGCGTCGCTGACACCACCATCGGCCAAACCTTGCGCGAACCAGTTTAGCTCATCTCCGGTCGGCACTTCATTCCGGCGCAGTTTTGCAATGATCGAACGGGCGTCCATGGGGTCACACGTCCTCCATGTGCGAGGCGTCGAAAGCGCCCGGCAGCAATTGTCCAATCGTGGTTACAAACTCGGCGCCATCCATGGTCGCCAACGTCACCTTGACGTCCCGCTTGCCAAATTCGGCCAACTTTTGCCGGCAACCGCCACACGGCGGAACCGGTTGCGGACTTGAGGCGACAACATAGACCTCGGACAGTTCCTGTTCGCCCGCAGCGACCATCGCGGCAATAGCTCCGGCCTCGGCACAGGTGCCCTCGGGATACGCCACATTTTCCACGTTACAGCCGGAATAGACCTCACCGCTGGCTGACCGGAGTGCAGCTCCAACTTTGAAGTTGGAATAAGGCGCATAGGCTTTTTCCCGGACAGACAGTGCTGCATCTTTCAAAGTCATGGCGATTCCCCATTTTTGATCAACTGGTCAGAAAATCACACCCTAAAGGAAACTGCCCGGGGAGTTGAACCCCCGAGTACAAGATTCCCAGGCAAATTCTCACCTAGCCCAGATCGGTATTGAAGACCCCCGGAAGGGTGACTTCAAGCAATTCGACATCATCAGAAGGTTCGGACAGTTTGGTGCGCATACCGGGCGGGATCACGAACGCATCCCCTTGTTCCAGACGGTAGGGGTCGCGCCCTTCACCTTCCAAAGTTACCTCGCCCGTCATGACGAAGGTAAAATGGATATCCGTGTCATGCGTCGCCCAGACCGGTTCACCCTGCCCTTTTCGTACTACCTGCACGCCTGCAACACCCTTGGTATTCTCGGCAATCGTCGTGTCGCGACAGATGTATCCTGGCAGGCGGAATGGTCCCCACTCTGAATTCTCGGCTTTGTTATAAACAAAACGCTGCCCTTGCCATTCGCGGTCCGGGCGGAAATTCGGCGTAGGCAGTTCCATCTCGTGGTCGATTTCGGTGACATGTTCGGCGGGAACACCGATTTCGATCACCTGAACATTATCCGAGGCTTCAAGAACGCGGTGACGGATTTCTGGGGGTTGGATAAAGCAATCCCCAGCTGTCAGGCGCATTTTGTCGCCCTGATCCTCGTAGACGACGTCAACCCAACCATGGATGCAGAAAATCAGTTGAAACCCAACCTTGTGGAAATGCACCATATCCGGCACCGGGCCGCCATCGGGTATACGGATATGGCTGGCGATGATCGACCCACCTAGCCGATCCGGCACAAGATCGCGGTAGTGCATCCCTGCCCGCCCGATGATCCAGGGTGCCTGATCCTTGAGCCTGCGAACCACAAAGGAATGCACCGTTTCAGGCATCACCATTGGCGGGTTCAACTCGTCAATTTCAACCCGTGTACCATTTGGCGCGACCAGAGTCCGCTGTCCGCCCGCAAAACCGTCAGGATCGTCTGTCAGGATGCGGATCGTGCCTGCCGCTTCAGGCGCGTCCCTCTCAACCCGAAGGCGCAACCCGTGGCCTGAAAACACGGCAACACTCGGATCGTCAGCGGGATAGATCATATCCATCCTCATTCCGAGGGTCTTTGTGAAAAACGGGATATCGTCGCGCAGCTCGCTGGTGGGCAGTCGGATTTCAGCGCGCGTCTGGCTGTTGTTCAAGGTCGAGGTCATTCAGCGTCTCTTCGGCATCGGATTTTGGCCATCCGATCAGAACAGAGGCCAAAATGCCAATCGAAAAGAACATCTCAAGCGTTTCTTCCAGCACAAAGAACCGCACCGTCATAAGTGTGGACAGATCTGCCTGGTAGATTCCGGAAACTTCCTCGAGCAGCTGAGCGGTTACCGCCAGCAATCCCGCCAGCACGAAAATCAAGAAAAAAGGCGCCCGTCGCTTTACCGCCTGCCATGCCGTCGGGGCTCCGTGCCATAGGGCACCTCCGATCACGATGACGGCCAGAACAATCCGGACAGACGTCATATCAAGCACACTGTCCAAACCGTTAAGGATCCAATATGGCAGGCTGTCGACTGGATAGATTTCCGCCTCAAGCTCTCTTTCCGCCAGCAACAGACAGACCAGCGCAATATAAAGACGGGTGATGCCGGGATAGCGCCAGAGCGCGGCCAGACCTGAGGCAAAAAGCGCTGCGGCCGAGATCGTTTCGAACAATCCCCCCTCTTCGTTCAGAGCAAGGGCTTGAACCGGCCAGATACTGACGGCGGCAAGGATAAGGATGGCGATCAGCAAAACCGATACGTAAGCGGCGCGATCCGGACCAACCACAACTTGTTCCGCCGGAAAGGCAGTCCCGGCCTGAATTTCGTCTTTATAGCTCATTTATGGCTTTCAGTGCTCGACAGGTCTAAGTTGGCTCCAAAGTTGCCCGAATGTAAAAGCAATACGACGCTTTTCAACGGGATGTCGGTGAACTTTAGCGAAACTGTTGCAAAATGACGTAGCGTAGCCAAAGCCGGGGAAATAGTTTAACACTAAATCAAATTTTCTGAGGAGTTGAGTCGCCGATGTCGGACACACCCAGCCTGCGGCAGGCCGCGCTAGAATATCACGCCCATCCAAAGCCCGGTAAGCTTGAAATCAAAGCGACAAAACCGATGGCGAACGGCCGCGATCTGGCACGCGCCTATTCGCCCGGTGTGGCAGAGGCCAGCCTGGAAATCAAAGCGGATCCTGCCAACGCCGAGCTGTATACCGCACGCGGGAACCTGGTAGCTGTCGTCTCAAACGGGACAGCTGTTCTGGGGCTGGGAAACATCGGCGCACTTGCATCCAAACCGGTGATGGAAGGCAAGGCCGTCCTGTTCAAGAAATTCGCCGGGATCGATTGCTTTGACATCGAGGTCGATCAACCCGACCCCGAAAAACTGGCGGATATCGTTTGCGCATTGGAACCGACCTTTGGCGCGATCAACCTTGAAGACATCAAGGCGCCGGACTGTTTTATTGTCGAAAAGCTGTGCCGGGAACGGATGAACATCCCGGTCTTTCACGACGACCAGCACGGCACCGCGATTGTCGTGGGTGCCGCGGCCAAGAATGCGCTGCACGTCGCCGGCAAAAATTTTGAAGACGTCAAAGTGGTCTCAACCGGTGGCGGCGCGGCGGGAATTGCCTGCCTGATGATGCTGGTCAAACTGGGCGTCAAACGCGAGAATATCTGGCTGTGCGACATTCACGGGCTTGTCTATGAAGGCCGTGAAGAGGACATGAACCCGCACAAGGATCAATTCGCACAAAAAACGGATTTGCGCACGCTGGACGATGTAATCGGCGATGCAGACCTGTTCCTTGGCCTTAGCGGGCCGAACGTCCTGAAGCCCGAGATGGTTGAGAAGATGGCCAAGCGCCCGATCATCTTCGCGCTGGCCAATCCAAGCCCGGAAATTTTGCCACAAGCCGCACGCGAAGTCGCGCCGGACGCGATCATTGCCACCGGCCGCAGCGACTTTCCCAATCAGGTCAACAACGTGCTGTGTTTCCCCTTCATCTTCCGCGGCGCGCTGGATGTGGGCGCGACCGAAATCAACGACGAAATGCAGATCGCCTGTGTGGACGGGATCGCCGAGATGGCACGCGCCACGACCAGCGCCGAGGCGGCTGCGGCCTACAAAGGTGAGCAACTGACATTTGGCCCCGATTATCTGATCCCCAAACCCTTTGACCCGCGCCTTGTCGGCGTCGTGTCCTCGGCCGTTGCCAAAGCCGCGATGGAAAGCGGTGTGGCCAAGCGCCCGATCGACGACTTCGAGGCATACAAAGAACGGTTGAATCAGTCTGTCTTCAAGTCTGCCCTGCTGATGCGCCCGGTCTTTGAGGCCGCGGCCGTGGCCTCGCGCCGGATCGTATTTGCCGAGGGCGAGGACGAGCGTGTTCTGCGCGCAGCTCAGGCTATTCTTGAGGAAACAACCGAAACCCCAATCCTGATCGGCCGCCCCGAAGTGATCAATGCACGATGCGAACGGTTGGGGCTGACGGTCCGTCCCGGCAAAGACTTCCAGATTGTAAACCCGCAAGACGACCCGCGATATTATGACTACTGGAACTCGTATCACGAGATCATGCAACGCCGCGGTGTCACGCCGGACCTGGCAAAGGCGATCATGCGGACGAACAACACCGCCATTGCGGCCATCATGGTGCAACGTGGTGAGGCAGACAGCATGATCTGCGGCACCTTTGGCGAGTATCGTTGGCACCTCAACTACGTCGAACAGGTTCTGGGCGATGTCGATCTGCACCCGCATGGCGCGCTGTCGCTGATGATCCTCGAGGACGGACCGCTGTTCATTGCCGATACCCATGTTCGGCAGCTACCAACCCCCGAAGAGCTGGCCGAGTCGACCATTGGCGCCGCGCGTCATGTTCGGCGTTTCGGGATCGAGCCTAAAATCGCCTTCTGTTCTCAGTCGCAGTTTGGCAATCAGGCTGAAGGATCGGGCAAAAGGTTGCGGGCGGCACTGGATATCCTCGACGCCGAGCCGCGCGATTTCACATATGAAGGTGAAATGAATCTGGATCTGGCCCTCGACCCTGAACTGCGTTCGCGGATCTTCCCGAACTCACGCCTGAAAGGAACAGCAAACGTTCTGATCTTTGCCCATGCGGATGCGGCGAGCGGAGTGCGCAATATCCTGAAAATGAAGGCCGATGGCTTGGAGGTCGGCCCGATCCTGATGGGCATGGGCAACAAGGCGCATATCGTGACGCCGTCGATCACAGCGCGCGGATTGCTGAATATGGCGGCGATCGCGGGTACACCCGTAGCGCATTACGGTTAATAAACCTGAGCACAGTATTCAGGGCGCCAGTATCGGCACCCTGTTTGATTCACAGCAGGCAATAATTTGCACGCCAAAATATTCAACTTTGCAAAAGCGCAAAATTGATCCTTAAAAGTCAGCAAAAAGGCGATGATTTGCAAAAATTTGCAGGCCAACCTGCGGATTCTTGCAAATTTTTTGCGATAAAGTGACGCTCCGTCACAGCGCTCGCTTGTGCGGTGCCCCTTGGCCACATAACACATTTCTCAAGGAGATTTAGGAGGAGTTCACCGTGGCATATCAGGACATTTACGAAGGCTGGAAATCGGATCCAGAGGCTTTTTGGATGAACGCTGCAAAGGCAATTGACTGGGTTCAACCGCCGACCAAAGCCCTGTTTGACGACAACGCCCCTTTGTATGAGTGGTTCAGCGATGCCAAAGTGAACACCTGCTGGAACGCGGTCGACCGGCATGTCGAAAATGGTCGCGGCGAACAGGCCGCAATCATCTATGACAGCCCGATCACCCACACCAAGCGCGAGATTTCATATGTCGAACTGCGCAACCGCGTGGCCAATCTGGCCGGGGCATTGCGCGCCAAGGGCGTCGAAAAGGGCGACCGTGTCATCATCTATATGCCGATGATCCCCGAAGCGCTGGAGGCCATGCTCGCCTGCGCCCGTCTGGGGGCCGTGCACTCGGTGGTGTTCGGCGGCTTTGCCAGCAATGAGCTGGCTGTCCGGATCGACGACGCCAAGCCCAAGGCCATCATCGCCGCATCCTGCGGGATGGAACCGGGTCGCGTCGTGCATTACAAACCGCTGCTGGACGGGGCCATCGACATGGCCAACCACAAGCCCGAGTTCTGCGTGGTCTTCCAGCGCGAGCAGGAAGTGGCGCAATTAATTGAAGGGCGCGACTACAACTGGCATGGCTTCCAATATGGTGTCGAACCGGCAGAATGCGTTCCAGTCGATGGCAATCATCCGGCGTACATCCTGTATACTTCCGGCACCACCGGCGCACCCAAAGGTGTTGTACGCCCGACCGCAGGCCATTTGGTGGCGCTGAACTGGACAATGAAGAACATCTACGATGTCGATCCGGGCGATGTGTTCTGGGCGGCCTCGGATGTGGGCTGGGTCGTGGGGCATTCCTATATCTGCTACGCTCCGCTGATCCACGGCAACACGACGATTGTGTTCGAAGGTAAACCTGTTGGCACCCCCGACGCAGGCACGTTCTGGCGGGTGATTTCCGAGCATAAGGTCAAAAGCTTTTTCACCGCCCCGACCGCCATCCGCGCCGTGAAGCGTGAAGACCCCAAGGGGGAAATGCTGGCGAAGTATGACCTCTCCTGCTTGCGCGCCTTATATCTGGCAGGTGAGCGGGCTGATCCCGATACGATCGAATGGGCGCAGGACGCGCTGAAGGTGCCGGTGATCGATCATTGGTGGCAGACCGAAACCGGCTGGACCATCGCCGGCAACCCACTGGGGATCGAGGAACTGCCGGTCAAGCTGGGTTCACCCGCCAAACCGATGCCTGGCTATGATGTGCAAATTTTGGACGAAGGCGGTCATCCGATGAAGCCAGGTGAGCTGGGCGCTATTGCGATCAAGCTTCCCCTGCCCCCGGGCACCTTGCCAACGCTGTGGAATGCCGAGGATCGGTTCAAAAGTTCATACCTGAACCACTTCCCCGGTTATTACGAGACCGGCGATGCAGGCATGGTCGACGAGGATGGCTACCTATACATCATGGCGCGCACCGATGACGTGATCAACGTCGCTGGCCACCGCTTGTCGACCGGCGGGATGGAAGAGGTTCTGGCCGCCCACCCCGACGTGGCCGAATGTGCAGTGATCGGTGTGACCGACCAGTTGAAAGGTCAAATGCCAGTAGGGTTCCTTTGCCTGAATGCAGGCTGTGACCGCGACCATGGCGAGGTGGTTCAAGACGTCGTCAAACTGGTGCGCGAAAAGATCGGGCCGGTCGCTGCGTTCAAACTAGCCGTGGTGGTAGACCGCCTTCCCAAGACCCGCTCGGGCAAGATCCTGCGTGGAACGATGGTGTCGATTGCGGACAGCAAGGACTACAAGATGCCAGCTACCATCGATGACCCGGCTATTTTGGACGAGATCACCGTCGCGTTGAAAACCCTTGGCTACGCTCAGTAGCAGACATGCGGGCGACGATCCGTCGCCCGCATGTCTTTCTCTTGCAACCTGAAACAAGCCCCCTACTGTCATC
This sequence comes from Ruegeria sp. YTSC230, assembly GCF_059609665.1. NCBI lineage: Bacteria > Pseudomonadati > Pseudomonadota > Alphaproteobacteria > Rhodobacterales > Roseobacteraceae > Ruegeria > Ruegeria sp. YTSC230. The sequence continues at coordinate 2,740 of NZ_JBXWMC010000004.1, read as the reverse complement.
CCAAGACAGCGAGGGCCCATGACACAAACCGATATCTGGCGTCTGAACGCCACCGACCTGACCGCCTTGACCCGCAGCGGTGAGTTGAGCGCGTTGGAGGTCACTCAGCATGCAGTCGACCGAATGCATCAGGCCAACCCAGACCTGAACGCGGTGGTCGAAGACCTGAGCACCGAGGCGTTGGAGCGTGCGCGTGAACTGGATGCGGCCGTGGCAGGCGGTGCACCCGCGGGGCCGTTGCATGGCGTTCCCGTCACTATCAAAATTAACGTCGATCAAAAGGGGCGTGCGACCTCGAACGGTGTTGTTGCCCTGAAGGATGTGATCGCGCCCGACGACGCGCCGGTTGTGCGCAATCTGCAGAAAGCCGGGGCCATCGTGATCGGGCGGACGAACACGCCCGAATTCTCATTCCGCGCCGATACAGACAACCCGCTGCATGGCCGGACACACAACCCTTGGGGCCGCCATATCTCACCCGGCGGGTCTTCGGGCGGGGCCGGTGCGGGCGTGATGGCTGGGATTGGCGCGCTGGCGCATGGCAACGACATCGGTGGCAGTCTGCGGTTTCCCGCGGCGGCCAATGGCGCGGTCACAGTCAAACCAGGGCTGGGGCGCGTCCCCGCGTGGAACCCCAGCCAGCAAGCCGAACGCGGAATTCTGGCACAATCCATGTCGGTGCAGGGGCTGATTACCCGCTCTGCCGCCGACTTGCATCTGTCCATGCCCAGCCTGATCGCCGCCGACCCGCGCGATCCGTTTCACGTTTCAATGCCGTGGCGAGGGGAAGCCTTGGATGATCCGATCAAAGTTGCCTTCACCAAGAACACCTTCGGCTATGCGCTACACCCCGAGGTCGACAAGGCGCTGAACACGGCCCGCGATGCGCTGGTCGACGCCGGTTATCTGGTGGAGGAGATCGACCCGCCCGATGTATTCGAGTGTGGTCGGTCAGGGTATCGCGCCTTGATGGGCGAAGTCCTGACATTGATGCAAAACGACATCAAGGCGGCAGGATCTGAAACCATCCGCGAGATCTTTGACGTCTATTTTCAGGAATTCCCGCCCATAGTTGAAACCGACCTGATCCGAATGCTGGCCAAGCGCACCCAGTTTGCCCGTGAATGGTCGTTGTTTATGGAAGACTACGCATTGGTCTTGTCGCCCTTCCTGCCGCAACCATTCTTCAAACCGGATCGGGACACCGAAGGTGCCGAAGGGGTGCACGAGGTACTTGGATGCGCCGTTTATTCCTATGCGATGAACTTCCTTGGCCTGCCCGCCGCTTGCGTTCCGTCCCGGCTGGCGGATTTGCCCAGCGGCCCGCAGCCGATCAATGTCCAGATCGCTGCCCGCCGCTGGCGTGAAGATATGGCCGTGGATGCCACCGCCGCAATTGAGGCGCGCGTCGGTCAGATGTGCTTTCCGTTGTGGGAAAAGATGGGCACGTAGTGCGACCCAAAACGAAAATAGACCCCGGGTTATTGTGCCCGGGGTCCGCTTACTAAAATAAGCCCAGATATCATTAACGAGCGTAGCACCACCTACCCTCGCCAGCGCGTAAACTGCGCAATCGTTCGAAAACGTCGTTTGGTGGCCACTCACTCCCACCTAGACGTGTTCTCCGGGCAAGATCAGATTAGCGGAAAGTTAATGAAGCTCATGTGAACTGCTTCACACAAGTTCTAAAAAATTCGTAAGTCCCAAAATTTAGGTGAATTGCTCGGATATCAGGCGCTCTTCCAACCCATGCCCAGGGTCGAACAAAATGCGGTGCTGGATTGCAGGTTCAGAGCGGATCTCGACCCAGTCGATATCAGGGAATGAAACCGAATCTGCATCGGCCATGACCGGGCGTTTGTCCGCATCCAGCACATCGAAACGCACCTTGGCGATCTTGGGCAACAGCGCACCGCGCCACCGACGCGGCCTGAATGCAGCAATAGCCGTCAGGGCAAGAACATCTGATCCAATTGGCAGAATCGGGCCGTGAGCCGAGTAGTTATAGGCGGTCGATCCGGCAGGCGTGGACAACAACGCGCCATCACAGACCAGTTCATCCATGCGAACACGGCTATCGACACTTATCCTGAGGCGCGCGGCTTGTGGCCCTGCGCGCAGCAGCGACACCTCGTTGATCGCCAGCGCCTCGTGCATCTTACCTGACTGATCCATCGCACGCATGGCCAGTGGGTTAATGACTTCTTCCTCGGCTTCGCCCAGACGGGCCATAAGGTCGGCTTCGTGGAACTCGTTCATCAGAAAGCCGATTGTTCCTCGGTTCATGCCATAAACCGGCGTGTCCAGATGCTGCATGCTGTGCAACGTATGGAGCATAAACCCGTCACCGCCCAGTGCAACGACAACATCGGCATCCCGCGGTGCCGCGTTTCCATAACGTTTCACCAGCACGTCGCGGGCTGTTTGGGCCACTTTGACGTCGCTGGCGAGGAAAGCGATTCTCTGGATCATTTGTTGCGGTTTCCGGTCTTGCACATTTGGTTCCGAAACAACCATACCTTTCCCCGATAAGCCAGACTTGACGCCACAGCGGGCCAATTCGTCGCTTTAAAGCTTTTGCGCATGTACCGTTTCCGATAGGAAATCCGCAAGATTCTTACCCAGCCATGTGGAGCCCCCATGAACGCCAATCTCCGTGATACCGGATTTTTCACCCAGTCCCTGTCTGACCGTGATCCCGAGCTGTTCGGCTCGATCACATCCGAGCTGGGTCGTCAGC